>CAZMFD010000001.1:0-52735 GCA_964565445.1 uncultured Geobacteraceae bacterium
CGTACGTACGGTGGTGTGGGAGGACGGCAGGGGCGACCCTGCCTCCTACCCGATGGTTGTTCTCCATGGATATTCTGACTCCGCAGGTCATCAGTCTGACCATAACGTTCGGGATCATTGCCGGTTTTCTGGCGGGTTTGCTGGGAATTGGTGGCGGCGTTATTCTGGTGCCGCTATTCTTGTGGCTTTTCCCTATAGCCGGATTTCCGCCAGATCTGGTTGTCCATACCGCTTTTGGCACCAGTCTCGCGATTATCCTGCCAACTGCTATCAGTAGCACTTTCGGCCATCGCAAACGTGGCAATATCCATGGTGAGATGATACTTTACCTGTCAATCGGTGGGGTGATTGGCGGGTTGCTCGGAGCTACCATTGCATCGTTGGTTTCCGGCAGTATTCTGAAAATCTGTTTCGGTCTGCTGCAGATTATTATCAGTGTACGATTGCTGTTTTTTAAACAACCTTATCTTCCCCCAGAATGTATTGACTGTGCCCGCCCCTGGAAATTTGTTGTGGTTGGCTTTATCGGTGGATCTTTTTCAGCATTTTTTGGTATCGGTGGTGGAATCGTCACGGTTCCGCTGCTGTTGTTGCTGTTGCATCTGCCGATGCGCCTGGCGGTGGGAAATTCAAGTGCTTTGATTGTCGTTTCGTCTCTGGCGGCAGTGACAGGTTATATCTGGCATGGTCTGCAGCAGATAGCCGTTGCCCCTTATTCCATCGGCTATGTTAATTGGCTGGTCGTGTTGCTGGTGGCACCGGTGACGATCATCTGTGCGCGTCTGGGTGTCCGCTTTGCCGGCAGAACCAGTCAAACCAAACTGATTCGGATTTTTGCTGTGGTGCTGATGTTGATCGGCGTTAAAATCGTTTTCAACCTGTAACAGGATCGTAACTAACACACAGGATCTTTATTCCCTGGAGGTGAACATGATTCGTCAACCCGTTGTTGCCGGTCTTTTTTATCCAGCCAATGCCGTTGAACTAAAACGCCAGTTGGCAACCTATATTCCAAAGGGTGATCAGCATCGGGCTACGGCGGCGGTGTTACCCCATGCCGGTTATGTGTATTCCGGCGAGGTTGCCGGCGAGGTGATTTCCCGTATCAACGTGCCGCAACAGGTGATTCTGCTCGGCCCCAATCATCACGGTAAAGGAAAGCAGATGGCTGTCAGTGCCGTCGATGCCTGGGCCACCCCTTTGGGGGAAGTTGTTGTTGCCGCAGATTTGCGTGCCCATCTGCGCGAGGAAATACCTCAGCTGGAACTCGATGATAGTGCTCATCAGCAGGAACATTCCCTTGAAGTGCTGCTTCCCTTTCTGCAATATGTCCAGCCGCAGCTTGAAATTGTTCCCATTGCTTTAAAGCATTGCGGGCTGGAACAGTTGATTGAATTAGGAGCAGGTGTTGCCCGGGCCATTAAAAGCTGGAATGAACCGGTATTGCTGATAGCCAGCAGCGATATGAATCATTTCTTGCCGGCCGCAGAAAATACCCGACTTGATGCTCTAGCCATCGATGCCATGACTGCTTTTGAGCCACAGCGGCTCTATCAGGTGGTGACTGACCAGCAGATCAGCATGTGTGGTGTATTTGCTGTCGTTACCGTGATGGAAGCTGCCGGATTGTTGGGTGCTCAGGACTGTGAACTGATCCGTTACAGCCATTCCGGGGAAACAAGTGGTGATAACGATCGGGTTGTTGGGTATGCTGGGCTGTTGATAGATTAAGCTCGGGATTCAGACGTCATTGTCGCCAAGATGGTGCCTTTGGATTTTCTCCCGGATTCTGAATTCGGTCTTCTAAATTCTACTGCCCTGCTGCTTGCGGCGGGACAGTTTATTTAACCAAGGAGTTTTCATGTCTGATTTACGTGTACGCTTTGCTCCCAGTCCAACGGGATACCTGCATATCGGTGGTGCCAGAACCGCCTTGTTCAACTATCTTCTGGCAAAAAAAGAGCAGGGAACCTTTGTTTTAAGAATTGAGGATACCGATCTGGCGCGTTCCAGCGAAGATTCGGTGCAGGCTATTCTTGATGCTATGGAATGGCTTGGTTTGCGTTGTGATGAAGGGCCTTATTATCAGACTGAACGTTTTGGCCTTTACCAGCAAAAAGTGATGCAATTGCTCAACAGCGGCAAGGCTTACCGTTGCTATTGTTCCCCGGATGAGCTCGATGCCAAGCGTGAATTGGCGATGAAACAGGGGCGTAAACCCAAGTATGATGGTACCTGTCGCAAACGCAGCGATCATCCTGATGCACCGCATGTGATCCGTTTTAAGTTGCCACCAGCCGCTGGTGAAACTGTCGTTGCTGATCGGATTAAAGGATCAGTAACGTTCAGCCATGAAGAACTGGATGACCTGATCATCCAGCGCAGCGACGGCACTCCCACTTATAACTTTGTCGTGGTTGTCGATGATGCCGAGATGGGTATCACCCTGGTGATTCGCGGTGATGATCACCTCAATAATACCCCACGGCAGATTCTGCTCTATCAGGCCCTGGGCTATCAGGTACCGGAATTTGCCCACGTACCGATGATTCTTGGTGCCGATAAAAAGCGTCTGTCCAAGCGCCACGGTGCGACCTCGGTCATGGCTTACAAAGACCTGGGTTATCTGCCGGAGGCGCTGGTCAACTACCTGGTGCGTCTGGGCTGGTCGCTGGGGGATGAAGAGATATTCAGTATGACCGATTTGATTGAAAAATTCAGCCTCGAAGGAGTAGGGCGCTCCGCCGGCGTATTCAATCCGGAAAAACTGCTATGGCTTAACAGTCATTATATTAAAACCGGTGATCCAGAGCGCCTGGCTACGCTATTACTGCCGTTTCTTGATGCAGAAGGTGTCAGCGTTGAATCCGGACCCGATCTGGTTGCTGTCGTTAAAAGTTTGCAGGAACGTGCGGCCACTCTGGTTGAAATGGCTGCAGGAGCTGCTTTTTATTATCGTGATGAAGTGGTTTTTGATGAGGCGGCTAAAGCCAAGTTTATAACCGTAGAGCAACAAAGCATGCTGATCTGCGTGCGGGATGTGCTGGCGCAACAAAGTGCTTTTGATCACGATGCGATCGAAAAAGGTTTGGCTTTAGTGATGGAAACCACCGGACTGAAGTTCGGCAAGATCGGCCAACCCCTGCGGGTGGTGTTGACCGGCGGTACCGCCAGTCCCGGTATCTACGACATTCTGCAGATTATTGGCAAGGAGCGCGCAATCACCAGGCTGGAGCGGGCGTTGGCGTTGATCAACAACAGTTGAGCCGCTTTCTTTCTGACAAGGATCTTTCTTGCGGAAGCGGCGGCATCAATGTAATTTTTGCTGATTATAACCAATCTTCCATTGATACGTGTGTCCCCTCTCTCGCGACGCAGAGGGCTAAGGTGAGGGGGAGTGTTTGATCAGCAAAGCCGGGATATTCACTGTTCCGGCTTTGCTAGTTCCAGCGCCAATGTTTTGCTCAATTTATCCAATCCACGATTCAACGCCCTGACAAATTCCTCATAGCTGTCATTGATGGGTCGACGATCAACGAACTGACCACTGTGTTTTTTTCCGTTTTTATCTACATTGTACCAGCGAATATCAATATCAGTCTGCTGTCCTAATGCCCCTGAAAGTTTGTTTACCGATATCTGCAGCTTATGATCGACATGTCCGTTGCTCTGCCAGGGGCTGATAATGATAGTTGCCTGAGGCAGTAACATTGCAAGATTGCTGGTTAACAGTGACAGAACCTGATCTTCCAGTGAAGTTGCCCACCGTTGTGTATCGGTAAAATAAATCATGTTTTGTTGATGTTGAACAATCTGAGGGCGCTTTAAGTATTCAGGAAAATCAAAAAGTTCAATAGCAATAACTAAACTTTTATCTGAATAAATATCAGTATTACTGGTCATGGGTTCGAGAACATAATACTGGCTGGGAACAACGGATTCTCCCAGTTGAATACAAGCCGATGTTGATATCACCAGCAGTGTCAAGATCATGTAGCGACATAACTTCATCTAGTCCTCCAGAGTTCGGCCGCGCAAAAGTATTTGTGGATTGCGTTCAATTTCATCAACCAGGGTGCGCAGGCTGCGCAAGGTCCGATTGAGTTCCTGCATGGTGATGCTGAACTGCTGCAACAAGGGAGAGTCTTCGGTGGTCAGGGATTCAAACTGACCCATGGTCGCAGTGACCCTGTCCGATGCTTGGGTAAAAGCCTCCATGCCGCGATCAAAGGTTTCTGTCATCGGGGTAATCCGTTGCTCCATAGCAGCAACGGACAATCTGGCGGATTCGAGGGTGAGTTGAATGTCTTGAAAAGCTGCCTCAATGTTGGCATCGATGCCGGTCAGGGTTTTCTGCGATTTGTTCAATGTTTCTTCAGCGTTGCCCATAAGTGCTGGAATACTGGTATTCATCTGACTAAGCAACTCATTGAGCAGGGCGGTGGTGTTATCAAACTGTTCAACGGCATTGTGAAGGTGCGAAGAGTTGAATAGCCGCTGTACGCCATCAGCAGATTGCATCAATTTGTCGACCAGTTGCTGCCAGGGGAGGTCTTCAAAGGTTTTTGTCAGTTCTGCCAGGCTCGAGCTGATAGCAGGAATCTGTGGGTAGTCGCTGGGCAGGTCAACCCTTGAGACCGGCGATGCAGGAACCATATCCAGATTAATAAACAATTGTCCGGTTACCAGGCTGTCAAGTTGCAGCTGGGCTCTTAAGCCTTCAGCTATCAAAGGCAAAATTGGATCCTCTGCCTGAACGCTGGTTTTTAATGTTTCAAAAAGGCCCTGTCCGGATCCTTCTGCGGTGATTTTTTTGGGATCGAGTTCAATCACCACGGGAATATGAAATTCGAGATCGCTGGGGCGAACCCTGATGCTGATTTCTCTGACCTGACCAATCCTGACTCCGCGAAAACGTACCGGCGAACCGACGTTTAAGCCTTTAACCGAACTTTCAAAATAAATGACATAGCGACTGGTTTCGGTGAAAAGTCCGCCCGGGCCAAAAAAAACCAACCCCCCAACAATCAGGACAACGGCACCGATAACAAAGATACCAATTGTGCGTGGATCAACTTTTTTTCTGGTATGCATGGTTTTCCTTTAATCCCTGGATCGCAATAAAAGGATTAAACGCTACGGGACAGAAAATTAATGACTCTGGGGTCTGTAGATTCTTTTAATAGCTGTTTCGGTGCCCCTGATGCAATCATGGTTTTTGCCTCAGTATCAAGAAAAATCGCTGTATCACCAACCGAAAAAATACTTTCCAATTCATGGGTGACCATCACAATAGTGGTGCCCAGACTGTCCCGCAGTTCAAGGATAAGCCGGTCGAGCAGTTTCGCGCTGATGGGATCGAGCCCGGCTGAAGGTTCATCAATAAAGAGAATATCGGGGTCCAGGGCCATGGCTCTGGCAAGACCGGCGCGCTTGCGCATACCGCCACTTATCTCTGATGGATAATAATCCTCAAAACCAGCAAGACCAACCAGTGAGAGTTTGTAGGAAGAAATTTTTTCAATCCGGGAAGTAACTAAAGATGTGTGTTCTGAGAGGGGTAGCGCGATATTTTCTCCCAGGGTCATAGAACTGAACAGCGCACCACTCTGGTAGAGAACCCCGCTGCGACTGATCATCCCTGCGCGTACTTCGGCGGTAGTATCCCAAATATTAATGTCATCGATCAGGATGTCACCTGTGGCCGGCGCCATCAGACCAATCAGATGGCGCAACAGAGTGCTTTTGCCGCAACCACTGCCACCCATAATAATAAATATTTCCCCGCGCTTAACACAAAAATCAAGGTTCTGCTGTATCACAGTATCAGCATAGGCCATGGTCAGATTTTTTACCTGAAGGTGAGTGGACCGCGACATTAAACCCCCAGAACCTGACAGATAACAGTGATTATCGCATCGGCAACGATAATCAGTACCAGGGAGGTAACGACTGCGCTGGTCGCCGCAAAACCAACTGAGGAGGCGCTGCGGCCACATTGTAAACCACGAAAACAACCGGCGGTGGCCACCAACACACCAAAAACACCAGCTTTTAAAATCCCGATAATGAAATGTTTTAATTCAACAAAATCCTGTATCTGGAGATAATACTGATAAAAGGAGATGTCAAAGAGTCCGGCACTGACCACGGCACCACCAAATATACCCATAAAAATTGAATAGATACATAACAGCGGCATGGTGATACAGAGGGCCAACAGGCGCGGCAAAACGAGAAATTCAAGTGGGGAAATCCCCATGGTTTTCAGGGCATCGATTTCTTCATTAACCTGCATGGTGCCAATTTGTGCAGCATAGGCCGATCCGCTGCGGCCGGCCATGATGATCGCGGTCATAATTGCTCCCATCTCACGCGCCATCCCGAGGCCGACCAGGTTGGCGATAAAAATTTCGGCACCAAAAAGACGCAACTGCACAGCGCCCACAAAAGCCAGAATCATGCCGACCAGGGTGCTGATCAGGGTGATAATCATCAGGGCGGAAGGGCCGGCTGCTTCGATCTGGTAGAACAGATCCGAGGTGCGTAAGCGTGCCCGCCCGCGCAAAAGATTGCCTGTTGCTTTACACAGATCTCCGACAAAGGTCAACATATCGTTCCATGATCGATGCATCTCGATCGTTACATTGCCGATTTTTGTCAGAACCGGTTGCCCCAGCATCGTGCGACGTGCGCCTTTGCGTTCAGGAACAGCATACGCCAGATTCAACAGGCGCTGGGCTCCCTGGGGCAGATGAGTTTTGTCGACCTTGATATGGTTCTGTTCGCAATGATCGATTAGCTCGATCAGGAAGGTCATCAGGCCGCTGTTCCAGGCCTGAAGTTGCTCAGCGTGGAAGGTAACAGACGTGACTTTATCCTTGTTGATGTGCCTTAAAAGGGGAGGGATGGCAGGGAGGTCAGTAGAGTAAGACCAGTCGCCAACCAGATGAAGCAACAAGTTGTTTTCAGTGGTTTCAACCTGGTATTTTGCGGGTACTGACTCAGACATGGAAGCCCTGTTATTGTGGAGATGTGATCACAACGAACAAGAATTTACCATGTTATTGCTTGTGTATCCAGTTGGTTCCGGGCAAAGGGTGTAAAAAGAAGTAGTTAAAAAAAGAAATGATCAACTTTCAACTTGACGCATATCCAAAGACGATATCTGATTTCTGCCACTACTTTTCGACAGCATCAATGCCTGATCCGTTGCTAAAATCAACTCGTCCTTAGTAATCTCATTGGTTTCCGGAGTGGTCGTGGTCAGGCCGGCACTCATGGTGACATATATTACCTGATCTCGATGATTGGTAGCAATTCCTTCAACACACCGCCGTAGCCGTGAAGCAAAGACCCGCGCCCCTTCAGCTCCGGTCTCAGGAAGGATAATTGAAAATTCATCGCCCCCATAGCGGGCAACAATGTCACAGGGGCGTACCGCAGAACAAACAGCCTTGGCAATATTCATCAAGATGATGTCACCCACAGGATGACCATAGCGATCATTGGTTTTTTTGAAATGATCAATGTCAAAGATGATCAAGGAGAGTGATGAATGATAGCGTCTTGCGCGCGACAGCTCCTTGTCCAGGGTTTCATGAAAATAACGATGGTTATAAAGCCCGGTGAGGCCATCGCGGTATACCAGTTCACGCAGACGTGCATTGCTCTCGTAGAGTTGGCGAGCCATTCGTTCGGATTTTACCCTGGCAACATTGAGCTCAAGGACCATCTGTTCCTTGCTTAAATTGATGCGTGTCAACTCAGCATTTGCCTGTTGCAAAAGGACTGAATAGGGCACCATTTGTTCTGCTTGAATCTCAAACAGCTTGATGATTTCATTACTTTTAGTCGCTGCATCATCGAGCAGACGGTAGCTCTGTTCATCTGTAAGACCGTAATCTTTTTCAAGCTGTTCCTGAAGTACCGGTGCGGTTGTCGTCGCACCATAGTCGCGACAAAGGGACGCCAGCAGACCGGAAAAATAAAGGACTTTAGCTGTTTTTTTGTGCTCTTCAGGCGCACGATCCGGATCAACATGGTAAAGGATCGGCTCACAGATATCGTCCGGCAGGTTCCAATGTTTCAGCAGTGCATATCCGACCTGAGCGTGGTTGTAGCCATACAGGTTGTTTTCTGCCTCGACCAGATGGTCATTATCGTTAACCTCCCTGATCAAGCGGTTATATATATCGCCTTTTGCCTGGGAGATAACCAGAATGCCGATGTCGTTAAGCAGGGCCGTGACAAAAATATTGTCAGTTTGTTGATTCAGTTGGCGTGATAAAAGCTCTGCGGCCACAGCAGCCACGATTGATTGTTGCCAGAACCGATCCATATTAAAACCGGATTTTCCACTGTCGCGGTAGTCCGAGGTAATAACAAAGGAAAGAGCGATATTTTTAATCACATCGGTTCCCAGAGCAACCATGGCTCGCTGGATATTGGATATATTCCCTTTTGAGTAGAACATACCGGAATTGGCAATCTTGAGCATTTTTGCAGTTAACGCCGGATCTTTGGCAATGACATCGCCCAGGGCGGTGAGTGGTTCATCGTCTTTTCTAACCGCATTCAGAATATTGACGGCAATGGCAGGGGGTGATGGCAACTGGAAACTATTCTCAATCAGCTTGATAATGTTTGTGTGTTGTGAAGTTTTTTGCATGGTATATCCACCAATCTTATGACGTTCCAAGTAACTGAAGACCAGTACATTATTGTAAATAGTTAAGCTATAATAATAAATCTTGTTCAATATAAGTCAAGAGAATAAATCTTGATGCTGGACAGGGCTAATGGCACTGGTTACTATAGGCGCAATTTTGCTTTGCAGATCCGATAGGTCGGCTCTTGTTCTGACTCTTGTCCTATGTTTTTTAACTTCACTTTTCTTTATGGATTTTTTTGATGAAAATGACGGAATGTCCTGTGCTTATATTTGATGGCGCCTGTGGAACCAATCTTCAGCTTTTTGATATTCAGCCGGCGCAATGGAATGATTGTGAAGGATGCAATGAACTCCTCAATTTAACCGCTCCCCCCCATATTGCGCGCCTCCATAGTGAGATGCTTGATGCCGGTGCCATGGTGCTTGAAACCAACACCTTTGGGGCATCGCGCATTGTGTTGGGCGAATATGGATTGCAGGACAGAGTGCGTGAAATCAACACCCGGGCCGTAGAGATTGCCAGAAAGGCCATCGCCGGCAGGGAAGGACGCTTCGTAGCCGGATCTGTCGGGCCGGGAACCAAGCTGCCGTCACTGGGGCATATCGACGTTGATAGCCTCAAAGCTGCAACGATCGAGCAGATTTCCGCCCTGCTGGATGCCGGTGTTGATTGCCTGATGATTGAGACCTGTCAGGACATGCTCCAGACCAAAACCGCTTTAATTGCCGCATTTGAAATGCTTGAAACTGCTGGGCTGGAACTACCGGTGCTGGCTTCGGTGACCATCGAACAGCAGGGTACGATGCTGGTCGGTAGCGACATTGCCGCCGTTGTTGCCACCCTGGAACCGTTCCCTTTGTTGTCTTTGGGACTGAATTGTGCGACTGGACCCAAAGACATGGTTTCCCATGTTCATTATCTTAGCCAACATTGGCCTGGGCGGATTTCGGTAATTCCCAATCAGGGAATGCCTGAGGTTGTCGATGGTAAAACCCATTATCCTTTAGCCCCCAAGGATTTTGCTGAACAGATGTGGCGCTTTGTTACCCAACAGGGGGTGAGTATTGTCGGCGGCTGTTGTGGCACCAGCCCGGCGCATATCGCCGCCTTGGCGGCACGTCTTGACGGCGTTACCCCGGCCCGGCGGGAGGTGATTCAATGAAAGCTTCTGTAGCCAGCCTTTATCAGGCCGTCGAGTTGCATCAGGAAATACCGCCGCTGTTAATTGGCGAGCGTTGTAATCCCAATGGTTCCAAAGCTTTCAAAGAAGCGCTGATCGCTGAAGATGATAACGCTTGTCTGAAAGTTGCTCTGGATCAAGAGGCCCGCGGAGCCCAGGTGATTGACCTGTGTGTTGCCTATGCCGGTCGTGATGAGTTGACCGACATGACACGTCTGGCACGCTTGTTTGCCGGATCCTGCAAAGCGCCCCTGATGTTTGACTCCACTAGTGCCGAGACCCTGGAGCAGGTTTTGCCGCTGTATCCGGGACGCGCCATCATTAATTCCATTAACCTTGAGGATGGCGGAACCAGTCTCGACCGCATCTGCAAACTGGCCAAAAAATACGGGGCTGCGGTGGTTGCTCTGGTGATCGATCTTGAAGGCATGGCTCTAACCTCTGCCAGGAAGCTGGAAGTCGCCAAAGAAATCTATCATCGTGCGGTAACAATCCACGGACTGCGGCCGCAGGATCTGTTGTTTGATCTACTGACCTTTACCGTTGGCTCTGGTGATGAAACCATGCGCCGCTCCGCACTTGAAACCCTTGCCGCGATCAAACTGGTGCGCCGCGAACTGCCGGGTGTCGGTTTCACCCTGGGGGTCAGTAATGTCAGTTTCGGTCTGCGCCCGGCAGCGCGCAAGGTGCTCAATTCCGTTTTTCTGCATGAGGCCGTCAAAGCTGGGCTCAATACCGCCATCGTTGATGCCGCCAAAGTACTGCCTTATTCAGCCATCAGTACAGAGGACCGCGAGATATGTTTTGACCTGTTGTTCGATCGTCATCCAAATGCATTGATGGCGTTTATTGATTATTTCGAGCAAGCTACCACGGATAACGATCAGGATGATGACGCTCCGCAGTTGCGCCTCGAAGAACAATTGCGTCAGAAAGTTCTCAAAGGTGACAAGAATGACCTCGAAGATCTGCTTGCCGAATTACGTGGCCGCTGGAAGCCCCTGGATATTGTCAACCGCCTGCTGGTGCCGGCGATGCGCGAGGTCGGCGATCTGTTTGGTCGTGGCGACTTGCTGCTACCCTTTGTTCTGCAGTCTGCCGAGGTCATGAAACTCAGCGTCGCCCTGCTCGAACCTTACATGGAAAAGCTCGACCAGGACGGGCAGGTCAAAGTGCTGCTTGCCACCGTTGCCGGCGATGTCCACGATATCGGCAAGAATCTGGTTGATATCATTCTCACCAATAACGGTTACAAGGTTTTCAATATCGGCATCAAGGTGCCGGCCGAGGAAATCATCGCCAAAGCCAAAGAATATCAAGTCGATGTCATCGGCCTCTCGGGGCTGTTAGTCAAGTCAGCATTGTTGATGAAAGATAATCTGGCCCAGTTCGGCGATGCCGACCTGAAGATGCCGGTGCTGCTTGGCGGCGCAGCTTTGACCCGAAAATATGTTGCATTGGACTGCGTGCCACAATTTCAGGCCCCGGTTGTTTATTGCGCCGATGCTTTCGATGGCCTCAAAGCCATTCGTGCCTTTGAAGCGGGGGAATTGGTATCAACAAGCTGGTCCGAAACTGCCGTCACTCCCAATCGCCCCGGCGCGCAAATTGCCGTTATTGATCGTCAGTGGAAGTGTCCGCAGGTTCCTTTTATCGGCGATCGACAAGTGCTCGACATCGACCCGGTTAAACTCTTCGATTATCTCAATCAACCCGCTCTGTTTCGTGGCCGCTGGGGCTATCGGCGGGGAAAAATGGCTAAACAAGAGTATGAGCGTCTGCAACGAGAAACGGTATTACCCCTTTTTGAACGACTTAAAAACGAAGGCATAAGTGAGGGCTGGTTCGAGCCTCAGGTCACATATGGTTACTTCAATTGTTGCAGCCGTGAAAACCAGTTGATTGTCCAGCATAACGGTAAGGAGTACCCTTTTGACTTCCCGCGCCAACAAAGCGCTGCCGGTTTATGTATTGCCGATTTTTATCACACTGAGGATGAAGGGGGAGACAAGGCCGGCTTTTTTGTCGTGACCATCGGCGAAAAACTTGCACGAGTCACTGCTGAACTCTATGCTGCTGACAGCTATCATGATTATCTGATGCTTCATGGGTTGGGCGTCGAACTGACCGATGCCCTCGCCGAATACTGGCATGAACAGATGCGCATCGAGATGGGGATTCAAGCCGGAAATACCGACATGACGGCTTATGTTGCTCAAGGGTATCAAGGTTCACGTTACGGGTTCGGCTATCCGGCCTGTCCGGATCTGGGAGCGCATCAATCGGTATTTCAGTTGCTGCACCCTGAACGGATCGGGGTCAGTTTGACCGAATCCTATGAAATGGTCCCGGAGATGACGACCTCTGCGATTGTCGCTTATCATCCTCAGGCGAAATATTTTGCCGTCTGACCTGTCTGTCGCCAGCGATTTTAAGGCTGCGGTTGCCCAATGACCCTGGATCTGTCTTTTCTTCTGGCTTTTTTTGCAACCCTGGCTGGAATTCTCTATCTGGCCTGGGGTGGCACCGTCAAAGCGACCAACGGTGCTGATTTTGTCTTAAGTGGACGTAAAGCATCGAGCCTTAATGTGTGTGGAGCCATTACCGGCACCCTCGTCGGTGGCGCTTCTACCATCGGTACCGCCCAACTGGCCTTTATGTATGGTTTGTCAGCCTGGTGGTTTACTTTAGGTGCCGGATTGGCCTGCTTGTTCCTCGGATTGTTTATTGCCATCCCTTTGCGTCAGAGTCAGGCGCAGACGATTCCTGAGTTTATTGCTCGGTACCACGGTGAACGGGTACGCACCGCTGCCAGCCTTTTTACCGCCGCCGGCATGTTTATCCAGATTGTTGCCCAGCTACTGGCCTGCGGTGCAGTTCTGGCAGTTCTTTTTGACCTGTCGATTGTAACTAGTGCGGCAATCTCCGTATTGCTGGTGGTATTTTTTACTCTTGGCGGGGGCATGAAATCTGCCGGCTTGACCGGTATGATCAAAATGATGCTGATCTACCTGACGATGGTGGTGGCGGGTCTTGTTGCGCTTAAACTGGCTGGTGGTTGGCGTGGCTTGACCAGCGGTCTTCATGCCTGGCCCTGGTTCAGCTTGTTTGGTTATGGGGTTAAAGAGGGGGTATCCGATCTATTGTCGATGCTGGTTGGTGTTATTTCGACCCAGACCTACCTGCAGGCGATTTTTTCTGCCCACAACAGCAGGATAGCTCGGCACGGTGCCCTGCTCAGTGCGGCGCTGATCCCCCCCTTGGGATTATTCGGCATCCTGGTCGGTTTGTTTATGCGCCAGACCATGCCCGAGATCCAAAGTGCTTTAGCGCTGCCGACCTTTATTATGCGCCACCTGCCTTCAGGTTTTGCCGGATTGGCCTTCGCTACTCTGTTAATTGCCGCAGTTGGCACCGCCGCCGGGCTTGCCCTGGGAGTGGCTACAACCCTGAAGGTTGACCTCTTACGGAACTGGCTGCCGAACATATCATCAGAACTATTGATATTTCGATTGATCACCCTGGCCGTTCTTGGGGCTGCCTTTTTGCTTTTGCTCAGCAACTTGGGCTCAGCCATCATGGATTGGAGTTTTCTGTCCATGGGACTACGCGGCGCCACCCTCTGTTTTCCTTTGCTTTTTGCTGTATTTTTACCCCAAGTCAACTGGCGTCAGGCCGGTTTTGTTTCGATTATGTTAGCGCCAACTGCTGTTGTCGTGCTGGGATTTTTCCCCATCACCGGCATACCTCCGCTGTTTTTTGGCCTGGGTTTATCGTTACTGGTCTTTGTCTTGACCCTGCTCTTGTCAGGGGTACTCAGATAACCCTCGCCAACGTATAATCATCGCTCAAAGCCTTTTCTTCAAAACCCAACAAGCTGGTCAAATTAATGTTATAATTGCATTTATTCTTCAGTCTGAATTTTAATCATATTTATCAACGATTCCGGTTCTGAGATTTCGACACCTGATGCGTCTTTTTTATCTGTTTCTGGTTTTTTTTATCGTCACCTCTTCAATAGCCGGTGCTGCGAGCCTGGATTATGATGTGCGCAGTAGCGAGCCCTTTCTTCAATCGATCGTCAAGGATGCCTTGACGGCGCCAATGCTGACTGCCGGCGATGAGCGTCTCAACCGTCAACGCCTGGGTTCTCATCAACGCCGGCTACCGCAATTAGTTAAAGAACTAATCGAACCCTACGGTTATTTCTACAGCACTGTAACAACCCGACTGGAGCAACCTGCCAGTGACTATTTTCGCTTGATTATTGATATCGACGCCGGGTCGCCGCTGCTGATTAGCCGGCTGAATTTAGAAATATCGGGAGCAGGGTCAGACCATCCCGAACTGCTGAGTTTAGCCAATCAGTTCCCGTTGCAGATTGATGATGTTTTACGTCAGGATCTTTACGAAGAGGGTAAAGCCAGCCTGCGTCAGAAAGCTGCTGCCCTTGGTTACCTGGATGCCACCTTTAGTGTTCATATTATTGAAGTTCATCTGCAAGAACGGCGCGCCGAGATCGACCTGGAATTTACCACCGGTGAGCAGTATCATTTCGGAGCAACTCATTATGTCGACCGGGCCGGTTATCCTGAGCGCTTCCTTAAACGCTTTCTCAGTTACAGACGGGGGGACGTTTTTTCTTATAGCCTGCTGGGAAAAACCCAAGTTAATCTGACTGATGCTGATCTGTTCCGTTCTGTGTCAGTTCAAGCTCTGCCGCAAAATCCAGAAAACAATATGGTGCCGGTGGAAATTGAATTGCTGCCACTGCCGCGCCATCTTTTGCGTCCGGGGATCGGTTACGGCACTGATACCGGAGGCAGGATCTCCCTTAATTATCGCCACTTGAACCTATGGGGCGCTGCTCACGAGCTCTTTGGTCAAATGCTTATTGCCCAATGGCATCAGCAGCTTGAGACAACCTACATCATCCCTGATCGTCGCCGTCTTGATAGTCTGACGTTGTTAACTATTGGTACCAAGCGGGAAGATGTTGATACCTATTCTCGCCGTGAAGTCTTTGCTGAAGCGGAATATCGGCGATCTTTTGGCCGCAGATATAAAGGGTCGTTGTTTGTACGCA
This sequence comes from uncultured Geobacteraceae bacterium, assembly GCA_964565445.1. Classification (GTDB taxonomy): domain Bacteria; phylum Desulfobacterota; class Desulfuromonadia; order Desulfuromonadales; family Geopsychrobacteraceae; genus Pelovirga. The sequence goes on from CAZMFD010000001.1 coordinate 14,942, forward strand.
TGACCTCAGAACGATCGCGCATTGCTGACAATGACAAACGTACCCAATTAGTACTGCAGGGATTCCGCCTGGGCTGGCAAAAACTGGATCAGCCTTTGACCCCGGAGCGTGGCAGCAAGGTCCAGCTTGAAGTGCAGGGTGCCGATGAAAACTGGCTTTCTGATACATCATTACTGCAGCTTTCGGTTGATGCTGCAACCTTGATTCCTTTGCCACAGCGCCTTTTTGTTTTTATCCGTTTACGTGGGGGGACGACCTGGCACCGCAATGAATTCAACACCCTGCCGGTTTCTTTACGCTATTTTGCCGGTGGTGACCGTAGCGTCAGAGGATTTAAATTTAATTCCCTCGGACCCGTTAATGCGGAAGGCGAGGTGATCGGTGGCAAGCATCTTCTGGTTGGCAGTGTCGAACTGGAGAAAAGGTTTCTACAAAAATGGGGGGGCGCTATCTTTTATGATGTTGGTAATGCCTTTGACTCATTCAACGATTATCAACTCAAGCAAGGGGCCGGGGTCGGTTTGCGTTATTTTACCCGGATTGGTGCAATACGTCTTGATCTGGCCAGACAACTAGGGGAAAAAGACAACCATTATCGTCTGCATTTTAGCCTGGGGTTGGCATGGTAAGAGCTTTAATCATCACTTTCTCGGTTTTTTGTCTGCTCATCAGTCTGCTTGTTGGTGCAACCATCTGGTTATTCTACACTTCTGCAGGAGCGGACCTTGCCTTAGGGTACATATCCCGGCAGCTTGATGCACAGATCACCATGTCCCGGCTTGATGGCTCTCTAGCTAGTGGAATCAGCATGACGGACCTTGAGATCGAGCAGGCAGACGCCGGCTTGAAGGCCGGCGACATTAAAATGGAATTGACGATCTCCTCAGTTTATCCGTTTCATTTAGCATTTACCTTGATCAAGGTTGAAGATGTCTCCCTGGTACTGCCAACAGTAGAATCCTCTCGGCAGCAACCCGATCTTGCCCTGCAGATCCCGCAACTACCGGCAATGCTTGATCTGTTGCAGGTTGATATTGAGCAGCTTGATTTGAAAAATATATCAATCAAGCAGGGTGATAAGCTGACGATCGTAGAAGAACTCAAGGCGGCTATCAATTTTCAACAGAGACGATTATCCATTACCGATTTCAATCTGACGATCGAAGGGTTGTCAATCAGTGCGACTGCAACGCTCGACATGGCAGATTCGCTTTTGGATCTGGCAGCAACAGTGAAAAACAAAGGGCTCGACCAACCGTTGAAAAAAATTGTTCTCGATAGCTCGCTAGTCAATCTTAACACTGACTCCAGCGCTGGAAAGATACATCTTCAGCTGCACCTCGCTGACCTGGAGCCTTTATTTGTTCAGGCGGAGCTGACGACAAGTCAAAACAACCTGACTTTTGAAGATCTTTTATTCCACCAAGACAAGCGATCGGGTTCAGTTGCGGCCACTGGAACACTGCGGTTTGATCAAGATGGACCAGCTCTGACTGCCAGGGTTTTTTTTCACGATCTTGATTTGAGTCACGAAGCGGGTCTGCCATTAGCCGTGGATGGAAATATTGACTTGACCTATGCACAGATGCAGTATCATGGCCAGCTTGACCTGATGACCAGGGGTGATGAACTAATCATGACGACCTTGGCTGCTGACTTTTCTGGTGATCATCAACGCGCACAGCTTGAGCAGATCAATTCCACCTGGCTGGCTGCACAGATCACCGGCAGCCTCAACTTCGACTGGCTGGAGTCGCCGGAGGTTGCCGCCCGGTTACAGGTCGAGCATCTTCACCTGGAGCCTTTTCTGCCGGACAGCAACAGTCTGCTTAATGCCAATCTTTCGGCCAGATATCGTCATGATGAGCAATCCCCACAAGCTGATATCCATCTTGAGCTTTACGATTCAACCCTCTACGAATATCCATTGTCCGGGCTTATCGTGGCTGACTATAAGGATGATAATCTGATTCTTCATCAGCTGAATCTACACAGTAACAGCGCCCAAGTGCAGGCGCAGGGTGATTTGCAGAACAACATCAATTTTACTTTGACACTGCAACAGCTTGCCGATCTTTATCCGTCGGCTGCGGGCGTCCTGACGGCGCAAGGATGGGTGAACCATGGAAAAGCCGGCAGCGCAGCAGAGCTTCAACTTGCCGGCACAGACCTCGTCTATGATCAGTGGCAGCTGGCTGCATTGGATTCCCACTTACACCTTGATGTTGATCAAACCCTTTCTGCTGCTGCCCAATTACGGCAACTTGGTTCCAAGACCCAACCATTGCTGGTTGATGCGGTTGATCTGAAGGTTGGCGGTACACTGATCAACCATCAGATCGGCATCAGCGCCCAGGCGCAAAATACGACGATAGATACCAACCTGCAGGCAAGTTGGTCAGAATCCTTGTGGTCGGCGTTGTTGCAACAACTGACGATTAATACATCAGAGAATCAATGGCGGCTCAATGATCCTGTTTCGATTAACGCTGGTCCAAAAATGATCAGGGTTTCTGAGCTATTGCTCGACGGGGGATTACAACAAACCATCCGCCTGCAAGGGGAGTTTTTGCCAGCAGAAGAGTCCCTTGAGGTAGATTTTGATTGGTCGGAACTGCCAATGGATCTTTTTAGTCATTGGCTTGACCCCTCTTTGCTGCAGGGGGTCTCAGGGGGAACCTTGTCTGTGCTTCATCAACCAGACAACACTCAAATCCATCTTTCTGCGCAATTAAATGCCAATCTTCATTATCAGCAGCTGCATCTACAGGACACCGCTACCCTCTTAACCCTGGATTGGGGAATGGATGGTCTGGCCGGTGACATCCGTGTCGATATCGGCTCAGCGGCCAATCTGCTGCTTGAATTTCATTCTCCTGATCCGGCGGGCATAGCTTTTCCTGACCAGGTCAACACGGCATTAGCGTGTCGACAGGTTCCTTTGCAGTTGATCCAGCCCTGGTTGCCGGCAGATATCATTGTTCAGGGAATATTTACCTGCGATATGGACGGTTGGTGGTCCGCAGATAATGTCTTTGCTCTCCATGGCAAAGCTGATATCAGCGCGGGCTCCCTGTATTGGTATGACGATCAACAAGAAATGGAGGTTGATGTTAAAACCGCTACGATAGAGCTGTCCTGGCAGGAAAGGGCCCTGCGTGCTCAGGCAAATCTGGTTCATGATATGGGACACATCAACAGCCACATCGAAGTCGAGCTTCCAGCGCAAGTGCCGATCAATTCTTTGGATCACACCCCGATTGCCGCAGATGTCAGTGTATTGCAGCGAGAAAGCGGGCTGTTGACGGTGTTCTTTCCTCAGTATATTTATGACAGTAGAGGAGAAATTGAGCTGACGGCCGCCATCAGCGGAACCGTCGGTGAGCCTTTGTTTGCCGGCACTTTCGGCTTGCAAGAAGCGGAACTATATGTGCCTGCGGCCGGAGTCCGTATTGCCGACATTCAGGCTGCGGCACAATTTAATGGACAACAACTCAATATATCAACCCTGCAGATGACCTCTGCCGGCGGCACAATCAGCGGCCAGGGAATGCTTGATTTGCTGGGGTGGACGCCAGACAGTTACCATTTTACTTTAGCGGGCGAAGGCTTCCAGCTACTCAATTTAAGCGATCTGGCGATAAAGGTCAGCCCGGATCTGGTGATTGATGGTGACTTCGATACGCTGCGCGTGCGCGGCAGTTTACGATTTCCGCAGGTGATGATCGAGAATCAAAACCGTTCCCAGGTAGTTAATAACAGTCCGGATCTGGTTATTGTTGATCGCCAGACCCCTGAACCCCAAACAGCAACGCTTCGCCACGACATAGATGTTAATCTCATCCTGGGAGATCAGGTATTGCTCAACGTTTCTGGTTTGCAGGCGCGGATTGCCGGCTCATTGCGCCTGTACAGCGATGCGCAGCAGGATATTGCTGCGCAAGGGCGATTGTTTGTGGAACGTGGGCGCTTTTCGACCTATGGCGTTTCCCTGGATGTCGAACGTGGTGAACTGTATTTTGCAGGTGTTCCACTGCAATATCCCACCCTCGATATTCTGGCAATACGCCGTGCCGGAGATGTCCGTGCCGGAGTGCGAGTGACCGGGACTCCCCAGGATCCACAGGTCAGTCTCTATTCAGAACCTGCTATGCCCGATGCGGATGTGCTGTCTTATGTCGTGCTCGGTCGTCCCCTCGACAGTAGTGGCGGCGACACTGATCTGTTGATGGTTGCCACCGGAGCCTTACTTTCGCAAGGGGAATCCATTATTCTGCAGGAACGGCTAAAAGGACGTCTTGGTTTGGATGTCCTTGAGTTTACCGCCGGCAATGGTGATACTAACGACGCCGTTATCACTACTGGTAAATATATTACCCCCGATCTTTATGTGAGTCTTGGCTATTCGCTTTTCAATAATAGTAACGAGATCAAGATGCGCTATCGGCTTTCATCCAGGTTGGAACTGGAATCGAGCTTCGGACAGGAATCGGGCGTTGATCTTTTTTACCGACTGGAAAGGGATAAACTGTTCAAAAAGTGATGCTTTCGCAAAAAAGTATCAATGTGGATGGCTAAGCAAAAAGCGCCAAATGCAAGGCGCGCGAATATTGAGCAATGAGGCGTACATACGTACGTCGAAGCGGTGAAATAATCGCGACTGTTCATAAACGGGCGCAGCAGTTGGTGAGTTTTTGCGACGCCATCAAAAAGTGAAAGGCCCGCTATGGATAGCGGGCCTTCAACGATTACTGTGTTTTGACTTCAGAATCATCCCTGTCACGGGAATTGCCGGTGTCTAAAAACACCGGTGGGGTAGAAAACCTTCTCAACTGCTGTGTCTCGTCTTCGATAGGCATTCCTCCTTTCTGATGTGCTTTGATTATAACGAACTTCCAAAAAAAAATCAAAGTGGGGGCAATATAAAAAAAATGGGATTACCTTTACCGATTTTTTTATTTGCTGTACCTTCTGCTGGCAAAAGATTGGTTTGTTAAACGTCGTCCAGAGGAAGATTTGATAGGAAAGGTTTTTAGAGTGAACAGTTTACCATTTTTTGTTTTATGGGTTGTCATGGCCTGTGGGGCTTATGCTGTAGCCAAAAGCCGGGGGCGCAACTGTCGTCTCTGGTTTGCGTTGGGACTGGTGCTTGGACCTTTCGCCATCCTGATTGTAGCACTACTGCCATTGGGGCCTAACGCCAAAAAAGGATACCAGTAATTAAATCCATGAAAAATCGCTTGATAAAATTGCTGATATTTGTTGGCGGCGGCTGTGCAGGTGGTGCGTTCTTCGGTTATTTAGGACAGTGTGCCGGTAGTACCTGAGGCGCCTTTGTCAGCCCCTGGTCAGGGGCATTGTTTGGCGCACTGATTGGTTTTTTTCTTGGCTTGCTGCCGTCAGAACAGGGGAGATAAACTGCCTTGATCCTGCCTGTTGTTGCTCTGATATGTGGCTTAATATTGCTGGTATGGAGTGCCGATCGTTTTGTTGACGGTGCTGCCGCGACCGCGCGGCATGCAGGTATGCCGTTGTTGCTGGTCGGCATGGTGGTCATTGGCTTCGGTACCTCAGCACCTGAAATGTTAATTTCCGCTATTGCCTCCAGCCAAGGCAACCCCGGCTTGGCGTTGGGGAATGCCTATGGCTCGAATATTTCCAATATTGCCTTGATTCTTGGCGTTACAGCCTTGATCAGCCCGATTCCCGTACCAGCAAAAATCCTTCGTTCTGAATTGCCGGTGCTGGCAGCAATTACCTTGTTAACAGTTGTGCTGCTCTGGAATCTGTCCATCAGTCGCCTTAATGCCATCTTGTTGCTGTTGGCTTTTGCTGCGGTCATTGTCTGGTGGGTCGTCATTGCCTTGCGTCACAAAAACACCGAAAAGTTGCTGGCAGCGTCAGAACATAATAAAGAGGACTTGTTACCATTAAAACCGGCAATTTTCTGGTTGGTTGTCGGGTTAATTCTGTTGGTGGCAAGCTCGCGCATCCTGGTGTGGGGGGCGGTTGAAATTGCCACGGCACTGGGCGTCAGTGATCTGATGATCGGTCTGACCATCGTGGCGATAGGCACCTCTTTGCCGGAATTGGCAGCAGCCGTTGCTGCTGCACGAAAAAAAGCTCATGATCTGGTGTTGGGCAACATCATTGGTTCCAATATATTTAATACGCTTGCGGTCGTCGGCATTGCCGGTGTTATCCATCCTCTTGATATTGGCGCTGAGGTTCTTTACCGCGACTGTCTGATTATGGGTGTCCTGACCTGTTGTCTTTTTGGTGCTGCGTGGCGCAGACGCTATCGTTTGTCTCGTTTGTTTGGCAGTGTGCTGTTGTTGAGCTATGGGGCGTATCTGGTATTGCTGGGATTACAAATCCTTGGCTATCTATGAAAAATCAGTGACTCACCCCTTGACACATCGTTGAATATAAATGATTTTAGTAGATTATAAATCTCACTTTACAAACCCTTAGAAACTTTTAGTTGCAAGATATTGACGATAAAGGAGTCATCATGCCTATTTCTGCAGATTTTAAATCACGTTTATATCCTATTGCCAACCAGTTGGTAGAACACTATGGTTCGCCGTTTCATATTTACGATGAGGTCGGAATTCGCCAGACCGGCGAGCAGCTCAAACAGGCATTTTCTCATTTGGACGGTTTTCGCGAATATTACGCTGTCAAAGCTCTGCCCAATCCGCGCATCCTCGAATTAATGGCTGATATGGGTTTTGGTTTCGATTGCAGTTCCATCGCTGAAGTGTTGCAAAGCCGTCAGGTTGGTGCGCGCGGTGAAGACATTATGTTCACTTCGAACAACACGAATCAATTAGAGTTTGAAACCGCTCAGGCTGATGGTGGAAGTATTTTAAACCTGGATGATATTTCCCTGATCGACAAGGTCAAGGACTTTCCCGAGCTGATCTGCTTCCGTTATAACCCGGGCCCGAGACGATCAGGTAACGTGATTATCGGTAACCCGGTCGAAGCCAAATATGGGGTCAGCTATGAGCAGATTGTTGATGCTTATCGCCAGGCCAAACAGCGTGGTGCCAGCCGTTTTGGCCTGCATACCATGGTTGCCTCCAACGAACTGGATTACACCTACATGGTAGAAACTGCGCGCATGGTCCTTGATGTCGTTGAAATGGTCAGCAGTGAACTCAATATTACCTTTGAATTTGTCAATATCGGCGGCGGTTTTGGTATTCCTTATCGTCCTAAGCAAAAGCCTCTAGATCTTGCCGCTATGGCCAGTGAAATTGGCGACATTTTTGCTGCCTTTAAAAAGCGACACGGTTATGTCCCGAAAATGTACATGGAAAGTGGTCGCTTTATGACCGGTCCCCATGGTTGTCTGTTGACTAGGGCGATTAATCATAAAAACATCTATCGCAACTATATTGGTGTTGACGCCTGCATGTCTGCCCTCATGCGTCCGGGTATGTATGACGCCTATCATCATATCGACGTTATCGGTAAAGAAAGCGAACCGGCTGATCAACTCTACGATATTGTTGGTTCTTTGTGCGAAAACAACGATAAGTTTGCGATACAGCGCCAATTTCCCCGCATCGAAGAAGGAGATATCCTGGCGATCCACGATACCGGTGCCCATGGCCATTCGATGGGGTTTCAGTACAACGCCCGGTTGCGCCCACAGGAGTTGCTGCTTAAAGCTGATGGAACTGTAGAATTGATTCGTCGGGCCGAAACGATCGCGGATTATCTGGCTACCCTGACATTTAGCGCTGATCATTTTTCTCCCAGTCGGGCATAGATTTGTCGTTGGCACAACATCGAACCAAGCCGGATCTTCAGATATTGCCGCCATTGACTGTAGAAACCCTCGTCAATGGCGGTTCCGGTTTGGCCCACATTGACGGACGTGTTGTTTTTATCCCGAACACCTGCGTCGGCGATCTGGTTCGTGTCAAGGTCGTGCGTGCCAAAAAAAACTATCTGGAAGCAGAACTGCTTGAGGTGCTCCAACCCGGGCCCAGTCGTCAGGCTCCAGTCTGTCCAGTCGCCGGCGAGTGCGGTGGTTGTCAGTGGCAGCACCTCAGTTATGCTGATCAGCTCCATTGGAAGCATCAACTGTTTGTTGAAACCTTGAGCCATCAGTGTCAGGTTGCCGCATCTGCTATCAAGCCAATCATTCCTTCTGCACAACAGTGGCACTACCGTAGCCGTGTCCAGATCAAATGCGTGAACCGTGACGGTCGCTTTATCACCGGTTTTTATCGGCAGCGCAGTCGTTATGTTGTGTCTGTCGACCTGTGTCCGATCATGGATCAACGCCTGAACCGGTTGATGGAGAACTTCAGGGCTCTGTTCAACGGCTCCGTCTTTGCTGATAATATCCCCCAGATTGATCTGGCGGTCGACGATGCCGGCAAATGTGTAGCTGTTGTACACTATTCAGGCGCTCAACATTCAGGCCTGATCGATTGCTTGCGTCGGTCCGGTCTGCATGCCGACGTACTGGTTCAATCCGGTTCAAAAAAGAATATCCAGATGATTTGTGGTGACGGGACACTGGAGATTCATGTCGATACCCCTCCCATTCACCTTAATTACAGCGCAGGTTCTTTTGCCCAGATCAACCTGCAACAGAATAAGGTGCTAGTTGATATTCTGATGGCTACTTTCCCCTGGAATAAGGAGCTAAGGGTATTGGAACTTTACTGCGGGATGGGAAATCTGTCTTTTCCTCTGGCCCGCCGGGTAAAAGATCTGGTCGGCATTGAAGAGTCGCCTGCGTCAATCCGCATGGCACAACATAATAGCCGTAAAAACGCCATCACTAACCTGACATTCAGCGCTGCAGCAGCTGAAGATCTGGATGTTTCTGTTGTCGATAATGGCTGTTTTGACGTGGTTGTTCTTGATCCGCCCCGCACAGGTGCCTCTTCTGTGATAAAGCGCCTGATTGCAGCCGGAATTCCTGATATCCTTTATGTGTCCTGCGATCCCCAAACCCTGGCACGTGACCTGCGACCTCTGATTCAGAGAGGGTATGATATTGTGTCAACCCAGACGATTGATATGTTCCCGCAGACCCACCATTGTGAAAGCATTACTTTTTTGCAGAGAATCAGCTGACTGTTTTTGTCTGTTTTATGTGCAACGTTTGTTTCTTGATGATTATTATTTATGCAACTGCAGGGAACGCAAGTTCAAGTTTCTTTTTATAGTTTTTCAAGATAGCTGCAACAAGCTGATATGATTGAATAATATATTTTTCAAATTTTTTTACCCTCATGGCAAGGTCTTTGCTTTTTAGGTGGGTGTTGGCGGTTGGGATCAATGCCCGGTCGAAATATATATCTGGTGACAGGAGGCAAGTGTTATGCGCAAGGTCGAAGCGATTATAAAACCGTTCAAGCTCGATGAAGTCAAAGAGGCGTTGAACGAAATCGGCATTCAGGGGATTACTGTTAGTGAAGTTAAAGGTTTTGGACGACAGAAAGGTCATACCGAACTCTATCGTGGCGCTGAATATGTTGTAGATTTTATTCCCAAGATCAAAATGGATATTATCGTGGCAGACGATCTTGTCGCCAAAGTTGTAGATACCATTGCTGAAACTGCTAAAACCGGACGCATCGGTGACGGTAAAATTTTCGTAACTACGATTGATGAGGTTGTCAGGATCAGAACCGGTGAGCGGGGAGAAGACGCTCTTTAGCTCTTTTATAAAAAAGTTCGAGAGGGTGGTGACACCCTATCAAATTCATACCATTCAAAGGAGAAGTAAACAATGACACCAAGTGAAGTCCTCAAGTTTGCCAAAGAAAATGATGTTAAATTTATAGATTTTAAATTCCTTGATTTTGTAGGAATCTGGCAACATTTTGCTACACCACTTAGTGAATTCAACGAAGATATTTTCGAAGAGGGATTAGGGTTTGACGGGTCTTCCATCCGCGGTTGGCAGCCTATTCATAATTCTGACATGCTGCTGGTACCAGATCCCACCACCGCTAAAATTGACCCCTTTATTGAAATGACCACCTTGAGCTTGATCTGTAATATTGTTGATCCAGTGACCCGTGAAGGTTATACCCGCGATCCGCGTTTCATTGCTCAGAAGGCAGAAGCTTACCTCAAATCAACCGGCATCGCTGATACTGCTTACTTCGGCCCGGAACCTGAGTGTTTTATCTTTGATGATGTGCGTTATGCCTCCAGCTCTAATGAATCTTTTTATGCCATCGACTCCGTTGAGGGAATCTGGAATACCGGTCGTGAAGAATTTCCTAACCTCGGGTATAAGCCTGCGCACAAGGGGGGATATTTCCCCGTCGCGCCAACCGACAGTATGGTGGACCTGCGCAATGAAATGATGATGGTGCTTCAGGAAGTCGGAATGGTCGTGGAATGTGGCCACCACGAGGTTGCTACCGGTGGCCAGTGCGAAATCGATATGCGTTTTGATTCACTCCTGGCCATGGGTGACAACCTGCAGTGGTTCAAGTATGTTCTTAAGAATGTTGCTTTTCGCAACGGTAAAACTGTCACTTTTATGCCGAAACCGATTTACGGTGACAACGGCTCCGGTATGCACTGCCATCAATCCTTGTGGAAAGGCGGCAAAAACCTGTTTGCCGGTGATGGCTACGGTGGGCTTTCAAAAATGGCCATGTACTACATCGGTGGCATCATGAAGCACGCTAAGGCCTTGTGTGCTTTTACTAACCCGACGACCAACTCTTACAAGCGTCTGGTGCCTGGTTACGAAGCCCCGGTTAACCTGGCTTATTCCAACCGCAACCGTTCCGCCTCATTGCGGATTCCGGTAACCAATAATGAAAAAGCTAAGCGGGTTGAGTATCGTACCCCGGATGCTTCTGCCAATGGCTATCTGGCTTTCGCCGCGATGATGATGGCTGGACTCGATGGTATTGAAAACAAGATTGATCCAGGTCAACCGCTGGATAAGGACATCTACGGCTTGTCACCGGAAGAATTGAAAGATATCCCCAACGTTGCCACCTCGCTGGAAGATGCGTTGAATAACCTGGAGCAGGATCACGCCTTCCTGCTCAAAGGAGATGTCTTCACCGAGGATGTTATTGAAATGTGGGTCAACTACAAGCGCAGTGCCGAGGTTGATGCGGTTCGCATGCGTCCGGTCCCTGAAGAATTCGCTCTCTACTTCGACTGCTGATATCAGTAAATCATCAACGAAAAGCAAAAAGCCTCCGGTATAACGCCGGGGGCTTTTTTGTATTAAAGGTCAGTGCAATTTTTTTATGCAGCGCCGGCTTCTTCCGGGCTGCTGACCATGTGGATATCACGTTGTGGGAAGGGGATACTGATACCCTCTTTATCAAAACGCAGTTTAATCGCTTCCTGCAGATCAAATAATAACGGCCAATAGTCACCGCTGTTAACCCAGGGACGGACGGCAAAATCGACACTGCTTTCGCCTAGCGCCAGTACTCCGATGGTTGGCTGTGGCTCCGGTAGAACCCGCTCATCTGCGGCAAGAAGGTCCGCTAGTACCACTTTAACTTTTTGCAGGTCGTCTCCATAGCCGACGCCGATGACCAGATCTAACCGGCGGGTCGGTTTGGTTGAGTAATTGGTAATGGTCGACCCCATGACCTGGGAGTTTGGTACGATGATTTGCTTGTTATCTCCTGAACGCATAAGTGTACAAAATATCTGAACTTCTTCAACAATTCCGGAAACACCACCAGCCTCTATGAAATCACCTGCTTTAAAAGGTCTGAAGATAATCAACAGAACCCCGGAAGCAAAATTGCTTAAGGTTCCCTGAAGTGACAGTCCAATGGCCAGGCCTGCTGCTGCGACGACAGCGGCAAAAGAGGTTGTTTCGACGCCCATTTTGCTGATAGCGGCGATCACAACAAAAACCATCATGGCCACAAACAGCATACTTTTAGTGAATTTGACCAGGGTGTCTTCGACTTTGGCCTTGGTCATGGCTCTGGCAACAGCATTTGATATGCTTTTGGCCACAATCCGACCAACTATAAAAATAACCACTGCCCACAGCAGGGGTAAGCCATAGGTCTGTATCATGCCGTAAAACATATCAGGTGAAAGGTCGTTCATGGTGATCCTCCGCGGATAGAGATAATGGGTTAATAGATGGCTCTTGCCATGCTAAAGAAAAGTTGTCAACAACAATTAATTTATCAAGTTAAGAAATTCTAGCTATTCAGCAGAGGATCAGGGGTCCTGTGCAAGAACGGAGCTGAATAGTTACTTTTAAATAGAGTTTTTGCCAATGTATTTTTTTATGATGTTGAGGTCCGCTACCATGCATTCACGGCGTTGAGGTAGGTTGCGTAACGCTTCAACGGCTGGTACTGGTGGCGGCGGTGTACTGATAGCCCTGGTGATCGCCTCAGGAAATTTAGCCGGATGAGCTGTTGCCAGGCAGACCAGAGGAAAGTCCCCACCAATCGTTAGAGCCGCGGCGACACCAACTGCCGTGTGAGGATCAAGGATATATCCCGTCTTTTTATAAAAAGCGCTTATCACTTCCAGGGTGGCTGGATCGTCGACCGTCGCCGAAATAAAATCCCCCTGAATACGTTCTAACAGATTGCCTTCAAAACGAATTTCCCCATCCGTTTTGAAGCGCTGCATCGTATCAAGGACTTGGTCTGTATCACCATCATACAGGTAGTAAAGATAGCGCTCAAAGTTGCTGGCGACCTGGATATCCATAGACGGAGACAATGACTGGTGCACCGTTGCGAGGGAGTAGTCACCCTGATTGACAAAACGACTGAGAATATTGTTGGCGTTGGTGGCCAGAATCAGTTGCGGGATTGGCAGCCCCATCTCTTTAGCCATATAACCGGCAAAAATATCACCAAAATTTCCTGTCGGCACGCTGAATTGGACCTGTTGGGATCCTGTTTGCTGTGCAACGCGGAAATAAGCGTAAAAATAGTAAACAATTTGCGCCAGAACCCGAACCCAGTTGATCGAGTTGATTGAGCCCAGGGCATGTAGCTGTTTAAATTCGGCATCGTTAAAAATATCCTTGACGATCGCCTGAGCGTCATCAAAGGTGCCATCGATAGCGATATTAAAAACGTTAGCGTCAGGAACCGTCGCCATCTGCATTTCCTGAACCGCAGAGACGCGTCCGGCAGGGTATAAAATAAAAATATTCATGTTGTCTTTGCCGCGGATACCGGCAATAGCGGCACTGCCGGTATCACCGCTGGTGGCACCGACAATGTTCATTTTTTCATCCTGTTGAACCAGATAGTATTCAAACAGATTGCCAAGAAATTGCAGGGCGACATCTTTAAATGCCAAAGTAGGGCCGTGAAATAACTCAAGAATATACAGATCGTTGTATTTGACCACTGGTGTAACATCAGGATGGTCAAAGGCCGCGTAAGATTTATCCACGAGTTCGCGCAGATCTTCATTCGGTAGGTCGGTTGCATACAGAGAGATAATTTCATAAGCTAGATTTTTATAATCTAACCGGCTCAGGGCCTGAAGTTGCTGCTCAGAAAGGTGGGGGATATCCTGTGGCAGTAACAAACCACCGTCGGACGCCAGACCCATCATCACAGCCTCACTGAAAGATAAATCCCGAATCTGACCACGTGTACTATTATATTTCATGATGTTAACACCTGTTTTTTAATCTAGATTTTAAAAATCTTATCGAGTGTTCTCTATGGTATTCTATCGTATTGCAGAAATTCAAACCTACAATAAAGGTATCTGTTCAACGCCGGTCTGGTGATCTGCTGCCCAGGGCGAGGCGAAGAGTCACAAATAAAGTACAGTCTAACCCCACTCAACAGTTATTGGCACAAAAAAAGGCGTAAGGACCAAAAAAGGTCCTTACGCCTGGTATCAATCTGTAAAAGTTGCTTTAGTTGTGTTCGGCTTCCTGAGCATCGACCACAGCAACCGCCGCCATATTGATAATATCAGCAACATCGTCACCACGCTGGAGCACGTGAACCGGCTTTTTCATGCCCATCAGGATTGGACCAATTGCTTCGGCTCCACCCAACTTGTTCAGCAACTTGTAACTGATATTGCCGGATTGCAGGTCGGGGAAAATGAAGACGTTGGCGTCACCCTTGAGCAAGGAGAAGGGATATTGTTTTTCTGTTAATTCCGAATCGAGGGCCACATTCGCCTGAATCTCACCATCAACAATCAGATCAGGATCAAGCTGCTTGACCAGTGCTGTCGCTTTTTTCACTTTCAATGCTTGTGGATCGGTGCTGCTGCCAAAGTTAGAGAAAGACAACATGGCAACTTTGGGAACAATATCAAACTGGCGTACTTTTTCAGCTACCAGAATCGCTGTTTCTGCCAATTCTTCCGGCGTCGGATCGATAGCAACAGTGGCATCAGCAATAAAAACGACCTGCTTTTTGAAGACCATCATGTACATGCCGTGAACCTTGGACAGGTTGTTTTGCTTGCCGATGATTTCAAGTGACGGTCTGATCGTTTCCGGGTAGTGATGGTTGATACCGGAAAGCATTGTATCAGCGTCACCCTGTTGTACCATCAGAGCACCATAGTAATTATAGTTACCTTTTAATTGACTCATGGCACCATTGTGAGTGACGCCTTTACGTTGGCGCAATTCAAACATTTTGCCGACGTACTCATCGCGTTTGTCACTGGTGGTTGGGTCAATCACGGTGATACCACTTAAGTCAACGTGTATGTGTTTGGCTTTGGCCGCGATAGCTTCAGCATTGCCGAGGAGAATCGGGGTGGCAATGTTTTCACTGACCAGAATCTGAGCCGCACGCAGGATTTTATCTTCTTCACCTTCAGGGAAGACGATCCGCTTTGGTGCCGCTTTTGCCTTGTTAATCAGCGTCCGCATAACCTCCTTGGAGCGACCCTGCATGGCTTCGAGGGATTCGCGATATTTCTGCATATCCTTGATCGGACGCCGGGCAACGCCACTATCCATCGCCGCCTGGGCAACGGCCGGAGCCACATGCAGCAGCACGCGCGGGTCGAAAGGCTTGGGGATAATATAGTTGCGGCCAAACTGGATGTCTTCACCAGCGTAAGCCTTGCGGACTGAGTCGGGCACATCCTGCTTTGCCAGGTCGGCAAGAGCCTTGACCGCAGCCAGCTTCATTTCCACATTAATCGCACTGGCGTGAACATCAAGGGCGCCGCGGAACAGGAAGGGGAAACATAGTACGTTGTTGACCTGGTTAGGGAAGTCAGAACGTCCGGTACCGATAATGACATCATCGCGAACAGCTTTGGCTTCCGGCGGGGTGATTTCCGGATCGGGGTTGGCCATGGCAAAAACAACCGGATTTGGTGCCATCGATTTGAGCATTTCCGGAGAGAGAGCGCCTTTAGAAGAGAGGCCAAAGAAAATATCAGCATTTTTCACGGCATCGGCAAGGGTGCGGTCAGTCGTTTCTGCTGCCAGACGCTCCTTGTATTCGTTCATTCCTTCGGTACGGCCTTTGTAGATGACCCCCTTGGTATCACAGAGGATGACATTGTTTTTATCGATCCCCATAACAATCGCAAGGTTGGCACAGGAAATACCTGAGGCCCCAGCTCCATTGACAACCATCTTGACGTCTTTAATGTCTTTGCCGACGATTTCCAGAGCATTGATCATCCCAGCCGAAGAAATAATCGCAGTGCCGTGTTGATCATCATGGAAAACCGGAATATCCATGAGTTCTATCAGTTTTTCCTCAATGTAAAAACATTCCGGACCCTTGATGTCCTCAAGGTTGATACCGCCAAAAGTCGGCTCGAGCAATTTGACGGTGCGAATAATTTCATCGGGATCTTTTGAGTTAATCTCAATGTCAAAAACATCGATGTCAGCAAAGCTTTTAAACAGAACACCTTTGCCTTCCATCACCGGCTTGCCGGCCAGTGCGCCAATATCTCCGAGACCAAGAACTGCAGTACCATTAGAAACAACGGCCACCAGATTGCCCTTGGCCGTATATTTGTAGGCATCTTCCGGATTCTTTTCTATTTCCAGGCAGGGCTCAGCAACCCCCGGGCTATAAGCCAGAGACAGGTCTCGGCTGGTGGCACAGGGCTTGGTGGTAATGACTTCGATTTTTCCTTTTCTACCGCTACTGTGGTAATCAAGAGCATCTTGGCGCATTGACATGAATGTATTTCCTCCTGTAAGAGAATGTAAGGTTGACGGGAACGACGAGAAATCAACACAATTAATTTATAGCAATCAACATTACTAAGAATAAAAAACTATAGTTTTGCTAAATTCCTGTCAAGCTGAAAGGGAAGAATACCTAAATATAAACTATTTGTGCTATTACGCAATGCTGATGCCAACATTGTCACAAATATAAAAAGTCAATATATCAATTAGTTGTCTGAAGATGTGCGATTTATGGTAATTAATATATTTAAAGGTTTACTTATTTTCGCGGCTTTAGGCTTTTTTTCGCCACAGTCATCAGTCTGAATATCATTGGTTTGGGTCAACACAGCCGGTAGCCAGACAAATTTGTGCCTGGATCCTGCACAAACTGTTGGCATGCTGATGCTCAGTGAGAAGATCTCAGGAAAGTTCATCGATTTAATTTAAATAATTTTTGGCAAAGTATCAGCTTGCCTGTTCAGACAAAAAAACAGTCACACCTAAGGGAATAAATATTTATGCTTGATATTTTTATGCGTGGTGGCCCGTTGATGTATCCGATTCTGTTTTGTTCGATCATTGGCTGGGCAATTTTTATGGAACGTTTTTTTGCATATGTTCAGATCCGCCGTGAGTTGTTTCGCCTGCGCACCAAGGTGTCCGATCTGGTCAGCAACAATCGCCCTGAAGATGCGCTGGAACTCTGTCTGCAGGGACGATCACCACTAGCCAGAATCCTGGTGGTTATTCTCAAAAATCGGGGTTCTTCACGTGCCCACCTGAAATCCCTGGCAGAAGAGGTTGGTGAGCGCGAAGCCGTTTTTCTGCAGCGTTATCTTGGCCTGCTCGCTACGATCGCCAATGTCTCCCCCTTGCTGGGACTCCTCGGAACGGTTCTGGGGATGATCAATGCCTTCAATGTGATTGCCGCCGAAGGGGTTGGCACGCCGGCGACATTAGGCGGCGGTATTTCTGAAGCATTGATTACCACCGCAGCCGGACTCAGTGTGGCGGTGCCGATGCTGCTGGTACATCGTTATTTGTCAGCTCGTTCTGACCGTCTGACCCTTGAGCTCGAAGAGGCTTCGATGAAAATCGTCGACCAGGTCGAGGGCTAATATGGGATTTCGGCGCAAGGTCAGTGATTCTCCACGAGTCGAATTGACCCCGATGATCGATGTTGTTTTTTTGTTGTTGATTTTCTTCATGATCTCAACAACTTTTATTGAACGCCCGGGAGTCACCATCGATCTGCCTGAAGGGGGGAATCAGCAGATTGAAACAGAAAAAAAGGAAGTTGAGGTATACCTTACCGAAGAAGGTGATCTTTATCTGCAGCGTGAAGCTATTACCCTCGCTGAGTTGAATAACCATCTGATGAGCTTAGGAGCGGAAACGGCAAAAGATCTGACGTTCCTGCTGATGGCCGACAAGTCAGCTCGTCACGGATGGGTCATCGAGGTGATGGAAATTGCCCGCCGCAACGGATTTATACGTCTTGCCATCGCCACGGACAAAACCGTGGATGAAACGACGATCAGACCAAATGACTAAACCTGGATTGACGCCCTCAGAGCATAAAATGACCGTTTTTTAATTGGCCGGGCACTGTTCACACCACCCCGGATAATCATCACCCTTTAAGGCGTGAAAGCTGTCGATGCGCGCACGAAAAAAGTCGAGATCAGCACAAACAACAGCAATGTCATCAACAACGGTCGCGGCGATCCAACCCTTGAGGCCGCAATAGCCATAAAAAGCCTTTACCCCCTTCAGTAGCGATTCAAGCTCTTTCATGTTGGGTTCCAGCGTCCGGTGGATATACCAGTTGCCGGCGAAACCACGCACCTGTCGGGCAGTGATGTGAAAAATATTCGCACGCAACGTATCGATGACATAATCGCGCAGAAAGTAATCGCCGCCACCTGCCATGTTTCCTGCTTCAAGGGGATTACAATGACCGCTATCGAGAAGATGCCGATGAAAATCCTTTAGGAGCATCTTACACAATTGGTCGACGCGGACTTCATCACTGAGGTCGTTAATAAAAAAATTGTCGGGCTGGACGTTCAGCTCAGCAGGTTGTTGTGCCGGGTTCATGTTTTGTAAGTCCTGTTCATTGGAGTTGTTTGATCGCTGTGATCTTTTACCCCGCCCAACACTTGTGGTCAAGCTCTGACAGCGTAACGCCATCAATCCCTGATTTACACTGTCACCGTCCTTTGTTAAACTCGCGGCTTTGTTTGTCACTTGAATACTTTTGCTACTGGAAACCTTGAATGTCAACAACCACCCCTTTGATGCGCCAATTCCTCCAAATCAAAGCCGATTATCAGGATGCCATCCTGTTTTTCAGGCTTGGTGATTTTTATGAAATGTTCATGGATGATGCGGTTGTTGCCGCAAAGATTCTCGGGATCACCCTGACCTCACGTAACAAAGGGGATGAAGATGCCATACCTCTGTGTGGTGTGCCATACCACAGCAGCCAGGGGTACATCGCCAAACTGGTTGCCGCTGGTCACAGGGTCGCCATTTGTGAGCAGGTAGAAGACCCGAAAACCGCTAAAGGTATCGTCAAACGTGAGGTAGTTAAGGTTGTCACGCCGGGCTTGATTACCGATACGGACACCCTTGAACCTAAAGAAAACAACTATTTACTGGCATTATCCAGCATTGACAATGCTTTTGGTGTCGCCAGTGTCGACATTACCACCGGATCTTTTCGCGTTACCGAGGTTGAAACCGTGGCGCAAGTGGAAAGCGAAATCAGCTCTATCCGCCCGCGCGAAATTCTTCTCTGTGAAGGACAGAACGGGCAACGTCTGCAGCAGCAATTTGCCCAGCTGTTCGAGCCACTCATGCTTAATCGCTTACCGGAATGGGTCTTTAGCGAAGATTATGCCGAGGAACAGATCCGTTCCTTCTATGCGGTTGCGAATCTATCTTCTTTTGGTTGTGCGGATCTGCCGGCGGCGCGTCAGGCCGCTGCCGCCATTCTTTATTATCTACAGCAGACCCAGAAGGACCAGCTCAAGCATCTACAGCCTCTTGCCACCTACCATGTGCGTGATTCCATGCTCCTTGACGATGCTACCCGGCGTAACCTTGAGTTGACCGCCACCTTACAGGACAGCAAGAAAAAAGGATCACTGCTCGGAGTGCTTGACCGTACGGTAACGGCGATGGGGGGGAGAACCCTGCGACACTGGATCCATTATCCGTTGCTCGACCTTGAGCAGATCAACAAACGCCAGGCAGCGATTTCTGAACTGGTTGACAGTAGTCTGCTGCGGATAGATCTGCGAGAAGTACTCGATGGCGTTTACGACCTTGAGCGCCTGAACGGTAAAATCTCCATGGCCGGCGCCAATCCACGTGATCTGGTGGCACTACGCGATTCGTTGGCACGCATACCGGCGGTTGCTGACTGTCTTGATTCTTTAGCCAATCCCTATCTGCAGGAGTTACAATCCCGGTTGGACGCCTTACCGGATCTGAATGACCTGCTCACCGCTGCGATTGTTGATGAGCCGCCCTTTGTCCTGCGTGACGGAGGGATCATCAAGGATCATTACAATGATGATCTTGACGAGTTGCGGGTGATCAGTCGCGAAGGTAAGGGCTGGATCGCTGCCATGGAAACCAAGGAACGTGAGCGCACCGGCATTTCATCCTTGAAGATTAAATATAATCGGGTGTTCGGCTATTTTATTGAAGTGACCCATCGCCATCTTGAGCGGATACCCGAGAACTATCAGCGAAAACAGACGCTGGTCAATGCTGAGCGCTATATTACTGCTGAGTTGAAGGATATTGAGGCCAAAGTTCTTGGTGCCGAGGAACGAATGGCGGAACTTGAATACAGTTTGTTTCAGGAAATTCGCCTCCATGCTGCGGCTCAGTCCGAGCGCATCCAGCGAAGTGCCGATACCCTGGCGATTATTGATGTGCTGGTGGCTCTGGCTGATCTTTCTCATGAACGGCGCTATGTCTGCCCGCAGATGGATCATTCCGGCATGATCCGGATTGAGGGTGGGCGCCATCCTGTTATTGAAGGGATGCCCCTTCAGGAAGCGTTTGTTCCCAACGATGTGCTGCTTGACAATGAAGAAAACCAGCTGCTGATCATTACCGGCCCCAACATGGCAGGCAAGTCCACTTTTATGCGACAGGTTGCCCTGATTACCTTGATGGCGCAGATCGGCAGCCATGTGCCGGCCGATAATGCGCTGATTGGTGTGGTCGACCGGATCTTTACTCGGGTTGGGGCAAGTGATAATCTGGCTAAAGGTGAATCAACCTTCATGGTTGAGATGAATGAAACAGCCAATATTCTCCGTCACGCGACACCCAACAGTCTGATTATACTCGATGAGATCGGTCGCGGAACTTCTACTTATGATGGCGTCAGTATCGCCTGGGCGGTGGCTGAATATTTACACGACAATGCCAATGTTGCGGCAAAGACCCTGTTTGCCACTCACTACCATGAGCTGACGGATCTTGCTTCAAGCTGCACCCGGGTGAAAAATTTTAACGTTGCGGTTAAGGAATGGAATGACCAGATTATCTTTCTGCGTAAGATAGTCGCCGGCAGTGCCAGCCGTTCTTACGGGATTCAGGTCGGCCGGCTGGCCGGCCTGCCGGAGGTAGTCATCCTTCGTGCAAAAAGTATCCTGAAAGATCTGGAAAGCGGCGAGCGTGACCATCATGGTAACCAAGGCTCAAAACAGGCACGTGATACGCAGGCAAACTTTCAGCTCTCCCTGTTTGAACAGGATGTCCATCAGCAGCTCCGGGAACGTCTGGAAGATATTGATATTAACCATTTAACACCTCTAGCCGCACTGACTCTGCTGGCCGAGATGAAAAAGTTGATCGAATGAAAATTACTTTGTTTTTTGCCATATTCCATCTGTTGTTGTTTTTTCCTGGGGTCGATTCCAGTCAGGCGCAAGGAGAATCCTATGGAGAACTGCGGAACGCTTATCAGCAGTTGATCACCTCGGCCCAGTTGCAGCGCCAGCGCAGCAACTGGGTTCGTTTGATCGCAAATTTTGACGTTTTTATCGCCCAGCGTTCACGGGATGCGGCCATCGAAAATGCCTATTTTTTGCGCGCCCGCACCTGGGATGGATTGGCCCAGGCATCGGGGGGCCGTAGCGATGCCGAAGAGGCTATCCGCCTTTATCTTGATCTGGCTAATCGTTTTCCCGACAGCCGCTTTGCCGATGATGCATTGTTCCACGCCGGTGAAATAGTACAACAGCGCCTGAATGAACAGGATCGTGCTGTTGATTTGTATCGCCGGGTCATTCATGACACTCCAACCGGCGACATGGTGTCAGAAGCGCGAAAGAAATTGTCCTCCTTATCTGTTTCGGTACAGGCTGAGCGGGTGAAAACCGCAGTTGAGCAACATCAATACCAAGAGATTGCCCAGGCACCAGAGCTTGAGTCCATCCGCTATTGGAGCGGCCCCGAGTACACACGGATTGTTCTTGACCTGTCCGCACCGGTGGTAGCTAACCCGAATTTTCTTAAGGGTTCTTCGCCGCGGCTGTATTTTGATCTGGTTTACACCGATCTTTCAACCCAACTGC
Organism: uncultured Geobacteraceae bacterium; assembly: GCA_964565445.1. Lineage (GTDB taxonomy): Bacteria > Desulfobacterota > Desulfuromonadia > Desulfuromonadales > Geopsychrobacteraceae > Pelovirga. The sequence continues at coordinate 36,692 of CAZMFD010000001.1, forward strand.
CTGATGAAATTGTCATTAACAACGGCCTGATTCAGCGTGTTCGTGCAAGTCGTTTCGACACCCGGCGCTCCCGTGTGGTCATTGATCTGGAGCGTGAACTGGAATATCGAATCACTACCCTGGATAATCCTCATCGTCTGGTTGTTGACATCCTGGGCACACCCAGTCGCGCGCCACAGGCACAGATTGTCCGCCCCCCAAGTTCGCCCCCCATTGCTGACGATTCAATTGCCGATATTCTTGGCTCCGCGACTACTCAACAACCCGTGATGCGGATCAAACAGCAATCCAACGGCGACGGTATCCGTCTGATAGTTATCGACCCTGGCCATGGTGGTCGGGATCCTGGTGCAATTGGACCCAACGGAACCAGAGAAAAAGATGTTAACCTGGCAATGGCGAAAATTGTGGCAGTGGCGCTGCGCCAACAATTGGGGGTCAAGGTACTTCTGACCCGTGAGGATGATCGCTATCTGGAGTTACGTGAACGCACTGAATATGCCAATCGCGTTGGTGCCGACCTGTTTATTTCCTTACATGCCAATGCCACTACCGGCTCACGTGCCTACGGAGTTGAGACCTATTTCCTCAACCTGTCAAAAACGGATGAAGCTGCTGAGGTGGCAGCGCGTGAAAATGGGATGACCCTGCAGGACATCAGTAATCTTGAAGCGATTCTTTTCGATTTGATGGCCAATGCAAAAATTAATGAATCCAGCCGTCTGGCCGCAGAAGTTCAACAATCGCTGGTCACCGGACTCTCTTCGCGCTATAGCAATATCCGTGACCTCGGGGTTAAACAGGGTCCCTTTCATGTTCTGCTCGGTGCGACAATGCCGTCGGCCCTGGTTGAATCGGCATTTATCACCAATCCACGCGAAGAAAAACGCCTGAATTCAGTAGACTATCAACGCCATGTTGCTAACGCTATCATTCAGGGGATTAAAAAATATGCCGCAGCTATGGGGCAGGTGGCGTGGAAATGATCCCCCAGACCACTTATATCAGTCATGATTTGATTCCATTTAATGCTCCTGTAGATCACACAAACTTCGAAGCCGTGCGTCCCCAGGTTCTGGAAGCTGCACGCACCTATATCGATGAAAATTTCGCTATCCTTCAAAAAAAATGCCTTGAAGGTGCAGCAAGCCGGTTGATTATCAAGCAATTTACCCACTTGTTTGATCATTTGAACCAGCATCTGTTCCAGATTGCGGTCACTGGCTTTGATCACGCGGCGGTTGCCGATTGTGCCTTGTTGGCCGTCGGCGGTTATGGGCGCGAAGAGATGAACCCGCGCTCCGATCTTGACCTGCTGTTTTATTATCTTCCCGAAGGAGAAGAACGTATCCGCGTTATTGCCGACCGCGTCCTGTATTTGCTGTGGGATTTGAATCTCGACGTTGGCTACAGCATTCGTTCCTCATCCGATTGCCTTGAACAGGCCCGCGATACGACGGTTCGAACGGCACTTCTGGATGTGCGTCTGATCGCTGGTGAACAACGCGCTTACCATGATTTTGTCAACGATGTAGCGCTGGTACTGCAAAGCCAGGATCCACAGGGCTTTATTAAAAGAAAGCTGGAAGAACGTGAAGAACGCAAAAAAAAATACGGGTCGTCCGTCTATCTACTGGAACCCAACATTAAAGAAGGTGAGGGCGGATTGCGCGAACTCCAGGATGCCCTGTGGATTGCACGGATAAAATACAAAGCTGACAGCCTGCACGAATTACTCACCCGTGGCATCGTCACCGAGCAGATGGTTGAATCCTATGTTCACGCCCAGGACTATCTGTGGACGATCAGAAACTTTCTTCATTTTTCCACCCAGAGAAAATCTGAACAGCTTACCTTTGATGTTCAGCAGCAGATTGCTACCTTTCTGGGCTATACCAACAAATCAACAGGTTCCGCTGTTGAACAGTTTATGCAGGATTATTACGCTTACGCCAATCAGAATGAATATCTTGCTTCAAAGATAATCGTCGATGCGACCATGTCACGCAGCGCCCCGATGGGGGTTTTTAATTTTCTTGTACGGCGTACCCTGGATGACGGATTTTATTTACTGCGCGGAGAATTGCGTGCTTCAAAAAACCTGACCCTGCTCCAACATCCTGAGTTGATGATGGTGGCTTTTGAATTGGCGCAGAAGCACCAGGCTGATTTGTGTCTGGAACTGAAACAGTTGATCCGTGAAAATTTACACTTGATTACCGACAAGGTGCGGCGCTCAAAACGCATGAACGATTCTTTTATAGCCATCATGCGTGATATTAAGGGGGCCGGGAAAACCCTTCACAAGATGCATCACCTTCAGTTTCTAAATGTTTTTATCCCCGAATTTAAACACATTTATTGCAAGGTTCAGTTTGATCTTTACCATATCTACACCGTCGATGTTCATACTCTCTTTGCCGTTGAAGAGATAGAAAAACTCTGGAATGGTGAATATCAGGATTCTCAGCCGCTACTGAGCCAGATGATTCATCAAATTGAAAAACCGGAATTGTTGTTGTTGGCCATTTTGTTCCATGATATCGGCAAAGGCAGTGGCAAGGATCATAGCGTGCGCGGTGCGGATATGATCCCACGCATTGCCAGAAGGCTTAAGCTCAATCGTGAAGACAGCCGGCGCATGCAGTTTCTGGTTGCCAACCATCTGAAGATGGCTCACATCTCACAGCGCCGCGATCTGCAGGACATGAAGATGATCGCCCAGTTTGCGGAACTGCTGCAAATGAGTGAAAACCTGCGCATGCTCTATTTGTTGACTTTTGCCGATATCAAGGCGGTTGGACCGGATGTCTGGTCAGAGTGGAAGGGAACCTTACTGCAGGAACTGTATGAAAAAACCTATGATGTTCTTGAGAAAAAAGACTTTTTCCAGGAACAGCGTTCTGAAAAGGTACGTAATCGCAAGCGTAAAATCCGTCAGGCACTGCTTGGTGAATTTTCTGAAAAACGTCTGGCTAAAGCCATTAACGGTCTGAATAACAGATATCTGCTTAGTAATCGTTCCGCCGAGATAATCCCGCATATGCGTTTGGCCCTGAATCGCGGGCGCAAAGCGCTGGCAATGCAGATTGAGCACGTCAAGGATGCCAAATTTACCGAGGTTACTATTGCTACGATGGATTCTCCCGGTCTTTTCTCACAAATTGCCGGCGTTATGGCGGCTCATTCTGTCAATATCCTGGGAGCACAGATCTATACCCGGAAAGACGGTGACGTTCTCGATGTTTTACAGGTCAACAGCGTTCATGGCGAAACTGTCAGCAACCCGGAAAAATGGCGCAAACTTGAGGATGACTTAACTGCGGTTCTGGAAGGCCGTGTTCTCGTCGAGGATCTGGTTGCCAAACTTCAGACCCCGAGTTTTTATACCAACAAAAATCGGCAAGTGCCGCGACCGAACCGGATTGAGTTTGATAATGAGGTCTCCGAAAGCTATACAGTTATTGATATTTTTGCTACCGACAAGGTAGGCTTGTTATATCAGATTACCAGAACATTAAAAGAGCTTGGTCTTTACATTGCTGTTTCAAAGATCGCAACCAAGGTTGACCAGGCTGCTGATGTCTTTTATGTCCACGATATTTTTGGGCAGAAAATTGTTGATCCGGCACGCATTGACAGCGTACGTCAGACCCTGCTGGACCGATTGGAATAAGGTGGCGCACTGACAATGAATACCTGTGTCGATCATTTCCTTAATTTTATCAGTGTCGAAAAAGGTCTGGCTGCCAATACCATTGCTGCCTACGCGCGTGATCTTGCCGCGTATAGCGATTACCTTTCACAAACAGAACAGATTGAGAAACCTGAGGACATCGACCCGTTAATGATTGTCAGATTTCTCACCCATTTACGTGAACAGGGGTTGGCTCCTCGAAGTCGTGCCCGCACGTTAAGTACCATACGTCATTTTCATCGCTTTCTGGTACGCGAGGGACATACGACAGCAGATCCCACCACTCGTATCGATGCGCCACGGACCCGATCTAAATTGCCGCATTTGCTCAGCACAGCCGAGGTTGAAAAGCTATTAGAAACGCCCCGCAGTGACACCTATGTTGCTCGCCGTGATCGAACCATGCTGGAGGTGCTTTACGCCACCGGGATGCGCGTCAGTGAACTGATGGATCTGCGCCTGTCAGACATGAAGCTCGATATCGGTTGCTTAAACGTTATGGGGAAGGGGTCAAAGCAACGATTAATCCCTTTAGGAGAAGTTGCCCTTGAATTTCTCAACGATTATTTGCAGAATGTCAGACCGCTCATGATGAAAGGCAAGTCGCGCCAGGAGGTTTTTTTAAATACTCGAGGGGATAAATTAAGTCGCCAGGGGTTCTGGAAAAAACTCAAAGTCTATGCTCTTTGCGCGGGGATCAATAAAACCGTCTATCCGCATCTGCTGCGTCACTCTTTTGCGACCCATCTTCTTGAAAACGGGGCAGATTTACGCGCAGTCCAGGCGATGCTTGGACATGCGGACGTTTCAACAACCCAGATTTACACCCATGTTATCCAGGAACGCCTTAAGCAGGTGCATCAACAGTTTCACCCGCGTGGATGACCAGAGAACAGGATAATTCATGAAATATATCATTCTTCTCGGCGATGGTATGGCCGATGAACCAATGGAAGAACTCGACGGAAAAACCCCTCTTGAGGCGGCCCACACCCCCAATATGGACGAACTGTGCCGCAAGGGGCAGGTCGGCCTGGCGGCGACCGTTCCAGACGGCTACCCCCCAGGCAGTGATGTTGCCAATCTGTCGGTGTTCGGCTACAACCCCGGTGATTGTTACTCCGGGCGTTCTCCCCTGGAGGCGGCCAGCATGGGGGTTGAGCTGGATCCGGACGACGTGGCGTTTCGCCTTAACTTTGTCTGGCTGGAAGCCCATTTCGGCAAAATCTACATGGGAGATTTTTCTGCCGGTCACATCAGTACTGAAGAGGCCACTGAGTTGATTCAGTGCCTCCATACTGAACTGGGCGGGGATGAGTTTCATTTCTACCCGGGTGTTTCCTATCGGCACCTGATGGTCTGGAAAAATGGTAAAGATCAACTCAAATTCACTCCGCCCCATGATATCTCTGCCCAGAGTATTGAAGATCATCTTCCTCAGGGGGAGGGGGCAGCGATCCTTCATGAGCTGATGAATTCAGCGCAGATGCTCCTGCTCGATCATCCGGTCAACAATCGCCGCGTGGCCCAGCGACAACTTCCGGCAAATTCCATCTGGCTGTGGGGACATGGGCGCCGCCCCACCATGGATACCTATCAGCAGCGTTATGGCTTGAGCGGCGCCGTTATTTCTGCCGTTGACCTGATCCGCGGTATCGGCGTCAATGCCGGTCTTGATATCATCCAGGTACCGGGCGCAACCGGCTATATTGATACCAATTATCGTGGTAAGGCCGAATATGCTATTGACGCGCTAAAAACCCGCGATTTTGTCTATCTCCATGTTGAAGCTCCGGATGAAGCGGCCCATGGCGGTTTATTGAAAGAAAAGATCGAAGCGATAGAAAACTTCGACCGGGAGGTAGTAGGCACCATCATCAAGGGTCTTGATCAGATTGGAGATTGCCGCATCCTGGTGACACCAGACCATCCGACTCCGGTTGCCAAGCGCACCCACACCCGTGATCCTGTCCCTTTTGTGCTCTATGATTCTCGCTGCGATTTTGCTTCCTCGGCACTTGCCTATTCAGAAAAAGAAGCTGCTGATGCCGGCTATAAGGTAAAAGGGCACGAACTGATGAAGCTACTGCTCGAACGTCCCCAGTAATGAGCTTACCCGCAATTACTTTTGTACGACTCGAGCGTCAGGAAAAAGCCCTGCATGTCGGTCGCCTCGTAGAAATGCATTTTAACCATGGTCAACGTATTCTCGTTATTGTCGCTGATACTGACATGGCCACGGCCCTTGATCGTTATTTATGGACCTGGAAAAAAGATTCTTTTCTCCCCCACAAGGTGATGAGTACTAACGGCGAATCTTGTGACGAAGCGATCGTCATTTCAAGCGTGGAGGATAACCCCAATAAGGCTGCTGTGCTAATCTGTGTGTCCCCCTGCTCACCAACCTTTTTTCAAAATTTTCAGATAATTTATGACTTTGCCGAAACCTACGATCCACAGCTGGCAGATACAGCGCGAGAACGGTTTCGGCTCTACCGGCAACATGGGTTCGATCCACAGATGGAATCAGCTAAAGCATGACTGACAAAAAAATATGACAACTGATCAGCAGCAACGACCCACTAACCGCCCGGCCATTGTTCTGGTCGAACCACAAGGGGCAGGCAATATCGGCTCGGTCTGTCGTGCCATGTTCAACTATGGTGCAATCGATCTGCGCCTGGTTAACCCCCAGGTCGATCATCTCGGACGTGAAGCCCGGAACATGGCGGTTAAGGCAGCTGATCTGCTCGAACAGGCAACGATCTATTCTTCTTTGCCGGAGGCGCTTTCTGATTGTTCCTTAAGTATCGGTACAACGCGGCGTTTCGGCCGTTACCGTGAGGGCATGCTCCACCCTGACGAGGCCGCAGATCTGATTCTCAACATTGATCCGGAAAGTACCTGCGCTATGGTCTTTGGACGAGAGGACAAAGGCTTGTTTACCTCGGAGCTGGATCTGTGTCAGCACTTTGTTACTATCCCCACCGATGCGCGTCTGCCGTCGATGAATCTGTCGCAAGCGGTGCTGATCTGCCTTTACGAAGTTTACAAAAGAGCTGGAGAGATCGCCGGGCAGGAGCATGGGCGTAAAAAATTGGCCGACAATCAGCAGCTTGAAGCGCTTTACGCACACATGACCGAATCACTGCTGTATATCGACTATCTCAATCCCCAGAATCCGGATCACATTATGCGTACTTACCGCCGTATCCTTGGTCGTGCCGGCCTCAATGAACGAGAGGTCAGGATCTTACGCGGAATGTTCAATCAGATCGATAACACGTGCGGTAAAAAGACAGGAAGAGGGGAAGGGTAAGGGCGAACTCAGAATTAAGAATATAGAAGTTAAAACCCTCCTGACGACTGACTTCTTTATTCTGTATTCTGCATCAGATTCTGGTTTTTAACCGTTTTCCCCTTGCCTTTGTCTTTGTAGCGTGGTAAAAGGGTCAGGTTTTACGGTGATTTTGTAAAGTGAGCTTCGCGGCTCGCTTTTTTTTATGTCAAAAAGGTGCATGATGGACCTGATAGGAAAAGTTGAAGCTCTGGTGTTGCCATTGTTCGAGGAACTGGGTCTTGAACTGGTACATGTTGAGTATCGGCGCGAGCCACAAGGCTGGGTGTTGCGTTTCTTTCTTGACCGGGCAGGGGGGGTCACCCTTGATGATTGTGCTACCGCCAGTCGACAGATCAGCTCCCTGCTGGATGTGGAAGATGTGATCCCAACGGCTTACAACCTGGAAGTGTCTTCGCCAGGGTTGGATCGTCCGCTGAAAAAACGCGCTGATTTTGAACGCTTTTGCGATCATCTGGCTAAAATTAAAACAATTGATGCGATCGATGTCGACGGTTCAGACAGGCGCAGAAAAACCATCAGTGGCAGGATCGTCGCGCTGGAAGAGGATCATATAGTTATCGCGTTGCAGGATCGTCAAGCTGAGGTTCGGGTTTCACTTTCCAATATTGATACGGCACATCTGGTGCCTGAATTTTAAACGTTTGCCGATGCAGTTTGCATCCGCATCACACTTAAAGGGGTATTGTAGGATGGTGGGTAACCTTAATCACATCATCGATCAGGTTGTTAAAGACAAAGGAATCGATCGCGATGTACTGATTGATGCGCTGGAGTCTGCAGTCTTATCTGCTGCTAACAAGAAATTCAGAAACACCCGTGATCTTGAAGCACATTTTAACCCGGAGATTGGTGAAGTCGAAGTATTTGAGTTTGTAACAGTCGTTGATGAGGTGGTCGACTCCTATAAGGAAATTGACATCAATGAGGCGCGGGAAGTTGATCCCGATGTCGAAATTGGTGACTCCCTCGGGATGATGATGGAAGCCGGCTCTTTCAGTCGTATTGCCGCCCAGACAGCTAAACAGGTTATTATTCAGAAGGTTCGTGAGGCTGAGCGCGAAGGAATTTACAATGAATTCAGTGATCGCGTTGGTGAAGTGGTGAACGGCATTGTCCGTCGCTATGAGCGTGGGGACCTGATTGTTGACCTGGGTCGTGCCGAGGCCTTACTGCCCAGCCGGGAACAGGTGCCACGGGAAAATTACCGTCAGTCTGACCGCGTTCGCGCATATATTTCTGAAGTTAAATTGTCTGCCAAGGGTCCTCAAATTATTCTTTCGCGCACCCATCCGGGACTGTTGATTTCTCTGTTCACCTCTGAAGTTCCTGAAATTGCCGAGGGTATTGTTGAGATCAAGGCCGCCGTTCGCGAGCCCGGCAGCCGCGCTAAAATGGCAGTCCTCTCTCATGATGTGGATGTTGACCCGGTTGGGGCCTGTGTTGGTATGCGTGGTTCACGGGTTCAGAACGTTGTCACTGAGTTGCGTGGTGAGCGCATCGATATTATCCCCTGGACCCATGATCCGGCACGCTTTGCCTGCGCTGCTCTGGCTCCGGCAGAAGTATCACGCGTTTATATCGACGATGAAGATCAGGCAATGGAAATTATCGTTCCTGACGATCAACTTTCATTGGCGATCGGCAAGAAGGGACAGAATGTCCGGCTGGCAGCCAAGCTGATCGGTTGGAAAATCGATATCAAGAGTGAGTCACGCGCCCAGGAGGAGGATCAGGACGAAGAACCTGTTTCTTCTGAACGCCAGGCAGCAGAGGATCTGTTTGCTCCCAGCAGTAAAGAAGAGCCTGCCGCTGCGACCGATGTTGATGACGCGGCGGAGGCTGAGGCTGAGTCGCCGGCGGCTGATTCCGACAAGGATGAGGTATAATCAGCAGTAATGGCCACAAACCAACCACAGCGCAGTTGTGTTGCCTGCCGTACGGTAGACGATAAAAAACAGCTCCTGCGATTTGTCCTTGCGCCACAGGGGCAGGTTGTGGTGGATTATCGACAGCAGTTACCTGGTCGCGGTCTTTATACCTGTTTTAGCCGGCAGTGTCTGGCGCAGGCAGTTAAGAAGAATAGCTTTCGCCGGGTTTTTGGTGCAACGACACAGCCGGTCGTATTGGCTGAGTTACAACACCAGCTGCAGCTGGTGCTGATTCAGCGCCTCAGGGGACTGATACTGATGGCGCGCAAAGCGGGGCAGTTGATTGCCGGCAGCAATATGGTGCTGGATGCGTTAAAGAGCCCCTTGCCGCCCATTGTAGTTGTTATGGCGACTGACATAACCGGCAATATGAAAGAAAAAATTAACAGAACAGCAACACGACAGCAGATTTTTTGCACACAGTTGTTTGACAAGGTATCACTCGGGCAGATGTTAGGGAAACAAGAGCGCAGTGTCGTTGCTATTCAGGATGGAGCGCTGGCAACATTGCTCAAGAGTGAATTGAACAGGTATGAACTGGTAAGGGAGAATTGATGGTCAAGGTCAGAGTTTACGAACTTGCAAAAAAAATAGGCATTGAAAACAAAGATCTACTGGCAAAACTCGCTGAGGCCGGTGTCGATGTTGCTTCTCATGCCAGTTCCTTGAGTGATGAGGATATCCATAGATTTGAAAACTTCAATAATCCGCCCCAGGAAAAAGTTGAAGAAGAACGGATTAAACCAGGACTGATCCGCCGCCGGCGTACTGTTGTCCCTCAGGAATCGGAAGAGGTTGCAGCAACACAACCTGAAACTGCACAAGACTCCTCTGAACTACCAGCCGTTCCTAAGACCCCTGCTCCAACCGCAGAACCTGAAGTCGCAGCAGCGCAACCTGCAGTCAGTGAGGATAATCAAAGCGCCGGCGAAGAGCAGCCGGTTGAATCTCCAGCGAAAACCAAAAAGACAGCGGCCACGCAGAAAGCTGAAAAATCGGTTAGTCCGACTGAGGTTACAACACCAGCAGAAGAAACCACAGAGGTTAGCCCATTGGTGCCTGAAGATGCCCCTGTTGCCAAGAGCACAGAACCTGCCAAACGACCCGAACTGCAAAATGCTACAGAAGATCGGGCCAAGATTCTAGGGCGCGTCGAATTGCCGCGCCGAGCACCAGCAGGTCAGCGCCGCCCCGTTCAACAGGAACGCCCGGCACGTCCAGTGCGTCCAGGCGCGCCGGGCTCACCCGCGCGACCCAACCCGCCGGCACGTCCCGGAGCCCCGACACGGCCTGGCGCCCCAGCCCCCCCAGCTAAAGGGCGGACACGTGCAGACCTGTCAACACCGCTGCCGGTTGAACAGCCGCTGCCGGAAAAAGAAGGCAGAAACAACAAAAAACGCAAAAAAGGTCGCCGCAACGATAACGAGTTTGAACAAGCTGAGGGTCAGGTCTCACGCCGCGGTCGCCGGGTAGAGGTTTTTGAGCCTGGACGCCCCGGTCAAAAGAAAAAACGCGGTGGTAAAGGATCAAAGGCGACCAAACATACCGAAGTAACCATTAGTAAGGCGATCAAACGGATTATCAAGATCAGTGATTCCATTACCGTTGGTGAACTGGCCAAGCGCATGGGGGTCAAGGCAAAAGAACTGATTGCTGAACTGATGCGTCAGGGCTCAATGGTCACCATCAATCATCCCCTCGATTATGAATCAGCGGCCATTCTGGCCTCAGAGTTCAATTATGAGGTTGAAAATATTGCTTTTGATGAAGAGACCATTCTGGACGTTGAGTTGCCAAAGGAGAAAGAGAACAGCAATGCTGAGCTTTTAACACGTCCTCCTGTTGTAACCATTATGGGTCATGTCGATCATGGTAAAACCAGCCTGCTTGATGCTATCCGTGAAGCTAAAGTAACAGAAGGCGAAGCTGGTGGAATCACTCAGCATATTGGTGCTTATGATGTTAACCTCGATGGCCGGAAGATTACTTTCCTTGACACCCCGGGGCATGAAGCTTTTACCGCCATGCGTGCCCGTGGGGCCGGCGTTACCGACATCGTTATTCTGGTTGTTGCCGCCGATGACGGTGTCATGCCGCAAACAAAAGAGGCGATCAATCACGCTAAAGCAGCAGGTGTTCCGATCATCATCGCGGTTAACAAGATTGATAAACCTGAAGCAAATCCGGAAAGAATCAAGCAAGATCTGACCGAATTTGAGCTGGTCCCTGAAGAGTGGGGTGGTGAGACGATCTTTGTCGAAGTTTCAGCGAAGATGAAACTGAATCTTGATACTCTTCTTGAGATGATACTGCTTCAAGCTGAATTTCTTGAACTTCAGGCGAGCCCCAGCAAACGAGCCAAAGGCTCAATTGTTGAAGCACGTTTGGATAAGGGACGCGGTCCGGTTGCAACCGTACTTGTTCAGGATGGCACCTTGAAGATTGGCGATTCCATTGTTGCCGGTTTACACTATGGCCGGGTCCGTTCAATGACGGCAGCAAACGGCCGCCCGGTTAAGGAAGCGGGTCCGTCGTTTCCGGTCGAGGTGACAGGCCTCGGTGGAGTTCCCGATGCCGGCGATACGTTTCATGCGGTTGAATCGGAAAAAGCTGCCAAAGAGGTCTCCCAGCATCGTCAATCTAAACAACGAGAACTGGATCTTGCCAAGAGCAGCAAAGCCTCACTTGAACAGTTGTTTGCCCGGATGCAGGAAGGGGTCGTTGAAGAGTTGGCAGTTATTATTAAAGCTGACGTTCAAGGCTCGGTTGAGGCTGTTCGTGATGCTCTTGAAAAACTTGCTACGGCCAACTGTCGCCTCAATGTTATTCATACGGGGGTCGGCGGCATTTCAGAAAGCGACATCACCCTGGCAACAGCGTCCAACGCGATTGTTCTCGGATTCAATGTTCGTCCTGAAACCAAGGCCAGAACCCTTGCCGATAGCGAAAAAGTCGATATTCGCCTGTACAGTGTTATCTACGATGCCGTCAATGATGTGCGTGATGCGATGGAAGGGCTGCTAGCGCCAACGTTGAAGGAAAAGCATCTTGGCCGAGCTGAGGTACGTGACACCTTTCATGTTTCACGCGTCGGAACCATTGCTGGAAGTTATGTCATTGACGGGAAAATTGTTCGCAACTCCAGGGTCCGCCTGATTCGCGATAATGTCGTCATCTGGGAAGGTAAGCTCAGTTCCTTAAAGCGCTTCAAGGATGATGTTAAAGAGGTCCTGACCGGCTACGAATGTGGTATCGGTCTAGAAAATTATAATGATCTGAAAGTTGGTGATGTGATCGAAGCCTTTGAAATTGAAGAGGTTAAAACATCACTTTAACAACCCAGGACAATCATGATAGTTGGTGCTACGCGCTTTGATCTGCGCTTGCATGGAGTACAGTCTTTAAAGCAAAAACGTTCGGTGATTCAGCGCCTACTGAATCAGTTGCGCACATCCTGTCCGGTCTCTGTGGCTGAGGTCGGCCATACCGACCTATTACAACGGTCGCTTGTCGGGGCCTGCATCGTCTCATCCAGTGAGGCGCTGATTAATTCGGTGTTTCGTCAACTTGAAGCATTGATTGAAACCTCTGGATCGGTTGAAATGATCGATTCGGAAACAGAACTTATCCACTATGGAGAATCATTACATTGAGTAGTTTTCGCCCTGAGCGCGTCGGCGAGCAGATCCTCAAAGAAACAAGCTTACTGCTGCTGGAGCGCATCAAAGACCCGCGCGTTGCCACAGTGACCCTGACCGGGGTCAAGGTATCTCGCGACATAAGCATCGCCAGAATCTATTTCACTCTGTCTGATCTTGACGATCGTAAGGCCGCGGAAACCGGACTGAAAAGTGCCGCGCCTTTTATCCGTCGTGAACTGAGTCAGACCATGAGACTGCGCTTTATGCCGGAAATCAGGTTCCAGTTTGATGAATCCGTCAGCAAGGGGCAGCGGATTGATGAACTGTTACGCCAGGTACAGGGTGATTTGCATGATTCTGAATGATATTGTCCACAAGATACGGACATCCCAGCGTTTCCTGGTAGTTTCCCATGAGAGTCCTGATGGTGACGCCGTCGGCTCAACCCTGGCCCTGACCCTGGCTCTGAAAAAAATGGGGAAAGATGTTGTCGCTTTTAATGTCGATGGCGTTCCTGGCAATCTGGCATTTTTACCCGGCACCCAATCCGTTCGTACCAGCCTGGCTGACAATGAAACCTTCGATGTCGGTTTTCTGATCGATGCCGGTGAGTTGAAACGAGCCGGAATTCCCATGCAACAACACTGTAATCTACTGATCAATATTGACCACCATCCCCATTCTGATTTTGGTGATATCTGCTATCTTGACACAACCGCCAGTGCAACCGCGGTATTGATTTATCGTCTCCTTGTTGCTTGTGATTTCACTCTCGATATTGAGGTAGCCAAAGCGTTGTATGTTGGAGTGCTAGATGATACCGGCTCCTTTCGCTATTCCAGCGCGAATCGTGAAGCGTTCGAACTCGCCGGTGTCCTGGTTGAATGCGGCGTTGATCCGTGGCAAATTGCCAGCAGTCTGTATGAAAGTTTCACAATAACGCGCATGCGCCTGCTTGGCCTGGTTTTAAGCACCCTTGATATTTCTCCCTGTGGTCGTTACGCGTCAGTCTCACTGATTCAGGAATTTCTCGCCCAGTCAGGCGCCACCTCAGAGGAATCCGACGGTTTTGTCAATTACGCCCGAGCTGTTAAGGGCGTTGAGATTGCCTTGTTTATTAAAGAGCAGGCTGATGGTAACTATCAGATCAGCTTTCGCTCACGGGGGAATATCGATGTTGGAACCCTGGCCCGACAACTTGGTGGCGGTGGCCATCATAATGCCGCCGGCGCGCGCATTCCTGCTGAATCTCTTGACGCTGTCCGCACCGAACTCTATCGCCACCTTGATCTGTTGCTGAACTGATTTTTTGTGCACGGAATCCTCCTTATTGACAAACCGCAAGGTCTGACTTCTTTTGATGTCGTTCGTCAGGTTAAGCGCATTTTCTCAACCCGCAAGGTCGGTCATGCCGGCACCCTTGATCCCTTGGCAACCGGAGTTCTGGTTGTTGCGGTCGGGGATGCCACAAAAATATTACAGTTTTTGTTTGTTGACGATAAGTGCTATCGCGCTACCCTTAAGCTGGGTGTCACCACCGATACCTTTGATGCTCAGGGGCAGGAACTGACACAACTTCCGGTTCCAGATGTTGATGTTGACTCTGTGGATTGCATTTGCTCTGCTTTTCGCGGCACAATAGAGCAACAACCCCCCATGTATTCTGCTCTTAAGCGTGATGGTGTGCCACTCTACAAGCTCGCTCGTCAAGGGATAGAAGTTGCTCGGGAAAGCCGTACAATCACCATAGAACGCCTCGATGTCGTCGCTGTCGATTCTCCTTTTGTTACCATCGATGTCGATTGTTCAAAAGGGACCTATATCCGCTCATTGGTACATGACCTGGGTGCAAGCATTGGTTGTGGTGCCCATTTAACCGCATTACGCCGCTTGCGTAGCGGTCGTTTTACCATTGATCAATGCTGCCGCCTGGATGATCTGAAGCACTTGGACAATCCGGCTGCCGCCTTGTTAAGTTATAGTGATGCTCTAGCAGATTTTTCTGCTGTACAGCTGGATCACGTTGCCCTTCAAGCTCTGATGTTCGGCATCCCACCGCAAGAATCGCAGTGTAACCTGCAACAGTCACTCACCAATGGCGAGCGGGTACGCTTGGTGGATCAAAAAGACCGGCTGATTGCCGTTGCTGATTATCAACCTTTTCGCCAGATAGAAAAACGTGGTGATTTCCGTTTGATACGGGTTTTTCAGGACCATCTGGCCGGAGATTAATCTTTACATCGGCAACTTAACTATGGTAGTTGTTCATGTTCTTAAGGATGTTTTTAACAGCCACGCCACTGGCTTAATGACTGATGCTTTAGCAAACAGCATCAACGTGGATGGATAAGCAAAAAGCGCCGCATGCAGCAACATAGCAGTTGGTGAATTTATGTGACGCCATCAATGATTGACAATTAAAAAGGAGATAGCAGTGCTCGGCACAGAACGCAAACAAGAAATCATCAATCAGTATAAACGCCATGAGGGTGACACCGGTTCACCTGAAGTCCAGGTAGCTCTACTGACAGAGCGAATCACTTACCTGACGGACCATTTTAAAACCCACAAAAAAGATCACCATTCACGTCGTGGTCTGCTCAAGATGGTTGGCCAGCGCCGCCGTCTGCTCAGCTACCTGGTCGCTCAGGATGTTGAACGTTATCGAAACCTGATCAAGTCCCTCGGCTTGCGTCGCTAGTAAAGAAGCGGCACGCCTGATGGTTAAGGTGTGCCGCTTCAATCTGTTTATTTTTGTCGTGGAGGTTGTCCGGAGAGAGTATCCGACCTTTTTTCGGTTGCTGTCTCAGGTCATCCTCCTTTTCGTATCACCACATAAAGTGCCGTCAGGTGGATACCGGTCGGTGTTAACAAGGAGTTTTTTATGGCTTATCATAAAGTAGAAGTCAACTTCAATGGTCAACCCTTGACGATTGAAACAGGAAAAATGGCGCGTCAGGCTCATGGTGCGGTCATTGTCACCTATGGCGAGACCCAGGTTCTCTGTACTGTTGTGTCGGGTCATAGTATCCGCCCCGGTCAGGATTTTTTCCCACTGACTGTCAACTATTCAGAAAAATTTTACGCCAGTGGCCGCATCCCCGGTTCTTTCTTTCGCCGTGAGCGCGGAACCACCGAACGTGAAACTCTGATCTGTCGTCTGATTGATCGTCCCATGCGCCCGCTGTTTCCCAAGGGCTATCTGTACGAAACCCAGATTATGCCCACAGTTATTTCTGCCGACCTGATCAACGATCCTGATACCTTGGCGATGGTCGCCGCATCTGCTGCCGTGGAAATTTCGGACGTCCCTTTTGCCGGGCCGATTGCGGCCGTACGTGTTGGTCGTGTTGAAGGTGAATTTGTTGCCAATCCAACCCTGGAACAGATGCAAGTCAGTGATGTCGAACTGGTTGT
>CAZMFD010000001.1:52835-99181 GCA_964565445.1 uncultured Geobacteraceae bacterium
TCGGTGGCCATCCGTAGCAAGCAGGAACGCTATGCCGCCCTCGGCGTCATCCGCAATGATGTGAAAGAGCAACTGGCGGGTGAATTCGAAGGACGGGAGGATGAAATTTCTGCTGCTCTTGGGTCCCTGGAAAAAACCGTGGTACGTCGCAGCGTCACTAAAGACCGCGTACGTATCGATGGACGCCAAATGGAAGACATTCGCCCCATCAGCTGCGAGGTTGGTGTCTTGCCACGTGCTCACGGTAGTGCCCTGTTTACCCGTGGTGAAACTCAGGCCCTGGTTACCACTACCCTGGGCACCTCGTCAGATGAGCAGCGCATGGATAACGTCCAAGGGATGGAATTCAAGAAATTCATGCTGCATTATAACTTCCCACCATTCTGTGTTGGTGAAACCAGCATGCGCCTTTTCCCCGGCCGGCGTGAAATCGGTCACGGGATGCTTGCTGAGCGCAGTGCGGCCCAGATTTTACCCGAGCATGAAAAGTTTCCCTACACGATGCGGATTGTTTCCGAGGTTCTCGAGTCGAATGGTTCATCATCGATGGCTTCCGTCTGTGGCGCTTCTATGGCGCTGATGGATGCCGGTGTGCCGGTTTCAGAGCCGATTGCCGGGATCGCTATGGGACTGATTAAAGAGGGTGATGATATTGCAGTACTGTCAGATATCCTCGGTGATGAAGATCATCTGGGTGACATGGACTTCAAGGTAACCGGTTCGGCCCGCGGTATTACTGCACTGCAGATGGATATCAAGATTTCCGGTGTGACCAAGGAAATCATGGAGCAAGCTCTCGAACAAGCCAAAGCCGGTCGTATCCATATTCTGGCAGAAATGGCAAAAGCTATCTCAACGCCCCGCACTGAATTATCAAAGTATGCGCCACAAATCACCAGCATCCGCGTTAAGCAGGATCAGGTGCGAACCGTCATTGGTTCGGGTGGTAAAAATATTCGTGGCATTATCGAAGTCACGGGTTGCTCCATTGACATCCAGGATGATGGCACCATCAATATTGCTTCTGCTGACGGTGCAGCATCTAAGCTGGCGATCAAGATGATTCGCGACCTGACCCAAGAGGCTGAAGTCGATAAGCTCTATACGGGTACAGTCAAGAAGATCATGGAATTTGGTGCCTTTGTTGAAATTTTCCCCGGCACCGACGGCCTGATTCATGTGTCTGAACTCGCTAACGAACGTGTTCGCAATGTGACTGATGTCATTAAAGAAGGAGATCAGGTCCTGGTTAAATGTATCGGTGTCGATCGTCAGGGCAAAATCAAGTTATCCCGTAAGGCCGCTCTTGGAGCCGAAATGCCCGAAGAGGGTTAATCTGCGTCTGCAGATATAACAACGACCAACAGCAACGATGGCCGCAGAAGAAATCTTTTTTTTGCGGCCATTGGTTATTTAAGGATGCTATCTGTGAATAATCCGGTGATTAAATTTAAAAAAATAAATCCTGTTGTCCAATTACCTCGTTACATGACCAGCCTGTCCGCCGGCATGGATATCTGTGCTGAACCCGAAGAGCCAATCTTGCTGCCACCTGGAGAGCGCTGTCTGGTGCCAACGGGTATCGCCGTAGCCATACCGGTAGGCTTTGAAATCCAGGTGCGGCCACGTTCGGGGCTGGCTATCAATCATGGAATTACATTAGTCAACACGCCAGGAACTATCGACGCTGATTATCGCGGTGAAATTAAAATTATTGTGATCAATCATGGCAAGGATGCATTTGCAATTAAGGCCGGAGATCGTATCGCTCAACTGATTGTTGCCCCGGTTGTTCAGGCGCACCTGGTGGAAGTCGCAGATTTGGATATAACCGAACGTGGAGCTGGCGGGTTCGGTCATACGGGGACAGAACGGACAAGTTGATGAAAGAGCCATCGAACCTCGAAGATCTGATGGAGTTCCCTTGCCAGTACCAGTTCAAGGCAATCGGTCAGGGTGGGGATACTTTTTGTCGCGCAGTGGTCGAAGCGATAGCACGTCATGTGTTGGTGCCATCAGAAGCCGTCCACAGCCAACCGAGTCGTCATGGCACATATCAATCGGTGTCGGTCGTGTTAACTGTTTACAGTGCGGCGCAATTGACGAGTATTTATGCGCAATTGAAAAAGGTGAGCGGCTTAAAAATGTTGCTTTAATTATTGGGGCTTGGGCGAGTTTTGCGACACCATCAATTATACAAAGGAGCAGGACATGTATCTGTCGATTAATACGGAAAACCCACAATCCAGGCTGATTTCTCAGGTTGTTGAGTGTCTGCAAGAGGGCGGAGTTATTGTTTATCCAACTGATACAACCTACGGCATTGGCTGTGATATTTTTAACCGTAAGGGGGTTAAAAAAATCTTCCAGATAAAACAACGCGATAACCGCAAACCTTTTTCTTTCATCTGCAAGGACCTGGCTGAAATTTCAAACTATGCTCAAGTCAGCAATTTTGCATTTAAAATTATGAAGCGTTATCTGCCCGGTCCCTATACGTTTGTCCTGGAAGCATCCAAAGTTGTTCCTGATTCATTGAGTACTAAACAAAAAACCGTCGGAGTCAGGATTCCGGATAATGCCATCTGTCACGCGATTGTCAGTGAACTGGGACATCCATTAGTCACTACCAGTGCCAATGTTTCCGGCGAAAAAACCCCAGCAGATCCTTTTGAAATCAATGAAAGCATGGGAAAGTTGGTTGATATTGTGGTTGATGGAGGGATCTTGATGGATGAGGCCTCGACGGTAATCAGTCTGCTCGATGACAAGATTGAAGTCCTGCGTCAGGGGTGTGGAGACATATCCTGGATTGAGCAGCCCTAAAAGCAAAAAAAAACAGGGGAAGAACACACAAAAAACCCGGCCAAAAATGTGACCGGGTTAATTATTTATTGGTGCCGAAGGCGAGAATCGAACTCGCACGACCAGTTGGTCACCACCCCCTCAAGATGGCGTGTCTACCAGTTCCACCACTTCGGCAAGCGCGAAATTTATACTGAATTGCAACTTTAGTTGTCAACTAAAAACTTGATGACGTCGCAAAAACTTACCCACTCGTTAGGTTTCGTTCTATTGCTGGGGCGTTGCATCTGTTGCCGGCTGTGCCGGAACGCTTGATGCCGGGGCAGTTACTGTTCCGGGCATGATTGTTTTAGAGGCCGAAGAACCGTAGTAGTATGCCAGAGAAAGACTTGTCAGCATAAAAATGACGGCAACGGTAGCTGTTATTTTGGTCATAACGTTGCCACCGGATGAACCGAACATGGTCTGGCTACTACCCGCTCCAAAGGATGCGCCGGCCTGTGCCCCTTTGCCCATCTGCAACAGCACTATAACTATCAGGGCAATAGAAACCAGAATGTGTATACCAATCAAAATACTGATCATGAAAATATTTCCTCCATCTCATCTACGCAACCGCCGAAAATTATCATAAACACTAGCATCGATGCAAACTTTTGTTTAAAAATTCTTCAGTTTTTTTCATGCGCTCCTACCACCTCATACCAAAAGAGGTAAAGCTTGTCTCATATAGAGGTTGACAAGCTTTTTTAGCAGTGATAGAACCCTATTCTATTTTTACTGGAGTCAGCTATCATGGTAAAGAAGCTTATTGGTCGCAAACTAAAATCTTCCCGTCTGAAAAGAGACAAGACAATCCAGGAACTTGCAAACCTTTCTCGGGTTTCTTCAAACATGATTTCACGGATTGAACGTGGTTTGACAACCCCTTCAGTTGAAATCCTGATGAAACTTGCCGACGCTCTCGGGGTAAGTTTAAGCTACTTTGTCGAAGAGGCGGAAAAGGGCAGCAGTGTCATTTTTACCCCGGCCGGACGAGGGGAACCGGTTTTTTTCTTTGAAGACAAGCATCAGATCAGCAGTTTGATGCAAGGATTGCGCGATCCGGGTTTTTCGGTGTTTGTCGACACTCTGGAGCCCTTCTGTGATAGTGGTGAAGGGGGAATGATCCATACCGGAGAAGAATTTGCCATGGTTCTGGGAGGTTCTTTGGAGTTTTTTATTGAAGATAACATGTACATGCTTAACGAGGGTGATTCGATTGCCTTCAAAGCATCAATCCCCCATCGCTGGAAAAACAACAGTTCACATCATGCTAAAGTGCTGTGGATTGTGTCTCCGCCACCGAACGTTTGATTTATAAAATGGAACAGTCCGTATGCAGATAAAAAAAATTGTCGGAAAAAAGCTGAAAGAAATCCGCCTGAAGCAGAATATGACGATTCAAATCCTGGCAGAAAAATCACAGGTTTCTTCCAATATGATTTCGCGTGTAGAACGTGGCTTGACGACTCCCTCGGTAGAAATCCTCATGCGTTTAGCTTCAGTTTTTGACAAAAGTATTAATTTTTTTGTTGAAGATGTGAGCACTTCTCACGAGGTTGTTTTTACCCGACCCGGTGATCGTGACAAAACCGTTTATGATGACGAATATAATATGCACACGGAGTCCTTCACCTCCAGATTGCGTGATCCGCAGTTTATGTCTTTTTACTGTACCGTAAAAAAGGGAGGACAAAGCGGCACCAATAACATGTATCATCCCGGGGATGAATTGATTTATATCCTTGAAGGGCAGCTTAGGATGACCGTCGTTGATGAGGAGTTTATTCTTAAGCGAGGCGACAGCCTATGCTTTAAATCCCATCTGCCCCATCGTTGGGAGAATTGCGGTGAAACCGACGCCAAGGTTATCTGGACTTTATCCCCCTTTACCATAATTTGATTGACTGTTGAGAACCTCTACAACTTGGTGTATAGTTTAAGAAATTTCGTCTTCCCATAAACGCTATGATTCCTTAAAGGGGGGTCAATGAACAAATCAGAGTTGGTTGAGGCTTTATCGCAGAAAAAGAATCTCACCTACAAAAAGGCTGAGCAAATTGTCAACCTTATTTTCGATTCAATGTCCCAGTCCCTGGTGGATCGGGATCGTATCGAAATTAGAGGTTTTGGCAGTTTCATGGTCAAGGATTATCGATCCTATCTGGGGCGCAATCCAAAAACCGGGGAGATCATCACGGTTGAGGAAAAAAAGCTGCCCTTTTTCAAGGCCGGCAAAGGGTTGCGCGAACGGGTCGATCATTAATTCCCCCTGTCACCATGTCCCTGTGTCTGATTGACCTTCACTATTGGGCCCATTCACTGTTGTGATCGGGCCTGTTGTTTTTATAAGTGTTTTTGTAGTTCCTTTTGGTTTTATTCAGGAGAAGTATTTCATGTTGCATCTTTACAAGGGGATCATTCCGCGCCTGCATGATACTGTTTTTCGGGTTGGCTCAAGTGAAATTATCGGTGACGTTGAAATAGGTGAGTATTCCAGCCTCTGGTACCATGTTGTTGTTCGCGGGGATGTTAACCATATCCGTATTGGTGAGCGCACTAACGTTCAGGACGGAACCGTCATCCATGTAACAAATAAAACTCAGCCGACAATCATTGGTAATGATGTGACCATTGGCCATAATGTAACCCTGCACGGTTGCGCAATCGGTAATCGTTGTCTGATCGGCATGGGGGCTATTGTCATGGATGGTGTTGTTATTGAGGACGATGCTATGATTGCTGCCGGTGCTCTGGTAACCCCTGGTACACAAGTTCCTTCGGGTACTCTTTATGCCGGATCCCCGGCGCGCTGCAAAAGAAAATTATCAGACGAAGAAATTGCCTTTTTGCTGCAATCTGCTAACAACTATCTCGACTATGTAAAATCCTACGAAATCTAAAGAGACACACAAAAACAATTAACTATAGTGGCAGGTACGCTGTGAATGATGTGAATTTAAATGCTTTGCAGGACAGTCCGCTGTTTCATGGACTCGCCGCGAAAGAGATTGAATTTTTTGCTACCTCTCTGGCACAACAGCAGATGTCTGCCGGAAAAACCATTTATATCGAAAATATGGCAGGTGAATCCCTTTATCTGATCAAAAAAGGGTCCGTACGTATTTCACAGATGCTGGCAGAAGGAGAGGAGCAAACCCTCGTTGTTCTTGGTCCGGGCGATACCTTTGGTGAGTTGGCTGTTATTGATGGTGGGCCTCGTGCAGCAACGGCGCGGGTAATCGAGGATGTGAACCTTTTCTCTCTGAGCCGCAAAGACTATAATCAACTCTGCAGCAACAACCCGCGCCTTGGCATGCAGTTGACACTGAACATCTTCAGATCCTTCAGTGAACGGCTGCGGCGCTCCAAACAGGATTATCGCAATATGCTGATTGCCAGCATTAACAGAAAAAAAAGCTGATTATCCAGCTGTCAAGCAGGTTCAAAGGGTGCCCTTCATGGCCCCTTTTTTTGGTTTATCCTCGCATTGATCGCTTGGCGGATGTTTTAAAAAACACGGAGAGACAATGTCTGTCTTGCTCAACCAGCAATTAATGTTCGGCTTAATCGGTGGTCTTGGATTGTTTCTTTTCGGCATGAAAATCATGTCTGAAGGATTACAAAAAATTGCCGGCGAAAAGATGCGCCAGATTCTTGCCGCTCTGACCACCCATCGTTTGGTTGCCGCACTTGTTGGCATCAGCGTTACCGCCCTTATTCAATCATCCAGCGCAACGACTGTCATGGTGGTCGGTTTTGTCAATGCTGGCTTACTCAGTCTGATGCAGGCCATCGGGGTGATCCTCGGAGTTAATATTGGATCGACCGTCACCGCCCAGATCATCGCTTTTAATGTTACTCAATATGCATTGCCCGCCATTGGCTTTGGCGCCGCCTTAAGACTCTTCAGTAAAAACCGCAGAGTCAGTTATTTTGGTGAGATTATTTTAGGCTTTGGTCTGGTTTTTCTCGGACTGACCATCATGCGCCAGGGATTTGATCCGTTGCGCACCAGTGAAGGGTTCCGGCAACTTTTTGTTCTGGTTGGCGATTACAAATCATTGGGTATTCTGATCGGCACCATCTTGACCATCATCACCCAAAGCAGCACCGCTATGCTGGCTCTGACACTGACTCTGGCTACCTCTGGACTAATCAGCTTTGAGGCCAGTGTGGCGTTGATTCTCGGAGAAAATATCGGTACGACCATTACTGCCAATATCTCTGCTATCGGCACTAACATTGCCGCCCGGCGTGCGGCTTTTGCCCATTTTCTGTTTAATTTTATGGGTGTGATTCTGATGCTGATATTCTTCCAGCTCTACCTGAAACTGATCACAACGATAACCCCGGGTGAAGCTGATTTTGTAGTGCAAACACAAGCACAGGCTGATCAATACGGCACTCCAATGGGCGACAAACCTCATATCGCCCGCTACATTGCCAATGCTCACACCTTGTTCAATGTTATCAATACCCTGATTTTTCTCCCCTTTATTGGCGTTTTGGCTAAAATTTCAACCTATTTTATTCGTGGTGAAGGACGCCAGGAAATTGTTCAGGTAAGGTTTATTGATGACCGGGTTTTGAATACCCCACCAATTGCTATTGGCCAGGCGCGCCGAGAAACCCGGCGCATGGCTCAGTTGGCCTTTAGCATGCTCGACGAAACCAACCGATTTATTGATGATAATGATCTGCGCCGGATTCCGGAACTTGAAAAAAATGAGGAAACTCTGGATATTCTGCAACAAGAAATTATGAATTTTCTTACTAAGCTCTCACAACGCTCAATTTCTGCTGACACCTCAGGGCAGATCAATAAACTGATGAACATCGTCGATCACCTGGAGCGCATTGGTGATCATTGCCAGAGTTTATGGAAACTGAATACCCGAAAAATTAATGAAAAAATCAAATTTTCCCACACCGGCACCAATGAAGTTGTGGGTATCGCTGATCGCACCTACGAATTCTTGAGTTTTGTTATCGATGCTATGGAACATGACAAACAGGATATTGTCCAGCAATCTATTGAATATGAAGACAGCATTGATGCTCTTGAAGACTCCCTGCGCATGAACCACATTACCCGCCTTAATACCGGTGAGTGTGCGGTGCAACCGGGGCTGATTTTCATTGACATGCTTCAATGTTACGAAAAAATAGGTGATCATACTTTCAAAATTTCCGACACCCTCGTCAGTGTTTCATGATGCAGGCGACCCTCGACATTGGCAGTAATACGGTAAGAATGCTGATTGGTTCCTGTGCCGATGGATTATTGCAGCCTTGTCTTTATGAACGCCGTATCACTCGTCTTGGCGGCGGGCTTTCCTCGGCTGACGGTCTGTCGGCAATAGCAATGACAAGAACCATTGCTGCCCTTAAAGATTTTTCCGACATCCTCAATATCAATCAGGCACAGTGTTTGCGCGCAGTGGGTACAGCTGCGTTACGTCGCGCAGAAAACAGTCAGCAGTTCATCGAGCAGGTGTATCAACAAACAGGAATCAACATTGACGTCATTGATGGTGATGAAGAGGCTCGCCTGACAACCCTTGGAGTGCTATCGGTCATTGTACCGTGTCCTGACAATGCGCTTATTGTTGATATTGGCGGTGGCAGCACCGAACTGATCTACTTTAAAGCCGGGCAAATTCTTGTCCAGCAGAGCTTTCCTATTGGTGTGGTGCGTCTAGCTGAAGAATATTCCAATCATGACCAGCGTCAGCACGCTATTGAAGCTACACTGGGAGACGATTGCAGGCAACGGTTTTCACCCTTATCAGAACCGCTGGAGTTGATTGGCACTGCAGGTACCATAACCACCCTGGCAGCGATGGATTTAAAGCTCTCCCATTATGACCCTGCTGTGATCAATAATCACCGGTTATCAGTCGCATGGATGAAAATTCTTTATGCTCAACTTGAGATGTTGCCGGCAATGGAACGTGAGCGATTAGCGGGAATGGAGCCGGGCAGGGGGGATCTGATTCTTCCCGGGTTGCAATTAGTCACTGCCATTGCTGAAGCCTTTAATGTCGCGCAGCTCAAAGTTGCTGATGCCGGCCTGCTTGAAGGGACCTTTCTTGATGCAGGTCGTGATTGACAGATGTTCACGCTTTGCCTATTATCGCCTTTCAATTTTTCTCCATTAACCTCTTTTTTAACTACTCAAACTACCAAGGCTGATCATGAATAAAGTACTGCTTTCTGGAAACGAAGCGATTGCCCGGGGAACCTTTGAGGCAGGCGCATTGGTTGCTTGTGCCTATCCCGGCACACCAAGCACCGAAATCCTCGAAAACATGACGCGCTATAAAGAAGTCAACTCATCCTGGGCACCCAACGAAAAGGTCGCCCTCGAAGTAGGTATCGGTGCCTGTTACGGTGGGGCCCGGGCCCTGGTCGTCATGAAACACGTAGGGGTTAATGTGGCTGCTGACCCCCTGTTTACCCTCACTTATACGGGAGTGCGCGGTGGTCTGGTGCTGGTCACGGCAGATGATCCGGAGCTCCATTCGTCGCAGAATGAACAAGATAATCGGAACTTCGCCAAGTTTGCCAAAATGCCGATGCTTGAACCGGCTGACAGTCAGGAAGCCCTTGATTTCACCAAGCTCGGTTTTGAGGTCAGTGAGCAGTTCGATACGCCGGTTTTTTTACGCAGCACGACCCGGATTTCTCACTCCAAATCGGTCGTTACCCTGGGTGAGCGACCGGACAATATACCGACACCATCCCTTGAGCGTAATCCGGCTAAACTGGTGATGCTTCCCGGTAACGCCCGCAAGCGTCACTATGATGTCGAAGAACGTATTCTCAAACTGGAAGAATGGGGCTGCAGTCAGCCGTTCAACCGGATCGAAAAAGGCAAAGGGGAGGTGGGTGTGATCACCTCCGGCGTTTCTTATCAGTATGTAAAAGAGGTGTTGCCCGATGCCGACGTTCTCAAACTCGGCATGGTTTATCCGCTGCCCAAGCAACTGATTCGTGATTTTGCTGCCAACTATGAAACCCTCTATGTAGTTGAAGAGCTTGACCCCTTCATCGAAGAACAGGTTCAGGCCATGGGGATTAAAGTTATCGGCAAAGCAAAAGTTCCCATCTGTGGCGAATTAACTCCCGGGCGTTTGGCGAAAGGGCTTTTCGGAACATCTTTACCGGATGAAGATGACACCCTGAATCTGCCCCAGCGACCACCCAATATGTGCCCTGGATGCCCGCATCGCGGGGTGTTTATGGAACTCAACCGCGCCAAGGCTTTTGTTACCGGCGATATCGGTTGCTACACCCTCGGTTTTATGCCGCCTTTGTCGGCCATGGATACCTGCGTCTGCATGGGTGCAAGTATCGGTAACGCCACCGGCATCTCCAAGGTTTTAAGTGAAGAGGAACAGCGCAAGGTCGTTGCTGTTATCGGCGACTCGACCTTTTTGCATACCGGTATCAACGGTCTGATGGACATGGTCTACAATAATTCAACGGCAACCGTAATTATCCTCGATAACCGCATCACCGCCATGACCGGACGCCAGGAAAACCCGACCTCCGGCTACACCCTCGACAGTAATCCGTCCTTTCGCGTCGATATGGAACAACTCTGCCGCGCTGTTGGCGTTCAGCACGTACGAATCCTTGATCCCTATGACATAGCCAAGACCCGCAAAACCCTGCGTGAGGAGATGGCTCGGCCGGAAGTTTCCGTGATCATTACCACCAGACCCTGTATCCTGGTGCCCAGAGACAACCTCGATCGGCGCCCGGCACTCTATGTGGATCATGAGGCCTGTACCGGCTGCAAAGCCTGTTTGCGTTTAGGTTGCCCGGCTATTACCTGGGATGAAACAACCAAAAAATCGAATATTGACAAGATCATTTGCGTTGGCTGCAAGGTCTGCCAGCAAACCTGCGGCTTTAACGCTTTTAAGGAAGTAGAGGCATAACCATATGAATACAACCAATATTCTTATTGCCGGGGTGGGTGGCCAGGGCATTCTGCTTGCCAGTGAAGTGTTATCTGAAGTCTGCCTGATGGCCGGCCTTGACGTGAAAAAAAATGAGATCCACGGCATGTCTCAGCGTGGTGGCAGTGTCGTTTCCCATGTCCGCTATGGTGAAAAGGTCTACTCATCGATCATTCCTGAAGGGGAGGTGGACATCCTCTTCAGTTTTGAACTGATGGAAACCTGTCGTTATCTGCCGTTACTGCGCAGTAACGGCAGGGTTGTGGTCAACGACTGGAAGATAGCACCACCGTCGGTCGCCCTAGGTAAACAAAGCTATCCTGAAAAACTGGTCGAAACCATTGAGCAGCAATTTCCTTTAACAACTGTGGTTGACGGCCTGACCCTGGCGCTGGAAACCGGCAACGCTAAGACCGTCAACACGGTTCTGCTGGGAGCGCTTTCCAATATTCTGGATTTTGACCACGACATGTGGTTGACCGCCCTGAAGAAAATGGTTCCGGGAAAACTTGTCGATATCAATCTTCAGGCTTTTGCCGCAGGACGCGGAACCAACAGCTAGAAAAGTGGACAGGGAGAATCCGGATGATCTGGAACGATGATTTTGAAACGCTACCCAGAGAAGCAATTGAATCGCTACAGTTGCGGCGACTGCAACAAACGGTAGAGCGGGTTTACGCTACGGTTCCTTTTTACCGCGATTCTTTTGATCGGGCCGGGGTCAAGCCTAGAGACATCAAGTGTCTGGCAGATTTGAAGCGCCTGCCATTTACCCTGAAAAAAGATATGCGCGAGAATTATCCTTACGGACTGTTTGCCGTGCCCCTGGAGCAGATTGTCCGTATTCATGCCTCTTCGGGGACGACCGGCAAACCAACGGTTGTCGGTTATACCAAGCGTGATATTGAAACCTGGACTGAACTGATGGCACGTTCATTCTACGCTGCCGGTGCCCACAAAGGTGATGTTATTCATAACGCCTACGGCTATGGTTTATTCACTGGAGGACTGGGTGCTCACTATGGTGCTGAACGCATCGGGGCTTCGGTGATTCCCATGTCGGGTGGAAATACCAAAAAACAATTGATGATCATGCAGGATTTTGGTTCCACGGTTCTGACCTGTACTCCGTCCTACAGTTTGTTCCTTGCCGAGGTTGCAGCAGAAGAGGGGATCGATATCCGCAAGCTCAATCTTAAGGTGGGTATTTTAGGTGCTGAACCCTGGAGCGAAAAGATGCGCCAGGAAATTGAAGCCAAGTTGAATATCAAGGCTATCGATATTTATGGCTTGTCTGAAATCCTCGGACCCGGCGTCGGTATCGAGTGTATCGAAGCCCAGAACGGATTGCATGTCTGGGAAGATCATTTTCTGCTCGAGATTATTGATCCTGATACTCAAGAGGTGTTGCCGGACGGTGAAAAAGGGGAGTTGGTGATCACCACCATTACTAAAGAAGGAATACCCCTGATCCGCTACCGCACCCGCGATATTACCCGTTTAACCCGTGAACCCTGTATTTGCGGCAGAACCCACGCGCGCATCGATCGCTTAAGCGGCCGCAGTGATGACATGCTGATTATTCGCGGGGTTAATGTCTTCCCCAGCCAGATTGAATCAGTACTGTTCAACATCAAGGGAATTGAACCCCACTACCAACTGCTGGTTGATCGCGAGGGCACCCTGGACACCCTGGAAGTTCTGGTTGAGGTCGATGAACAGACCTTTTCTGACGAGGTGCGCAAACTGCAGCAACTCTCCGGACTGATTCAGAAACAGATCAAGGATCTGCTCGGCGTCACCTGCAAAGTACGGCTGGTCGAACCTAAAACCCTGGCTCGTAGCGAGGGTAAGGCACAACGGGTCATTGACAAGCGCGGCAACATTTCAACATAACAAGGGAGTAAGCCATGAAAGTCGAGCAGATTTCGATATTTATTGAAAATAAATCGGGTCGTCTGGCAGAAGTTTCGGGTGTTCTGGGTGAGGCAAATGTCAATATCCGCGCACTTTCCCTGGCCGACACCTCCGATTTCGGTATTCTGCGCCTGATTGTCGATGATAGTGAAAAAGCCCTCAATGTCCTGCGTGAGGGTCACTTTACTGTTAATAAAACTGAAGTCATCGGGGTGGAAGTTCCCGATTCTCCAGGCGGTCTCTCATCCATTTTAAAAATCCTCGATAACAACCAAATTAATGTTGAATATATGTATGCCTTTGTCGAGCGTTCCGGCAGCAATGCTGTGATCATCTTTCGTTTTGACAATATTGATCAGGCCATCAAGGTGCTGCTGAACAACGGCGTTAATATTCTTGATGGTGAAAAGATAACATCGATATAACATGCACTTAAGAACACATAGTGAAAGCAATTTATCATCAATGTCTGATCACCCATTGATCTGGAACCCAGTAGCGGAGTGCCTGCCGCGCGAGCAACTGGAACGCCTGCAACTGGAACGCCTGCTACAGACCCTACAGCTGGTCAGTGGCAATGTTCCTTGTTATCAGAACAAGTTCAAGGATTGTGGTTTTGTGCCCGGCGACCTCAAGTCGCTGGACGATATTCAGCACCTGCCATTCACCAACAAGGAAGATCTGCGCCTTAACTACCCCTATGGTATGTTCGCCGTTCCCATGAGCGATGTTGTTCGCATTCACTCATCCTCAGGCACCACCGGCAAACCCACCGTCGTCGGCTACACCCAACAGGACATCAGTACCTGGACGGAACTGGTAGCACGCTTTATGACAGCCGCCGGCGTGACCCGCGAAGACATTGTCCATATTGCCTTTGGTTATGGTCTGTTTACCGGTGCCTTTGGACTGCATTACGGCTCAGAGGCGATTGGCGCCTCGGTGATACCGATCTCCGGCGGCAACACCGATAAACAGATTATGATCATGCAGGATTATCGCTCATCGGCGCTGGTTTGTACGCCATCTTATGGTCTGACCATTGCTGATCGGCTGGAGAAGAAGGGGATTGATCCGGCGAGTCTGGCATTGCGGGTCGGGCTGTTTGGTGCCGAACCCTGGAGCGAACAGATGCGTTGCGAACTGGAGAAACGTCTGGGGATTATTGCAACCGACAACTATGGGCTGTCGGAAATCATGGGTCCGGGTGTTGCCGGCGACTGCCTGACCAAGCGTGGGATGCATCTGGCCGAAGATCATTTTGTCTTTGAGATCATCGATCCCGATTCCGGTAAAGTGTTGCCACGAGGCGCAACAGGCGAACTGGTCATCACCAGCTTAACCAAACAGGCTTTTCCTATGGTCCGTTATCGCACCCGTGATATTACCCGAATCAACTACGAACCCTGTGAATGTGGACGGACACTGGCACGGATGGAGAAAACCAGTGGCCGTACCGATGATATGCTGATTATCAAGGGGGTCAATGTATTCCCGACCCAGATTGAGGAAGTGTTGCTACAGATCGAAGGATGTCAGCCGCATTATCAACTGATCGTCGATCGTATTAACAACATGGATCAACTGGAAGTACAAGTCGAAGTCAATGAACACATCTTTTTTGATGAAATGAAGCGCCAGCGCCAATTCGTTAGTGAAGCCGAAAAACGTCTGGCAACTGTCCTGGGTGTTAGTGCCAAGGTTAAACTGGTGGAACCATCAGCGATCCTGCGTCACGAAGGCAAAGCTTCTCGTGTCATCGATAAACGCAAAAAGTAGCCTGGAATTAACCGTCAAAATTCTTGACATGCGCAGGTCAATCACTGATAATGCGCCTCGCTGTCAACAACGGGATGTAGCGCAGTCTGGTAGCGCACTTGACTGGGGGTCAAGGGGCCGCTGGTTCAAATCCAGTCATCCCGACCATAAAAAACAAAATAAGGGACTAGCGTTCATTCGCTGGCCCCTTATTTTGTTTCTGATGCAGTTAAGATCGATTTAAGCGCGTTAAGATATCAGAGTATGTATTTCTTCACTTCAGGTTAAATCAGTCTTTTAAAGGTGGCTTGGTAGCCCGCAGAAATTTCAGGTAATCATACATTTCCTGCAGGTTTTTTGTCTGATACCAGCGACCATCGGCAAAAACACCGTAATCGGCTCCCCCCATTGCCGAAGCAAAACGGATAGAGTTACCAAAGAACAGCCACTGTTCTACCCATTTAAGCTCGATCGCTTCATTCATGGGGTTCTTGTTTTGGGGTAGTCCTTCTGCTAACCCTTCTTTCCAGGCCTGGCTGAGAATTTTAGTTGCCTGCAGGGTCATATAATTGGTTGTCTCTATCGATTTGTCCAATCGGTTAAAGTGGCTACTGATCCACTGCTCACTGTGGCAACCGGCGCAGACACTTTCCATATTCGCTTGACGATAATCCATTTCTTCCTGATCGATTAAAAACTTGCTGACCGGCTCGCCGGTCAGTTCTGTTGGCAAGTGCAATCCGCCTTTGTTAATGATAATAGAAGTGTCTGCCTCGATCGGATGGGGGTGGGCATAGGGTAGACCAAATAGCCTCCATGGCAAGCGGTCATTGAAGCGATGGGTCCGCTTGGCCAACATTTTCCCGTTCTCATCGACAATCTCACTGGCATGGCAAACGGCACAGGTGGGCGCATTAAAATCTTCACCAACTATCCAGGGGACAGCATTATAATCCCAGTCTTTATCGACCGACTTCTGAATATTGCCATGCTTACTGACGGAATACACTTTATAGGCCGGGACATCTGGGCCTTTATGACATTGACCGCACGTGTAGGGTTTGCGAGCAACCTCGATCGAAAACTGATGCCGCATATGACATGAAGAGCAGGCACCGACGCTACCATCAGGATTTAAACGACCAACTCCAGAATTCGGCCAGTTCGATAGTTGCGGAAACTCCATTTCGCCCATTTCAGTGTCCCGCGTTTCTACAGTCGTCACCTTTACATCGGTACCATGGCAGGACAGGCAAGAATCTGCATCTGTTATGGGATCGGAACCATGTAGTTTGATCATATCGTCGCGGAATTCATGTTTACCATTGGTGCTGGTAATCATATGCTCGTAAGTTGGATTATGCATCAAATTTGCATAGGCTTCTGCCATCAAATTATCAGCAAATTCAGATACCTCCGTGGGATGGCAGACAGCACAATCGGGCGGTGAAACAACCGTGTGGATCGTAAAACCGTTATGCTCAAAGCTGTCAGAATGCTTGTCAGCGTTCATCATGTGACATTCTGCACAACCGACAACATTTCCTGCTAACTCCTTAGTGACGGTTTTTGCAGAAATTCGCCGCTCAATCATCTTTTTTTCCAAGCCTTCTGCCGGACTGACACTGTAATGGCGGCTCTTCTTCCAGTCAGCCACGATTCCCGGCGTCATCATCGAATGGCAAGCGATACAGGCTTCGGTATCCTCACTGACTCCGGCAGCAACCACCTGACCAGACAGAAAAACTGACAAAAACACAACAAAAACTGATACAAAAAAGTTTTGTTTACAACACAGCATTTTCACATATCCTCCTAGTGATATTAGCAAGGCAAACAACTAATCCTGTAATCCATTTATAATCAGATGGTTTTGTATAAATCCTACATGACTTTCAGGGAGAATCAACATGGCTCGCCGATTTTGCAAATCAATAGAATTTTTAGGATGCTAACTATTGCGATAAGCTCTTGTTAAGAGTTGGGTATGCTGCAGGGGCTGTCTGATGATATTTTGTGGGGGTGGATATAGAAGAAGGTCACCTTGTGACCATAGAAATCGTACTATTTGATCTTGTGTCGCATAATATATATTATGTAAACTAATGGGTAGATTCAGGTATCAACATCTTCTTAACCGATATTGGCCAGTTCAAGACGGCTCCCCCAGCGTTGGATCAGTTCTGCTCTAACCGGTCGTGCATCTGATGAGTTCAATCTGTCGGTCTGCTCGACATAATCAAATGCTGCCTGCCTTGCTGCTTCAAGGATTGTAAGATCTCGTATCAGACTGGCGACTCGAAAGTCCGGTAAGCCAGCTTGTCTGGTTCCAAGAAAGTCACCGGGTCCACGGATCTCAAGATCTGCTTCGGCGATCTGAAAACCGTCTTCGGTTTTTATCATGACTGCCAGGCGTTTTTGAGCATCCTCGCTGATATTCTCTGATGGAATCAAAATGCAGTAGCTCTGTTCGGCACCACGACCAACGCGCCCGCGCAGTTGGTGTAATTGTGCCAGGCCAAAACGATCTGCATGCTCAATAACCATTAAGGTGGCGTTGGGCACATCAACCCCCACCTCGATGACCGTTGTCGCAACCAGGATCTCGAGATTTCCGGCACGAAAATCATTCATCACAGCTTCTTTGTCTGCGGACTTCATTTTTCCGTGCAGCAGCCCAATCCGGAATTCAGAATATATCTCACTAAGCTGTTGCGCAGCAATGGTTGCCGCCTGCAGGTCACTTTTCTCCGATTCTTCCACTAATGGATAAACAATGTAGACCTGACGGCCTCTTTCAACCTCTTGTCTGATAAAGTCATGGACATTTGAGCGATTACGTTGAAGCGTTATCTTTGTTGTAACTGGCTTTCTGCCGGGAGGCAGTTCGTCAATCACTGAAACACTGAGATCACCATAAAGGGTCATGGACAGTGTTCGTGGGATCGGTGTCGCCGTCATCACCAGAATATCGGGATTATTGCCCTTGGTTTTCAGGATGCCACGTTGGCGAACCCCGAAACGATGCTGTTCATCGACAATACCCAATCCAAGGCGTGCGAATTCTACACCTTCCTGCAAAACAGCGTGGGTGCCGGCAACCAGATCTATCTCTCCGGCGGCAATCCGGGCATAGTACTTTTTTTTCTCTGCCTGGCTGGTGCTCCCCTGCAACAGGCAGCAGGTCAGCCCCAATCTTTCCAGCCAAGGCGCAAAGGTGCGAAAATGCTGCTCGGCAAGGATCTCCGTCGGCGCAACAACCGCCACCTGGAAGCTGTTTTCAATAGCAATCAGTGCTGCCATCAGCGCTACGATGGTTTTGCCACTGCCGACATCACCTTGTAACAAACGGTTCATAGGATGGGGGGACGCCATATCGTCTTTTATTTCACTGAGCACACGCCGTTGAGCCGCCGTCAATTTAAAGGGAAGCATCTTGCTCAGTGGCAAGGTATATTGATGTTCACAGGGCATTTTACTGCCCTGCTCCAGTTGCACCCCAGCCCGCTTTAAGGCCAGCCCCATTTCCAGATAAAAAAATTCATCAAAGACAAGCGACTTGCGGCCGGGGTGACGACCTTGTTCCATTTCGTTGAGGTTTGACTGTGGGGCGGGCCAGTGAACCTGGCGGATAGCTTCCGGACGATCCAGGAGATGATATTTTCTGCGGATGGAATCAGGTGTCGTTGCCGGCAGGTAATTGGCATAATCGCGAATCAGTGGAAACCAGATCGAACGCATCTGCTTCTGGCTGATCCCTTCGGTCAGTGGGTACACCGGGATGATGCGGCCAAATGAGACAGGATCTTTACGGCTCAACAAGGCCATGTCCTCATTACCCTGAATCAGTTCAGAATCAGGATGATGGATCTCACGAGTGGCACCAAAACGTTTTACATCACCAATAAAGATGGCCGTCTGACCGATAGGAAAGCGCTTTTCCAGCCAGACTTTACGATAATGAAACCATTTTAGTGAGATCGTACCGCTGTCATCCCCGACAATGACTTCAAAGATGCGCCGCGATGTCCGTTTAGTGTGGGATTCGCCGGACGCGAGGACGCATCCTTTGAAGACTTCAGGGGAACCGTCGCGTAACTGGCGAATTAATTTGAGCTGGCGGCGATCCTCGTAACGATGCGGGAGGTGATAAAAAGCATCTTCCAGAGTAGTCAGACCAAGTTTTTGCAGACGGGCTTGTACTTTTGGTCCAACCCCGGGCAGAATGCTTAAGGGTTGGGACAGGATTGCGGCCGGATCGGCCATTTTCCGATCAGGCATGATTTGTAAGAGCTACTGGTTGCGATCATTCAGAGCAGTCAGTAGTTCCTCAACATCAAGGCCGTGGGCACGTGCACCCTGAGCAAGGGTCTCAGTAGACGCACCAAGACAGCCTACACAACCCAGGTTGAAATTGGTCAGGATCTTCGCGGCCCCTGGATGCATCTGTAACAATTGGTCAAAGGTCATGTCTTTGGTGATAACCTGATTCATAGAGAACCTCCAGTATTGTCGTATAACTTTTGAATTCTCCCAGAAAATATGCGAAAAAGCAAGGTGTCAGGACCGGCTCTAGAAATTCAACTGAAAATTAATCACCATCTGCTATGCATAGGTAATACGGGTTATTTCATAAACACGTACCCCCGATGGCACCACTATTCTGACCTCTTCGTCGACGCGGTGGCCGATCAATGCTTTACCAACCGGAGAGGTGATGGATATTTTACCCTCTTTGATGTCCGCTTCATCTTCGCCGACAATCTGATAGGTTGCCTCTTTCTCGGTATCGATATCAAAGACAGTGACAGTCGCACCAAAAACAATTTTGTCGCTTTTAATGCTGGTGGTATCAATGACCTGGGCACGGGCGATTTTGTCGTTTAGTTCCTGGATGCGGCCCTCAACAAACCCCTGCCGCTCTTTAGCCGCATCATATTCAGCATTTTCCGACAAGTCACCATGACTGCGAGCTTCGGCGATATCCTGAACAACCTTGGGTCGTTCAATCCGGACTAAAGTTTTTAATTCTTCCTGCAGTCGACGATGACCATCTACGGTCATTGGAACCGAATGACTCATTTTTCTTGCTCCTAAAAAAAACAGCGGGCAGTTATTCACCGCCCACTGGTTATTCAAGTATGTAATATTGCGCTTACAGGTGTTGATAATACTCTTGCAGGGGTTTAACGTCAAGGGTTTCTCGCTGCATCGCCAGCACCCCATCGGTCACCGCATTGATGCCGGCAACAGTGGTAAAGTAGGCGATCTCATTCATCAGGGCGGCCCGCCTGATAGAATAGGAATCAGCAACCGAAGCGGCACCCAGGGTGGTGTTGAAAACCATTGCAAATTCGCGGTTTTTAATGGCGTCAACACAGTGCGGCCGCCCCTCCTTGACCTTGTTGATGATGGTCACCTCAACCCCATGGTCACGGCAGAACTGCCCTGTTCCGGCGGTAGCGACAATTTTGAAACCGGCGTTTGCCAACCGCATGATGGCAGCAAGAGCCGGCTGTTTATCCGTGTCTTTGACACTGATAAAAACTGCCCCAGCGGTCGGCAACTTGACCCCTGCAGCTATTTGCGCCTTGGCAAAGGCACGGCCAAAATCGAAGTCGATACCCATCACTTCCCCGGTTGATTTCATCTCCGGGCCCAACAGGGTATCGACTCCGGGGAATTTGACAAAGGGGAAAACTGCTTCTTTAACGGAAATATAGGGGGGAATAATCTCGCCGGCAATCCCCTGCTCTGCCAACGACTGCCCGGCCATCACCAGGGCGGCGATCTGGGCCAACGGACGACCGGTGGCTTTTGAGACAAAGGGAACAGTGCGACTAGCGCGCGGATTGACCTCAAGCAGATAAATGGTATTGCCCTTAATGGCATACTGAATGTTCATCAGGCCGACAACCTTCAGCTCCAGTGCCAGTTCTCGGGTCTGGCGACGAATCTCATCAAGTAATTGCTTTGACAACGAGATCGTTGGCAAAGCACAGGCCGAATCACCGGAATGAATGCCGGCCTCTTCGATATGCTGCATGATGCCACCAATGACTACATCAACACCATCAGCAACAGCATCAACATCCACCTCGATGGCGTCCTGGAGAAATTTGTCAACCAGTATCGGATGCTCCGGTGAAGCTTCTACGGCAAACTTCATGTAGTTGCGCAAGCGCTCAACATCATAAACGATTTCCATGGCGCGGCCACCCAGCACGTAGGACGGGCGGACCACCACCGGATAACCGATACGCTCGGCAATAACCTCAGCCTCTTCACACGAACGGGCAATGCCATTATCGGGTTGCAATAACCCAAGTTTGTTCAGCAACGCCTGAAAGCGCTCACGATCTTCCGCCCGGTCGATAGCATCGGGTGAGGTGCCAATGACCGGTACGCCGGCTTGCTCCAGAGCGACAGCCAGTTTCAACGGCGTTTGCCCCCCATATTGAACAATCACCCCTTCAGGTTTTTCAATGGCGACAATCTCAAGCACATCCTCAAGGGTCAGGGGCTCAAAGTAGAGGCGATCAGAAGTATCATAGTCGGTTGACACTGTCTCCGGATTGCAATTTACCATGATGGTTTCAAATCCTGCGGCCGATAGTGCAAAAGCGCCGTGAACACAGCAGTAATCGAACTCAATCCCCTGACCGATACGGTTTGGGCCCCCACCTAAAATGATGATTTTACGCTTATCAGTTGGCTCCGCTTCACACTCAGTTTCATAGGTTGAATAAAAATAGGGGGTATAGGCCTCAAACTCAGCGCCGCAAGTATCCACCCGCTTGTATACCGGACGAATCCCCTGATCATGGCGAAACTGGCGGACGATGGTCTCCGAACTATTCACGAGGGTCGCTAAACTGCGATCGGAGAAGCCGAACTGCTTAGCCTGACGTAGTAGATCGCTAAACGCAGGGTTTTCTTGGTTCGTTGACAGTTGACTGGTAAGGAGCTCCCCTTCCATTTGAATCAGTTGTGCCAGATTGGAAACAAACCAGGGATCAATACCACTGAGCTGATGGATTTTGTCAACGCTGAAACCGGCACGCAGGGCATCGGCCAGGTACCAGATCCGTTCCCATCCGGGAATCTGTAGTTTCTGGTTGATCAATGCCTGTTGATCATCAGTTAACGGTTTTTTGTAGTCCAAAGGAGTTGCAAATATCCGGCTTTCCAAGCCATAAGAGCCGATTTCCATGGAACGCAAAGCCTTGTGAAAACTCTCTTTGAAGGTTCGGCCGATGGCCATGGCCTCCCCCACCGATTTCATCTGGGTGGTCAAGGTCGCATCGGCCTGGGGGAATTTTTCGAAGGTAAAGCGGGGGATTTTGGTGACAACATAATCGATGGTCGGCTCAAAGGATGCCAAGGTTTCTCTGGTGATATCGTTAGAGATCTCATCCAGGCGATAACCGACTGATAATTTGGCGGCGATTTTTGCGATGGGAAAGCCGGTAGCTTTACTCGCCAGCGCCGATGAACGTGACACCCGCGGGTTCATTTCAATCACCACCAGGCGTCCATCCACCGGATTAATGCCAAACTGAATGTTGGAACCACCGGTATCAACACCGATTTCACGGATGATTTTCAAAGAGGCATCGCGCAGAATCTGATATTCCTTGTCGGTCAGGGTCTGGGCCGGTGCGACGGTAATGGAATCGCCGGTATGAACCCCCATAGCGTCAAAATTTTCGATCGAACAGATGATAACAACATTATCGGCACAATCGCGCATGACCTCCAGTTCATACTCTTTCCAGCCGATAATCGACTCATCGACCATGACCTCGTTGGTTGGTGACGCCTCAATTCCGGCCATCACCATTTCTTCATATTCTTCGCGGTTGTAGGCAATGCCGCCACCGCTACCACCGAGGGTAAAAGAAGGACGAATGATGGTAGGAAAACTGACATAGTCAAGGATTTCCATCGCTTCCTGATGATTATGGGCCAAGCCGGAACGTGGCACTTCCAGACCGATCTTTTCCATCGCCCGCTTGAACAGGGTGCGATCTTCAGCCTTTTCAATCGACTCTTGGTTAGCACCGATGAGTTCCACTCCGAATTTGGTTAGCACTCCTCGCTTGGCTACGGTCAGAGCTGTGTTAAGCGCTGTTTGTCCCCCGAGGGTGGGCAGAACGGCATCGGGGCGTTCTTTTTCAATAATCCGTTCCAACACATCCGGATTCACCGGTTCTACGTAAGTGCGATCAGCAAAATCAGGGTCGGTCATGATGGTTGCCGGGTTGGAATTGAGCAGGACAACCTCGTACCCCTCTTCCTTTAACGCCTTGCAGGCCTGAGTGCCGGAATAATCAAATTCACAGGCCTGACCAATGACAATTGGCCCGGCACCGATAATCAATATTTTTTTAAGGTCTGTACGTTTTGGCATTGTTGCTCCTCATGTTACTTTTTGGCTTTTGTGTGTA
Source organism: uncultured Geobacteraceae bacterium (assembly GCA_964565445.1). Taxonomy (GTDB): domain Bacteria; phylum Desulfobacterota; class Desulfuromonadia; order Desulfuromonadales; family Geopsychrobacteraceae; genus Pelovirga. The sequence goes on from CAZMFD010000001.1 coordinate 75,781, forward strand.
TTCATCAGTTCCGTGAAGCGATCAAACAGGTAATTCGCATCATGCGGACCGGGAGAAGCTTCAGGATGATATTGAACGGAGTAAGCAGGATATTCAAGATGGGCGATCCCTTCGACCGTCTGATCGTTGAGATTGATATGGGTCACCTTGACCTTGCCCGTGTCCAGGGTTTTAGCATCAACGGCAAAACCATGGTTCTGTGAGGTAATTTCTACCTGCCCACGCTGATAGTCGAGTACCGGCTGGTTTCCGCCGCGGTGGCCGAATTTGAGCTTGTAGGTTTGACCACCGCAGGCGATGGACAGTAACTGGTGTCCCAGACAGATACCGAAGATCGGCACCTTGCCCAGCAGTTCACGGATTGTTTCTTGAGCATAGTGGAGGGGCTCAGGATCGCCGGGACCGTTACTTAAAAAGACTCCATCGGGGTTGAGCTTCAGCACCTCTGCGACGCTGGTATCGGCGGGGACAACGGTGACATTACAACCACGCGAATTCAAGTTGCGCAGGATGTTGCGCTTGATACCGAAATCAAAGGCCACTACGTGATATTGAGCGGTTGCTGGATCGACATCAGTATACCCTGTTGCCAGATCCCAGAGCCCTTGATGAAGCTGGTAGGGGGCCTCACAGGTTACTTCGCGCACCAGATCGCGTCCGACCAGGCCGGGCGCTGCTTGCGCTTTTTTGATCAGGCATTGCGGATCCGTATCAAGGGTTGAAATAATTCCGGTCTGGGCCCCACTAGTTCGGATGTGACGCACCAGCGCACGGGTATCAATCCCTTCGATGGCAACGATATTGTTTTGTTTCAGATAGGCGTCGAGGGTCATCTGGGAGCGAAAATTACTCGGAAAAGGACAGGATTCACGTACGACAAAGCCCGAGAGGTGGGGCTTTGTCGATTCAACGTCCTCGTCATTGATGCCGTAGTTACCAATCTGTGGATAGGTCATGGTGACGATCTCACCATGATAGGAAGGATCGGTGAGAATCTCCTGATACCCGGTCATGCTGGTATTAAAAACCACCTCACCGGTTACTTCCCCGGCAACGCCGAGGGAGGTGCCGACAAAATATTTGCCATCGGCCAATGCCAATACTGCTTTCATTTTTGCCTCTATGGTTTAGTGTTATTTGTTGGTAGTTTACTGCTTACTACTTACTGCTAACGCTGATACACCGTTCGACCTGCCAGCAATGTGCGGATCGCCGCCCCACGCATGGTCCAACCATCAAAAGGGGTATTTTTACTCTTTGACTTGAGGTGCCGGACATCCAAAGTCCATTCAAGATCCGGATCAATAATGGTTAAATCGGCAACCGCACCAACTTCAAGAGAGCCTCGATCAATGCCGATAATGGTCGCCGGTTGGCAGGTCAACAGAGCAATCGCTTGCCGGCGAGTGATGGCTCCAGTCCTGACTAGATCCATGGTCAAAGGCAGTATGGTTTCAAGTCCAACAATGCCGTTAAGGGCAACGGGGAACTCAACATTCTTTTCATCGTAATGATGCGGAGCGTGATCTGTCGCAATAGCGTCGATGGTGCCATCGGCGAGCCCGGCACGGACAGCATCGACATCAGCCTGGGTGCGTAACGGCGGATTCATTTTAGCATTGGTGTTGTATCCGCGTACCGCCTCATCAGTCAGGGTGAAGTGGTGCGGGGTGGCTTCACATGTGACCTTGACTCCCCGTGCCTTAGCTTGTCTGACCAGTTCGATACTTCCTTTGGTGGAGACGTGGGCAATATGGAGACGGCTGTTAGTAAACTCGGCCAACATGATTTCCCGCGCCGTAGCAGCATCTTCAGCGACCCAGGGGATGCCCTTAAGGCCTAACTCGGTGGCCACCTCGCCTTCATTCATGCACCCCTCCCCCACCAGGGTTAAATCTTCGGCATGGGAGATAATCGGAGCGCCAAAGGTATCCGCATATTCGAAAGCACGGCGCATCAGTTCACCACTGACCACCGGCACCCCGTCATCGGAAAAAGCCACACATCCGGCAGCTTTAAGCTCACCCATCTCTGAAAGCACATCACCCTTCATCGCCTGACTGATCGTTGCTACCGGATAAACATTGGCGCTGCCATGCCGGCGCGCCTTATTGATGATGTATTCAACCACGGGAACCGTATCAATGACTGGCCTGGTGTTAGGCATACAAGCGATGGATGTGACACCTCCAGCGGCCGCAGCACGGGTGCCACTGATAATATCTTCCTTGTATTCCAGCCCCGGATCACGCAGATGAACATGGATATCGATCAACCCCGGGGCAACCAGTAGCCCGTCAGCTTCGATCATCTCAGCATCGTTAGCAGTTAGATCGGCACCAACCGCGGCGACCTTACCGTCTTCTATGAGGACATCATAACGACCATCAATATTATTTTTAGGATCAATCAAATGTCCATTTTTAACAAGTATTTTCATGCTACTACCTCATGTATAGGTTTAAGCGTTTTGGACTGATTCGCCGCCGGATACCAGATAGAGCAGCGCCATCCGCACAGCAACGCCATTCTCCACCTGATCAAGGATGACATTGTGCGGGCCATCGGCCACCAGGGAGGAGATCTCCACCCCACGATTCATCGGACCGGGGTGCAGAACGATAACATCCGGCTTGGCAAGCTTGATGTTATCGGGATTCAAGCCATAAAAGCGGGCATATTCACGTAACGACGGAATCAGGGTTTTACCCTGACGTTCGCGTTGAATGCGCAGCATCATGATACAGTCGACATCGCGAATAGCCGCGCGCAGATCGGTAAAAACCTCACACCCGAGCTTTTCCAGCCCCGGTGGTAACATGGTACGCGGTCCGGCCACCCGTACTTTTGCCCCCAGTTTGTTAAGGCAATAGATATTTGAGCGCACCACCCGGCTGTGGGTAATATCACCGGCGATGGTGACGGTCAGCCCTTCGATTTTCCCTTTATGTTGACGTATGGTGAAAGCATCGAGCAGGGCCTGACTCGGATGTTCATGGGTACCGTCACCGGCATTGATGATTGAGCACTTCAGTCGCTGCGCAAGATAGTCGCAGGCACCGGAAGCACTGTGGCGCATGACAATGATGTCAGGGTGCATCGCCTCGATATTTTTTGCTGTATCTTCAAGGGTTTCCCCTTTGACTACGGATGAGGAAGAGGCGCTGATATTGATGGTATCGGCAGAAAGCCGTTTGCCGGCAATTTCAAAGGAAGTGCGGGTTCGGGTACTGGCTTCGAAAAACAGGTTGACGATGGTTTTGCCCCGCAAGGTTGGAACCTTCTTGATCTGGCGGCTGTTGATTTCCTTGAAGCTGGCGGCGCTATCGAGAATAAAATGGATTTGTGCTGTTGATAAATCCTTGATGCCCAGAATGTGTTTCGGATTAAAATTCATGTTTATCCTCCGCCGTCAGCTTTTGAGCAGATGAATTGCTCGGGGAATATTCTGTTCGTCAAAATCAACCTTGATCTGCTCATTGCGGGCGGTTGGCAGATTGCGACCGATATAATCAGGGCGAATCGGCAACTCACGATGACCGCGATCAATCAGGATAGCTAATTGGATACTCTCGGGGCGCCCAAGATCCATCACCGCATCCATGGCGGCGCGAATGGTGCGGCCAGTGAAGAGAACATCATCAACCAGCACCACCCGCTTGCCATCAAGATTAAAACGAATATCGGTCTGTCCTACAGCAAGATGACCGCGCGAAGCCAGGTCATCGCGGTACATAGTGATATCAATACTGCCGAAGGGCACCGTGACTGATTCAATCTCGTTGATACGTTGTTGAATCTGTTCCCCAAGATAAGCTCCCCCGGTGCGAATGCCAATCACTACCAGATCCTCAACGCCCTTGTTTTTTTCAATAATTTCGTGGGCGATACGGGTCAGTGCGCGATTCACTCCATCCAGATCGAGAATTTCTACCGATTCAGTCGCCACAAGTACCTCCTGCTACATAAATGACATAAAAAAACACCTGTACAGCAGATGTGCACAGGTGTTTGGTATTATTGGACGAATTGTGAAACATTTGTTCTCCCTTGCTGATCTCTCGGATCAGTTTAAAGGGTAAAAAGAATTTATGGTCACGAACGTTACAACGCAGACCACAGGCTTGTCAATAGGGCAAACAAGAAGTTTAGTCTAATGTATAGGTCGACCAATGCGATCGAAGCGGATCTTGTCAACAAGGTTTGCTTGGGCGTCCCATGACCAGTACTTAATGAAGGCTAATCCCTTAACCTTGGAGTCGTCGACGAAACCCCAAAAGCGACTGTCGTAGGAAAAATCGCGATTATCTCCCATTACAAAATACTGACCTTCAGGCACCTTGACCGGCGCCATATTGTCGCGTGGGCCGGCAACGGCGGGCAAGATTTGGTTGTCCCGGTGAATTTCCTGCTCAAACTCAAGCAGTTCGCCATTAATAAAAACCTGCTTGGCGCGAATTTCAACCACATCACCAGGCAGACCGATCAGGCGCTTGATAAAATCACGACGCTGAAAATAGGATTTTTCTTCATCTTCGGGAAATTCAAAGACAATCACATCCCCACGTTCGGGACTACGCAGGGCCAGATAGCGATCATCACTGAAAGGCAGCCTGGTGCCATAGATAAATTTATTGACCAGTAGATGATCACCAATCAACAGGGTGTCAAGCATCGAACCGGAAGGAATCTTGAACGCCTGGAAAACAAAGGTGCGGATAATAAGCGCCAGAACAACGGCGATAATCAGCGCTTCAGACCACTCCCGGTACCAGGGTTTATTTGATTCGACCTGCGATTTTTTCTTGTTGAAAAATGCCATGTTTCTACTCTTTGATTTTAAGGATTGCCAAAAAAGCCTCTTGCGGCAACTCAACGTTACCGACCTGTTTCATCCGTTTCTTTCCGGCCTTTTGCTTTTCCAGCAGCTTACGCTTACGGGTGATATCGCCTCCATAACATTTGGCGGTCACATCTTTGCGCAGGGCTTTAACGGTTGAACGGGCTATCACCTTATTGCCGATTGCCGCCTGAATAGCAACCTCATATTGTTGTCTGGGAATAAATTCCTTCATTTTCGACACCAGATCACGACCACGATACTGAGCCTTGTCATTGTGAACAATCAACGATAACGCATCGACTACTTCACCATTGATCAGAACATTCAGACGCACCAGACGGCTGATACGAAAATCCAGATGCTCGTAATCGAGCGAAGCATAGCCACGGCTGATCGATTTGAGTCGATCAAAAAAATCGAGGACGATCTCGTTCAACGGTAATTCAAACACGATCATAACGCGATTGGCGGTCAGGTACTTGATCTCGCGCTGGATCCCTCTCTTCTCAATACACAGCCCCAGCACTGCTCCAACAAACTCATTGGGAACATGGATCGAAGCGACGACAAAGGGCTCTTCAATCTGCTGAATCATCTGGATGTCAGGAAGCATATTAGCGCTTTCAACGTTTAGGACCTCGCCCTTGACCGTCGTCACCCGGTAAACAACCGTGGGGGCTGTGGTAATCAGCTCAACATTGAATTCGCGCTCCAGTCTTTCCTGAATAATCTCCATGTGGAGAAGACCAAGAAAACCACAACGAAAGCCAAACCCCAAAGCAAGGGAGTTTTCCGGTTCAAAGGAAAAGGCGGCATCATTCAGACGCAGTTTTTCCAGGGCGTCGCGCAGGGCATCGTACTGACCACTGTCAATGGGATAAAGACCCGAAAATACCATCGGTTTAACCACCTGGTAGCCAGGCAGAGCCTTTACTGCCGGTTGATGATGATGGGTCAGGGTATCACCGACCTTGGCGTCTTCAACCACCTTGATGCCGGCAATGACGAACCCCACTTCGCCGGCAGCGAGGTTCTGTAATTCAACCGGATGGGGGCTGAACGCCCCGACCTTATTGACTTCATACACGCCACCAGTCGCCATCAGGCGAACCTTGTCCCCCTTTTTGACTGTCCCTTCAAAAATCCGCACCAGAATAATGACGCCCTGATAGGAATCGTACCAGGAGTCAAAAATCAACCCTTGCAGCAATCCTTCTGAGTTGCCCTTGGGAGGCGGAATTTTCTTCACCAGGGCTTCGAGAATTTCAAGAATCCCCTTCCCTTCCTTGGCGCTGGCGAAAATAGCATCACTGGTATCGATACCAATGATCTCTTCGATCTCTTCACAAACGCGTTGTGGCTCTGCACTGGGCAGATCAACCTTGTTGAGTACCGGAAAAACCTCGAGATCCTGGTCAATAGCCATATAGACATTGGCCAGGGTCTGGGCCTCGACCCCCTGGGCCGCATCAACCACCAGCAATGCGCCCTCGCAGGCAGACAAGGAACGACTGACTTCATAGGAGAAATCGACGTGTCCCGGGGTGTCGATCAGGTTGAGGATATAAGTCTGACCGTCCTGAGCTTTGTAGGTCAGCCTTACCGCCTGCGCCTTGATGGTAATACCGCGCTCTTTTTCGAGCTCCATTTTATCAAGGTACTGATCGGATTTTTCCCGATCGGTCAGGGCGCCGGTTGCTTCCAGCAGACGGTCAGCCAGGGTGGATTTACCATGATCGATGTGGGCAATGATGGAAAAGTTACGAATTTTAGTAAGGTCCATGTTGGCTCGATTGAATGTGAATATTTAAAAAGCTTTTCATCCTAAGCAGTAACGTTCAGCTTGTAAAGAATAAACGAAACAGCCAAAAACATTGCCGTGGAGTGCTGTTCAGGTAGTTTTTATCTGTTTGGTACGGGCCAGCAGACTCCATCCTTCCGCTACCATCATTCCCGCTATAATAAGGGAGCCACCGAACCATGCCAGGGTCGACAAACGATCACCAGCCAACCAGACAGAAAAAATTGCAGCAAACACCGGTTCAAGGGTGTAAATCAGGGCTGCACGGGTTGGGGTTGTCCGGTTCTGAAAGGTCGTCATCGCCCAAAAGGCATAAGCAGTCGCAAACAACGCAGTAATAAACAACGCAGTCATCAATGAAAAGGTCCAGGTTTGTGGCCAGGAAACCGGCTCAAACACCAAGCTGCCTACACCTGCCAGAAGTGCCATTGTTCCAATCTGGACAAAAGTTAAAGCGCGGCCATCGTAGCCACGGGTAAACACATCAAGACCCAGAATATGCAGGGCAATAAAGATAGAGCAGATCAACACCAGCAGGTCACCGGGATTAAACTCCCAGGGTGAACGCCAGGTCAGCATGAAAAGGCCAACAATTGCCAATACCACGCCGATTTTTGAACCGGTTGCAGCAGGTTTTTTTAACAATGGTCCAGCCAGCAAAGGCACCCAGACAACATTCAGACCAGTTAAAAAGCCGGCGTTGGATGAACTGGTCAAGGCAAGACCGTAAGTCTGAAACAGATACGACAAAAACAACAGGACTCCAAGGATGACTCCTGCCAACCAGCCGCGTCGGTCGAGGGTGGAAAAACCAGCGCTACCTGACAGTATGGCAAGCAACACCGCTGCCATGGCAAATCGAATCCACAAGAAACACATAACCGGTACTTCGGTAATAGCATCTTTCACAATAGGAAAAGTTGCCCCCCAAAACAAGGTTACCGAAATCAGCATTAATTCAGCATGTAATTGTCGCCGATTAATTTTAGATGGGCTTAAAAACTTCATGTAAGACCACTTCTTCAGCCAAAGGGGCTTGTTTATAATGAAATTCGCATGATATAAGAAAATAAAGCAACAATGTACAATAACAGCTACAAAGCCCATCCAAACATGTTCATACCAACAAGTTGGAGTAAACGGCAGGTTTACTTGGCAAAGAAGGGATCCTTGATGGAACACCAGGATCGATCAAAACGGGAACCTGTCGAGATTGTGTGCCCGCGTTGCCGCTATATTGAAATTATATATTTTCCAATTGCAGATCTGCCTGAGTGCCCACAGTGCGGAACACGCATGTCTATATCTGAACTTCTCGACGAAGGCAAATCCTATTGATGTACCACTGCTGTTTCCCCGTCAGATTCCGTATCCGACGCTTCTGACATAACAATGACATTAAATATGGAGGATGATCGATGAAACTTGTAAAAATCATGCTGGCTTGTCTGTTATCTGTCAGTTTACTGGCCCCTGTTGTCGCTACTGCTGACGTCCTGGATGATATTCTGGAGCGCGGAGTGTTGCGTGTCGGCATGGAACCCGGCTATATGCCGTTTGAACTGACGAACCAGCGCGGTGAGATTATCGGTTTTGATGTCGATATCGCCCGGCGGATGGCTAATGCCATGGGGGTTAAACTGGAACTGGTCAGTACCGCCTGGGACGGCATCATTCCTGCCCTGTTGACCGACAAATTCGATATCATCATGAGTGGCATGACTCTGACTCAACAGCGCAATCTTTCCGTTAACTTTGCCGATCCTTACATCGTTGTCGGTCAGACAGTGCTGATCCGTAAGGAAATCGCCGATGAGGTCAAGTCGTACCGTGATCTGAACGACCCCAAATACAAGGTCTCGTCAAAGCTCGGCACCACCGGCGAACAGGCGGTTCAACGAATGATCCCCCGTGCTCAATATGTTTCTTTTGAAACCGAGCAGGAAGCAGTTCTCGACATGCTCAACGGCAAGGTTCACGCTGTTGTTTATGATCTCCCCCTGCTCTCTATTACCTATGCCCAGCGCAATGACGGCAACCTGGTGTTTCTTGATGAGCCCTTCACTCATGAGCCCCTGGCCTGGGCAATCCAGCGCGGCAACTATGATTTTTTGAACTGGCTTAACAACTTTCTTAACCAGATCAAAAACGACGGAACCTATGAGCAGATTCACAACAAATGGTTTGCCAGTGATGAATGGTTAAAGCAGATCCAGAACTAAATTTTATTTCTTACAGGTGCGGGCATCCTGGTTGACAATAGTAATGGATGCCCGCACCTTCCTATCGTCCAAAGTAACTAAAAAGGCCAATATCCACGTGAACAGTTATCGTAAAGACTTGCATTGGCGACTATTGACGATACTTATCCTGGTGACCATTGGTTTGGGACTCTGGGTAGCGACCAGTAAAGTCAACTATGCCTGGCGCTGGAACCGTGTGCCCCAGTATTTTGTTTACCATCATGAAATCGTCAAACGGGCGAATTACGACAGCCGTGTTATCGACGTTGAAGCTATTGGCGACTCAACCACCGTAACCATACGCAATCAATTTGATGAATTGGAATCCTTTACTGTCGATTCCGACACCGTGCAGGTTTACCCTGACGAAAGTCTGTTTGCCGGTGATCAGATCGGCTCTACCTTCAAATGGGAAATCGGCCCCTTATTATACGGTCTCGGGGTCACCCTGTGGATATCTGCCATTTCCAGCATTATTGGCCTCGTCATCGGCCTGATTACTGGCCTGTGTCGCTTATCCAGAAATATCACTCTGCGCCAATTGTCGATCATTTATATTGAGATTATTCGCGGCACGCCGTTACTGGTGCAGATTTTTATCGTCTACTTCTTCTTTGGTACGGTACTTAACATTGATCGTATGGCTGCGGGTATCGGGGCCCTGTCGATCTTTGCCGGCGCTTATGTTGCAGAAATTATCCGTGCCGGCATTCAGTCGATTCCCAAGGGACAGATGGAAGCTGCTCGCTCTCTGGGCATGAACACCCCTCAGGCAATGATTTACATCATTCTGCCCCAGGCATTCAAACGAACCCTTCCTCCTCTGGCTGGACAGTTTATCAGCCTGATCAAGGATTCGTCACTGGTGTCGGTTATTGCCATTACTGACCTGACCAAAGCGGGACGCGAGGTCATCACCTCGACCTTTGCCACTTTTGAAATCTGGTTTGTTGTCGCTTTTCTTTACCTCACCCTAACTTCGGTATTATCTCAGGTGATTTCCTGGGTTGAACGGAGGCTTGCAGTCAGTGATTAAAACCGTTGATCTGAAAAAAACATTTTATGGCCGTGGTCAGGTCGTTTACGCCGTGGATGGCATCACATCTCACATCAAGCCTGGTGAGGTTGTTGTTGTTATTGGCCCATCCGGGTCAGGAAAATCAACGTATCTGCGTTGTTTGAACGGACTTGAAGAGCTGACATCCGGTCACATTCATATAGATGGTGTTGACCTTGCCGACCGAAAAACCGACCTGAACAAAGTTCGTCGTGAAGTTGGGATGGTTTTCCAACAATTCAACCTTTTTCCGCACAAAACCGTGCTTGAAAATCTTGTTCTGGCACAAACCGTTGTGCGCAAAAGAAAAAAGGTTGAAGCCGCAGATAAAGGCCGGGCCCTACTGAATAAGGTCGGTATTGCTGAGAAGGAGATGGAATATCCGATTCGACTGTCGGGTGGACAGCAGCAGCGGGTCGCTATCGCCAGAGCTTTAGCGATGGACCCGAAAGTGATGCTATTTGATGAACCTACCAGTGCCCTGGACCCGGAGATGGTTGGTGAGGTCCTGGAGGTCATGAAACAGCTGGCGCGTGAAGGAATGACGATGATAGTCGTCACTCACGAGATGGGTTTTGCCCGCGAGGTCGCTGACCGGGTACTGTTCATGGATCACGGTAAGCTGGTCGAAGAAGGCACCCCGGAACATTTCTTTACCAATCCGCAGGAAGAACGCGCCAAGCTCTTTTTAAAGCAGGTGCTGTAGTTTTTATCCTGTCTACTTTCTCTCTACCGGTAAATTCATTGCTTGCCAGGCAGCATAGCCACCTAACAGTGCATAAACCCGTGTGTAGCCATGATTAACAAGAATCAGCGCCAGACCGGCGCTGGAAGATTCATTCGGTCAGGTACAGTAAGTTACAACTGCCGTGTCACTCGGCACCGTGCGTTTAAACTCATCCAGTTGTGTTTGCGAGGTAATCCGTAGGGCAGCGGGAATTTTATCAGTTGCTTGCTGCCACTGCCCTGGGGTTCGCGTATCCACAAAAATAACCGATTGCTGACTTTGCAGGGCGCGAAGATCGACAACATTGATCCGTGGAATCTGATCAGGATGATCAGGTACAGTGGCCAGCGCGGTTGATGAAGTAAAGACGAGACCCAGGACAAACAACATATTGATAATTTTTCGTAGCATTTTTGCCTACTCCTTGAAATATGGGTATCTAATAACTATCGTAACGTTTCTTGCAAATAATCCAAAAAACGTTGCCACGATTTCCTGTCAGCATCTTCACGATAACGATCTGATCCAAACACAGTAAAGGCATGGGGGGCACCGCTGTAGGTGATCATTTCGTGGTCGACCTTGTGCTCCTCCAGTTCTTTTGCCAACTGGGCAAAATCATCCATGCTAACAGCAGTATCTGCGGTACCGTGCAGAATCAGGACAGAGCCATTTGTTTCGGCATAATTCTGCCCTTGGGGTGTCGTCAGGCCTCCATGAAATGAAACAAATCCCTTCAATGGGGCGCCACTACGTGCCAGTTCAAGAATGACAGCACCGCCAAAACAGTAGCCAACGGCTACGGCGTTATCGACGTTTGCCCCCTGCGCAGTGGCGGCAGCCATTGCGCCCTGCAGGAGCTTGCGCATCTTTGTACGATCCTGATAGAGGGCATTGGTCAGCTGTCGTCTTTCATCAATCTGGGCCGGCCGCACTCCTTTACCGAACATGTCCGCAGCAAAAACCGCATATCCTTGGTCAGCAAGCATCTGTGAGCGTTGAATTTCGTATTGACCGAGTCCGTCCCAATCATGAATCAACAAAATGAAGGGCGCAGTAGGTGACGGGCTGATGAAATAACCTTCATAGGTGGCCCCATCTATCTGATAATCAACAATCGTTCCGGCAGCAGAGGCGCTGGTCGCAAACAGGGTGAAAATTAAAGCAGTAAGTATAGTCTTCATAGCATAACCTCCGGCAGAATTGATGACCTTATTGGTCAACTATATCAGAGGTTGGTTTAAATTGGGAATACCCGCAATAATATTAAACAGAGAGGCTATTGGCCAGATATGGGAATAACGGATTGATCGGGCGAATTCCGGCTTCAGTTACTTTTTTCAGATCGGTCAACGCAATGACAGCGCCCTTCAACCCGACCATGGTGCCGGCGTGCCCCAGTATCAATCCATCAAGCGCGGCACGTCCGAAACGAGCCCCAAGCAGACGGTCAAAAGCTGAAGGAGAGCCGCCACGCTGATAATGTCCCAGTACAATAACCCTGGTTTCAAAACCGATACGGTCCTTGATCTGTACGGCAATATCCTCAGCACGGCCGGCACCTTCGGCTACCATAATAATACTGTTGTTACGCCCTTCCTGATAGCGCTTGCGCAGATCCTTGCAAATTTGTTCCAGATCAAATGGTTCTTCTGGTATCAAACTGAATTCGGCACCGGTCGCAATCGTGGCGGCGACGGTCAGATAACCACAATTGCGTCCCATGATTTCGACAACAAAGGCGCGAGTATGGGATGACGCGGTGTCTTTGAGGTTATCAACCGCGCGAACGATATTATTCAGGGCGGTATCGACACCCAGGGACAGATCGGTAAATGGGATGTCATTGTCGATGGAGGCAGGAATTCCAACAACCGGAATACCTTGCTGGTGAACAGCCAGACCACCAGCGAGGGAGCCATCACCACCGATCACCACCAAACCCTCGACCCCGAGCCCTTTTAAATTATCACAGGCCAGCCGCAGACCGGCTTCAGTACGCATTTCCTTGCAGCGGGCGCTTTGCAGAAAGGTTCCTCCGCGTTGCAGCACACCACTGACTGATTTGGTGGTCAGTTTTTCGTACATTCGATCAATCAGCCCCTGATATCCCTTTTGCACACCAATAACCTCGATGCCGGACACCAGACTGGCGCGCACCACGGCTCTGACCGCGGCATTCATTCCTGAACAATCCCCTCCACTGGTCAATACAGCTATTCTTTTCAGCATGTTGTTTTCCCTTTCATATTGAAATAATGCCCGATTGTTGATGATAAAAAGTCACACAGTGAATTCAACTTTTTTCCTGGTCTGATCATTCTCATTTGTTTCGCATAACTACCTATAAATAATCAGCTCTTTGTTTACAAAAAAAAAACTGTTTTTCTGTAGTCGTTATCCTTGACTGAAAAAAAAAAGAGATCTAAATTGCCGACAACTACAAGTCACTCTAGCAGAATAATTACGGGTTGGACAAAACTATATGATCGACCACTTCACAATGGCCTACACCGCAATCGGTGGTCTGGGTATTTTTATCCTCGGGATGAAATTTCTATCGGACAGCCTGCAGTTGCTGTCGGGTGGAGTTATCCGCAAAGTCATCTCATCTTTAACCAGTAATCGTTTTCTGGCCGTCCTCGTTGGCATTTCAGTAACCGCCTTTGTCCAATCATCGACCATCTCTACGGTGATGGTTGTCGGCCTGGTCAATGCCGGGTTGATGCAACTGACCCAGGCCATCGGTTTTATTCTCGGAGCCAACATCGGCACCACAATAACCGGCTGGATACTGGCAATCAAAATCGGAAAATACGGACTACTGCTGGTCGGTCTTGGTATTTTCCCGATGCTCTTTTCAAAGAATGACCGCATCACTGCGACGGCACGAACCCTGGTTGCTTTAGGATTGATCTTTTTTGGCCTCGAGATCATGAGTGATGCGTTCCGGCCGTTGCGCAGTGATGAAAGTTTTATGAACCTGATGCTGATTCTTGATGCTCAATCACTGATCAGTATTCTCGGATGCGTCCTTATCGGCTGCCTGCTGACCATGGTTGTCCAAAGCAGTTCGGCCATGCTCGGTATCACTATTGCTCTGGCCATGACCGGTGCTATCCCTTTCCACACGGCTGTGGCTCTAGTCATGGGCGAAAATATCGGCACCACCATCACGGCCCAGCTGGCAGCTTTAGGCGGTACGGTCACGGCTCGTCGAACCGCAATGGCCCATAGCGTGTTCAATGTGGTGGGGGTAATTATTCTGGTGATCATTTTTTCACCTTTTGTTGCCCTGGTTGAGGCACTGGTTCCAGGTATCGCCAATTTTGCCAATGAAGTCGGTGACCGCCCTTACATTGCAGCCCACATTGCCTTTGCCCACAGCATGTTTAATGTAACTGCGACCCTCATTGTCCTGCCCTTTCTTGGGCTGCTGGCCAATCTGGTCATTAAATTGGTACCAGACCGGGCTGGTGGTCCTAAAGGATCATTCAGATACATCGGTGCCCCCGGCTCCATGCCTGTAGCTCTTGGAGTCACGATGGTCTATGAAGAATTAAAGAAAATGCAGGGACGGGCTCATAAGGCACTACGACATGCGGGCAGCTTTCTCCAGCGCGACCTGAAAAATCATGAAAAGTTCTATCGTAAGGTCAAGGCAATAGAAGAGCAGACCGATATTATCCAGCACGAAATAACCACATTTACTGTTTCATTGATGCAGGGAGGAAAATCCTCCAAAGAACAATCAGATCGTGCCTATGCCTATGTGCGTGCAGCAGATGAACTGGAATCTATTGCCGACTATGCCCTCTCTCTGTGTTCCTATATGCGCCGCCTCGAAAAAAACGACCTTGACTACAGTGCTGACGCCTGGGCAGATCTGCATAACTTTCATCATGAGCTCTTCGCTTTTTTCAACCTGGTCTGCAAGGTTTTTCATAACCAGGACGACATCAACAAGAACCTTGTCCGCAATGAGGCAAAGCGTCTCAACGATTTGGCGGATTCTATCCGTAAGGCCCATTTGGAACGGATGAAAGCCGGGTCCTGCAATGCGCTGCCGGCTTTAACCTTCAGCGACATGGCGGTAGCTATGCGGCGCATTAAAAACCATACGGTGAATCTCTACGAAGCACTCGCTGAGGATGAAGACTGAAACAAGATCTGTTCGGATCAATCAGATATACATTGGAACCACCCCGTCACTTCATGTTGCTGAACCTCCTGCAACAGAAATTCGCGGAAGACCTTTTCCGTCAAGGTTGGAATTTTATCTAATAGCTGTACCAAAGAAATCATATTAACCATATTTTTCTTCGCCGTTGTAATCGCCACAAGATCTCCTCGCTGAATCTCTTTCCAGATCAGATGAGCGGTGGCAACCCCCAGGCCCATCCCCAGTCGCAGGCTGTTCAGCAGGGCTTCATGGGTATCCAGCGTCATGACGACAGACAATGACTCCGGAAGCTTGTTGAAATGGTGCCGAAACCAGAGGTCAAGAATCGACGGATCATCCTCATCAGTGACGAAATCCTTTCCAATCAGATTGTTCAGGCTATGATCACCATTAATCTCACGATGATAGTATCCCTTCGATGATACCAGCATCATCTCCTCCCGCAACAACGGCTCCATACTGAAAACAAAAGGAAAACCAGGCAACTCCCCCGGTTCGTAATAAACATCGACGAGCGCAAAATCAAGTTCACCTTTCTGCAACATGGATAAAAGTGGCACAGCCTCCTTGAGTTTCAATTCAAAGGTAACATCCGGATAAATTGATCGAAAGCGCTGGCAAAAACGCGGCAAATACTCCTTGCCGAACTCACGGGGAGCACCGATGCGCAACTTGCCTGACGGTCGGTCGTGAGGCAATCGTATCGTCCCAATTTCACTGATCAGCTTCTCGAACAGCGGCGCGATCAGGCGGTAAAGATGAATTCCGGCCGCGGTAGGAACCAGTTGTTTATGCATCCGCACAAACAACTGTGCTTTTAATTCTTCCTCAAGTTTTTTTAGTTGCTGACTGACCGCTGGCTGGGTCAGATTTAACTGCCGTGAAGCAGCAACACTGCTGCCCAGCTTATAAACAAAGTAAAAAATCTTTATCCGATTCATGTCTGGGAGGTTAATCATGGCTTATCCTCTGATTCTAAATTGAGTAATTTACTTATACATGATGATGGTGAAATAATCCATCCATAGAAAATGAATTTCACAAGCGATCAACAAGGCCAAAGATGACAGGAGTCCGCCATGACCTATCTGATTTTAGCAGTTTTTGTGAGTGTTGCTGTGTTGACGATTATCGGATCAATTCGGCTGAAAGTATGGGAACAGCATGGCAGAATCGTCAACGGTAACTGGATTACTGATGACGAACGACTGCATTTAATGAGCCGCTGGGGTGCCGGCTACTGAGCAGGGCAAAACCTGCTCTTGCAGTGTTTAGTGGATAGTGCTAAACCCTCCCTTCATGACGCCTCATTACCTTCCATCAGCTTCAGTTAAGACGGCTCTTTATGCCGCCTGGCCAATCTGCCTCGGATATTTTCCTATTGGTCTGGCCCTTGGTGTCCTGGCCGGGCAGTCAGATATCCCCTGGTGGGCCATGGCGCTGATGTCGATCCTGGTGTTTGCCGGCAGCGCCCAGTTTATCTGTGTCGCCATGATTGCCGCCGGTAGTTCACTGTGGGCGATCATCGGTACAACATTTATTATTAATTTACGACATGTGCTGATGAGTTCGGCCCTGGCCGTTTACCTCCATGGAGTCAGACGCTCATTTCTGGCGCTGTTTGCCTACGGGATTACTGACGAAAGCTTTGCCATCAATATGGCGCGGTTTCGTGCCGGCAACTGGACTCGCTTTCAGGCCTTGATCGTCAATCATCTGGCTAACTGTGTCTGGATTTTAGCCACCGTCAGTGGTGTTCTGGTCGGTCAATTTGTTCCAACCGGTGCTTTTGGTATTGATTATGCCTTGATCGGGATGTTTATTTGCCTGCTGGTGTTCCAGCTTCACAACCGACTACATGTGATCACCGCAATCATCGCCGCTGTTGTCGCAGTGCTGTGGGCAAAGTTTGTTCCGGGTGATTCCTATATTGTCGGCGCCGCTGTCTGTGCTGCAACCTGTGGTTATTTATTCCAGAAAAAACGCGATAAAAACTGATGAGTGTTAATGACTATCTCTTTTTGTTTGTCGGCATGGGTCTGGTAACCTACCTGCCCCGTGTACTTCCTTTGATCTATCTGTCCCATAAAAAAATGCCGCAAGGTCTGATCGACTGGCTGGGGTACATTCCGGTGGCGGTCCTTGGGGCATTGCTGGCACCAATTCTTTTTATTGATACAGCCAATGCAGCTATTACCTTTGGCAAGCTTGAATTTCTGGTGGCCATTCCAACATTGATCTTTGCCGTAAAAACCCGTAGTCTCGGCGGCACCGTGCTCGTCGGGATGCTCCTTTACTGGTTGGCCGGTATTTTTTTATAATTACTAACCTTGGAAAAAACAATGAAACTGACAGGCAAACAAGCGAGATATTTACGCGGACTGGGGCACCATCTGCAGGCCATCGTGATGATTGGCAAAGATGAACTGACTGATCGGGTGGTTGCTGCCACCGACGAAGCCTTGAGCTGCCATGAACTGATCAAAGTGAAATTACAGGATGGTTGCCTCAGCGACCGCCGTGAGATCGCAGAGGAACTGGCACAGGCGACATCTTCCAGCGTCGCCCAGGTTCTTGGCCGCACCTTTCTGCTCTATCGCAAACACCCGGAAAACCCCAAAATCGCCCTTCCTAAGCCCTGAGCATACATCCTGACATAAGCTCCCAACATATGAATCTAACTCTGGTTATTTTTTTTATTAGGGAGCAGTATTTTTTCTATTGACGATTCCTGATCATGAGCGTATATGCTGAATAAAACAGCATTCATGTTCGGGAATGCGTAACGACCCAAGCATAAAAAGTAACCCCTTTTTATAGCCATTGCCGCCAGGCACCCGAAATGTAAAAGCTGTTGTTTTTGGTTCGGTTTTTTAATTTTTTCAGGCTACATAAAAAGGGGTTATCATGAATGTTGCGCTTGTTTTTAACCTGCGCGAGGAGTCCGTCAACGACGACGAACCTCCCTCGCACCCTCCCGCTGAACTTTCTCCCGACATCTATGCCGAATGGGATGACATTGATACCATTACGGCGGTTGAAGCAGCCCTGTCGACACGCCATCAGGTTGCCCTGATCAATGCCGATCTTGATGTCTTCCAAAAACTGCGCGAGCTGTCACCCGATTTTGTTTTTAATATCGCTGAAGGTCTTCATGGCGCCAGCCGAGAAGCACAGATCCCGGCATTGCTTGACATGCTGCAGATCCCCTATAGCGGTAGCGACCCTCTCTCCCTCGGAATGTGTCTAGACAAACAACGAACCAAAGAAATATTGAAACAGCACCGGGTCCCATCTCCGCGTTTCTGGATTGTCGCAAATCCCGTTGAGATCCCCCGCAACTTGCGCTATCCTCTGATGGTCAAACCCTGTCTGGAAGGCTCCAGCAAGGGGGTAACCAACAATGCCCTGGTCCACAATCGCAAGGAACTTGTCCGTCAGCTTGAATGGATCACGGCAACCTACTCCCAAAAAGCCATCATCGAGGAATTTCTTCCCGGGCGTGAATTTACAGTTGCGCTTTTAGGCAATGGTGCGGACATCAGGGTACTACCGATTGTCGAGATCAATTTCGCCAGTTTGCCGGCAGGCTGTAACCCAATCTATTCCTATGAAGCCAAATGGCTATGGGATACACAAGAGTCACCCTTGCCGATTTTTGATTGTCCCGCACGACTCGACCCCTTCCTTGCACAACAGATTGAACAACTGTGTCGCAACGCCTTTAATGCTCTGGGTTGCCGTGACTGGTGCCGTATTGATGTGCGCCTTGATGCTTTAGGGCGCCCACAGGTTATTGAACTGAACCCGCTGCCGGGAATTCTTCCCCGCCCCGAACAGAACAGCTGCTTCCCCAAAGCAGCGCGAGCGGCAGGATTATCCTATACCGAGATGATTCTGCAGGTGGTTGATATTGCATCACAACGCTACAATCTTGTTCAGGAGTTCAGTAATGAAAGTCGCTGTCTGTTATAACCTTGCTGCTGCAACCCCGATCCGTGGTGAACACCAGGACCGTGTTTCTGAAGCAGGGGCTGAAGCTGAGGCTCAAGCAGTTACTGAAGCCTTGCGTCGGCTCGGTCATGTTCCCGTGCTGATCCCGCTGGGAGCCGAAGTGGTTTCCTTTATCGGCAAACTGCAACTGTTAAGACCTGCCGTCATCTTCAATCTATGTGAAGGATATCGCGGTGACAGTGCAAAGGAGATGCACATTGCTGCGCTTTATGAACTGCTCGATATCCCCTATACCGGTTCTCCGTCCCTGTGTCTGGCACTGACCCAGAACAAGGCGCTAACCAAGGATATTCTGGTTCGACATGGTCTGCCGACCCCCGAATATTATTGTATCAAACGCAATGAAGCGGCTCCCAAATTGACCATCGGTTATCCCCTGATCGTCAAGCCCTGCAGTGAAGATGCCTCCTTGAGTATCGGCCCTGACAGTATTGTCCACAATGAAACAGCCTTAAAAAAGCGCGCTCGTTACATCCATGACCGCTACAGCCAGGATGCCCTGGTCGAAACCTTTATCAACGGGCGCGAATACAATGTTGCGGTCCTCGGTAACCCACCCACCGGAGTGCTTCCCCTTGCCGAGATTGTTTTTGCCAAACACCTCAAATCTCCGATTGTCAGCTATGCCGGCAAATGGGAGGCAACATCAGCTGACTACCGTGGAACAACCCCTCAGTGTCCGGCGGTTATTGACGAAAAACTGCGCAAAAAAATCGAACAGATCGCCATCAAGGCGTGTCGTTTGTTCGGCTGTCGTGATTATGCCCGGGTTGATATCCGTTTGCAGGGGGACACTCCCTATATTCTCGAAATCAATGCCAATCCGGACATCTGCCCTGATGCCGGGTTTGCCCGTGCAGCTGGGGTCGCCGGACATGAATACCCGGCCTTGATTCAGCGCATCCTTAATATGGCTTTGGCCCGCAAAGGAGATACCCATGCGTGATATAGGTCCCAGTGATCGGCAGCAACTTGAACGAATTCTGGTCACTTGCAATGCTTTTACCCGCGCAGAGGTCACCTGTGCGCTGGAACTGCTTGACAGTGTCCTGAACAATCCGGATCAGCAGGACTACGAAGTGATTGTTACAGAAGCTGACGGACAGGTCGCAGGCTATGTGCTGTTTGGGGCAGTGCCTCTGACGCAAGGAAACTACGATCTCTACTGGATTGCTACCGATCCGGAATTACACGGCAAAGGATACGGAAGGCAACTGATGGAAGAAACCGAGAATCGCCTACAGGCGCGTGGCGCCCGAATGCTGTGTCTGGAAACCTCGTCACAGGAATTTTATCAACGCACCCGGCGCTTTTATGAGCAAGGTGGCTACCAGGAAGAAGCGCGGATTCGGGACTTTTACCGCCCCGGTGATGACCGCATTACCTATGTCAAACGTTTCTCCGGTTCTAGGTGAATCTTATGGAAATCTGGCAAAAACAGTTGCAGGCAAGTATTACAGAGCCACAAAAACTGACCCGGGCCTACGGCATTGATCCGGCACCGCTAAAAAAGGTTGCCGACAGATATCCGATGCGCGTGACTCCTTATTATCGTGACCTGATCAAATATGTCGGTGATCCGATCTGGAATCAGGCGGTTCCGGATCAACGCGAATGTCATGACAACGTCTGCGTTGATGACCCCCTAGAAGAGGAGAACCAAAGCCCGGTTCCCAACCTGGTTCACCGCTACCCTGATCGTGTGCTGTTTCTGGTCTGTTCCGAGTGCGCCATGTACTGCCGTTTCTGTACCCGCAAGCGCAAAGTCGGAGGGGCCGATATGCAAATCAGCAGCAGCACCATCAGCGCCGGCATCGATTATATTGCTGATCATCCAAAAATCCGTGATGTCATCGTTTCCGGTGGTGATCCATTGCTGCTCAGTGATGAGAAGCTTGATGACATTCTCACGCGTCTGCGTGCCATCCCACATGTTCAGATTATCAGGATAGGTACCCGCGTACCGGTCGTATTGCCGATGCGGATCACCTCAGGACTCATCCGGGTGCTGCGCAAGCATCATCCCTTGTATCTGAATACCCACTTTAATCACCCAAGCGAGATTACCAGCCAATCGGCCAAGGCTTGTGAGCGTCTGGCTAATATTGGAATCCCTTTAGGCAATCAGTGTGTCCTGCTGCGGGGAGTGAATGATGATCCTCAGGTGATGAAACAACTGATGCATAAATTGCTGCAGATCCGGGTGCGCCCCTATTATATCTATCAGGCCGATATGGTCCAGGGAACCGATCACTTCCGTACCACGGTGGAAGAAGGTCTCGCAATGATCAAGGCCCTGCGTGGTCACACCAGTGGCATGGCGGTCCCGGCCTACGTTATCGACGCTCCCGGTGGCGGTGGAAAAATCCCCCTGTTGCCCGACTATCTGCAATCATTGGGAGCTGATGTGGTTTTAAAAAATTATCAAGGAAAAGAATTTCACTATGCTAATGCGACAGAACGTGAAACAGATGAACCGCATAAACAAGTAGTTAACCGTCCCTACTGACAAGCACAAAATATTGAGCAGCCCCTTTTCTCCCAGCGGGCAGAAGGGGTTGCTTTCCTGCCGCAAAACAGGAATGATGGACACATGTGACAGTGTACACTCATCAGCCCCTGATTGGTTTTATCTCTATGTATTCCTTTGATTTGACCCTTGAACCGCCCACTAGCAGGGAGCTTAACAGCGTCTTGAACGACCTGAAAAAACAGCGCAGCAAATTGATGGTCCGTTCCTGTGTTTCTGACGGAATCCATATTTTGCTGCTGTTGCTGCTTTATTTCGGTCATTTTCTCAGCGGCCCTGCCATCCTCGTGTTAGTTGTCTTGAGCCTGATCATTGCCATTGTTCTTGCCACCTCGACCCGTGAATCATTACTTTTTTCCGACCTGATTGCCATTGCGATTACCATCGTCACCACGGCAACAGCCGTAACCTTGCTACTTGCCATCTCAATGAATCAGCCTTTTGGTGCAAGTATTTTTGCCGGTCTGCTTGCGGCTAGCATTGTCACCTCCGGTACGATTTTAGGGCGTGCGCTGAAAAAAATCATGTTTGCCCTTGAACAGTTAAAATCGATCCCAGATGATGATCCGGTAATTGATGAACTGAAGATATTCTGTCAACGTTACCAGGCTTTGAATGATTACCGCGAACAGGCATTGCGCAATCTTCGCCCCCACCTGACCTACGGCGAACTTTTTGCCATGCGCGACTGGCATCAACAACACCGTGAACAGTAAGCCGTGGGCAGTGAACGGTCAGGCACCTTGATACTTTATCGCGTTAGAGGTTACAGTGAAATTGTCATTTTTTCTGTAAAGGTGATCATGAAAAGACTTCAGCTGTTTGCCATGATTATGACCCTGTTTGCCCTGTCGACGCCCTCCTGGGCGACGGTTGAGTATCATCTCGATCTGCAACTCCAGCCTGCTTTGCAACAGCTGGAAGCAACGGCAACGATCAGATTTGAACAGCTTGCCGATCAGCAGCTGCAGTTGCGCCTCGCCCCTGAGGCCAACATTCATCAGATCCGTCAAGGGCAACGGACTATCAACTTTCAGTTCAATAACGGCCTCTTAACCCTTGAACTTATCAACAATGATCCGGTTGAAATCGCTTATTCAGCAATCTTCAATGATCCCGTCCCTACCACCGCCGTTCATACTGAAGATCCGAGCTTTGGTGTGTCAGCGACGATCAGTCCAACCGGCACCTATCTATCAGCCGGGGCTGCCTGGTATCCCCAAGTCAATACAGCGGATATCATTTACCAGCTGCGCATCAGCGCCCCCGGAAACACTGAGGCAGTGACCTCCGGGCAGCGTCTGTACCGTCATCATGATGGTTCCTTCAGCACATCGGCCTGGAAAATTGACTATCCGCTACGTGGTCTGACCCTTTCAGCCGGCCCCTATCAGGTTTTTGAGGATGTCAGCGGATCAGTACCAATCTTTGCCTATTTTTATGAGGATTCAGCTGAGCTGGCACCAACTTACCTCAAGGAGTCACGCAGATATCTCGATCTCTATGAACGCTTGTTTGGTCCCTACCCTTTTGCCCACTTTGCCATTGTTGAAAACTTTTTTCCTACCGGCTACGGTTTGCCCGGCTGGACCTTGCTGGGCAGTACAGTTATCCGCCTGCCCTTTATTGTCACTACCAGTCTTGGTCATGAAATTGCCCACTCATGGTGGGGAAACGGAGTTTGGGTAGATTTTAATCAAGGTAACTGGTCTGAAGGATTGGTCACCTATATCGCTGATCATCTCTATGAAGAATATAAGAGCAATGAACATGCGCGCAGCTATCGCCACAATAAGCTGATGACCTACGCCAACCTGACCCATCCGTCCAATCGCTTTGCCGTGAAAAACTTCATGTATCGCAGCAGTCGCCCGGGGCAAGCCATCGGCTATGGTAAAGCCATGATGATTTTTCACATGTTACGGCATGAAGTGGGGGATCAGATTTTCTGGAAGACGTTGGGTAATATGGCTACTCAATACATGTTCACCCGCATCGCTTGG
>CAZMFD010000001.1:99281-111400 GCA_964565445.1 uncultured Geobacteraceae bacterium
GCGCGCCGGACGTTACTGGCTGGGCTACGCCAGGCAAACATCCCGATGATCACAGCCGAACAGGCAAGTACCTGGCAACTGGCCGACTATGATCTGGTGATTTTTGGAATGAATGACCGCTTGATGCCGACAACAGC
Source organism: uncultured Geobacteraceae bacterium (assembly GCA_964565445.1). Lineage (GTDB taxonomy): Bacteria > Desulfobacterota > Desulfuromonadia > Desulfuromonadales > Geopsychrobacteraceae > Pelovirga. Next base: position 99,419 of record CAZMFD010000001.1, read on the forward strand.
GTCTGATGACCAGCTTAACATACTACTTTCAGGCGACAAGGATCGGTCAGCCAAGAAGGCTGAAAGAGCCGGGGTAATTGTGACCCGCAACCCCTATAATTCTGAAAGGCATGCTGCCTGGTTTTTCAGCGATGGTCAGGAATATACAGTTTCCGTGGCGCGCAGAATCCCCCATTATGGTCGCTACGGACAACTCTTGTTCAGCGCCGGCAACAATCAGGTCAAACTGTCAGGAAGCTCCCCGAAATCACCGCTTGTGATCGACTTTACCCACGGGAATCAAGCTGATTAGTCTGTCATGCCCGCTCAAAAGGCTCATACAGGCGCTTGTATTCATCCTGAGCATAACGATCAGTCATGCTGGCGATATAATCACAAATTACCCGTTCACGGCCATGTTGTTCATAACGAAGCTGATACTTTTCCGGCAACAGCAGGGGATTATCCATATAGTTTTCGAACAACCGGGTTAAAAAACGTTCGGCCTTAACGCGCATGCGCTCAACTTTATGATGACGGTAGAGCTTTCTGAATAAAAAAGATTTAAGCTCCTTGTTGCGCTCTTTCATGTCTTTACTGAAAGCCACCAACCGGTCGGGGTGACTGCGAACACTGCCCAGATCCGTAATCCCGTGACTTTGCAGTTGAATTGTTGTTGTCATCACCAGATCCTGGATCAACTCACCGATCAAACGACTGACAGTCTGCAGGATCTGTCGCTTTTCACTGATCCCGGGAAACCGAAGACCGACATCGATCCAGGTACGCTGCCAGAGTTCTACTCCGGCCAGGTCATCGATACTGATATAGCCGGCCTTTAATCCATCATCGATATCATGATTGTTATAGGCAATCTCATCGGCGAGATCAATGATCTGTGCTTCCAACGTCGGTTGTTCGTTGGGAGAATAATGAGTGACTGCTGACATTCCCGCGTTATCGTAGGAGGTGGTGTGCTTGATGATCCCTTCCCGCGTTTCGTAGCTCAAGTTCAACCCGTCAAAATCGGGGTAGCGTTGTTCCAGCATTTCAACAATGCGTAGCGACTGCTGATTGTGCTCAAAGCCGCCATGATCCTTCATCAGGCGGCTCAGAACATGTTCGCCGGTATGACCAAACGGGGTATGGCCCAGATCGTGGGAGAGGGCTAAGGCCTCAACCAGATCATCATTGAGTTTCAATTTACGGGCGATACCGCGGGCAATCTGCGCCACTTCCAGAGAGTGGGTTAATCGCGTTCGGTAATAATCCCCTTCGTGATTAACAAAAACCTGGGTCTTGTATTCAAGCCGGCGGAACGCAGCACAATGGATAATCCGGTCGCGGTCGCGCTCGAATGGCAAGCGATCATCTTTGTAGGCTTCTGGATATTTACGCCCGCGGCTGGTTTCACTTTTGGTAGCATAGTCTGCTAGATACTGTTCGTACATAATGATCCTCCCCTGGCAAATGAATGAATTATTTGCAGGATACAAAACCAGTGAGACAATTAAAGTCACAACCATGGTGATTTAACGATGAAAAAATAATGTTTCTTGCCCTTATTGGGTGTGACTGTTAAAAAAAACGGCGATGTAAAGACATTGACACAAAACAGGAGTCGTCATCTACTATGCGTATAATCGCAGGTTCAAGACGGGGGAAAAAACTAGCGGCCTTTGACGGTAGGCAGATACGTCCAACCCCTGATCGCGTGCGTGAAGCGCTGTTCAGTATGTTGATCAGTCGCTTTGGAGATCTCGATGGTCTGAAGGTGCTGGAACTTTTTGCCGGTACCGGCGCCCAGTCCCTCGAGGCCTTAAGCCGCGGGGCAACAACGGCAGTGATGATAGAACAAAGCCCCTATGCGATCAAACTGATTAAGGATAACATCAGTGCCTGCGGATATGCTGATCGCGTGACCCTGATCTCCGGTGAGCTTCCAGCGTGCCTTGACAGAGTGTGCCGGAACGCACCCTATGACTTGATCCTTCTTGATCCTCCCTATCATGCGGGTTTGACTGATCAGGTTATCGCCAAAGTTGAATCATTGAATCTTTTAGCCGAAGGTGGAATAATCTGTATCGAGACCCAACGCCGTGAATTGCCTCAGTCCCAAGGCGCCTTGACCTTACTGGATCGTCGTTGTTATGGTTCAACTGCAATTCATCTGTTTGGCTTAATTGAGGAAAATCCATGAATCGACATATAGCCATCTATCCCGGCTCATTCGACCCGTTAACCAATGGTCATCTTGATATTATCAGCCGCGGCCTGGAAATTTTCGATACGGTTGTCGTTGCTGTGGCCTGTAACAATGAAAAAAAGGGGCTCTTTTCTGTTACAGAGCGTATCGATATGATCAATCAACTGGTCGCTGACGATCCGCGCATCCAGGTTGAAACCTTCAGCGGGTTGCTGGTTGATTATGTTGTCAGTAAAAAGTCGCGGGTAATCCTGCGCGGGCTACGGGCAGTCACCGACTTCGAATTTGAATTCCAGCTGGCACAGATGAATCGCACTGTGTGTCAGCAGGTTGAAACCCTCTTTATGATGACCTCCCCGGAATGTGCTTATTTAAGCTCATCCATTGTCAAGGAAGTCGGCCGTCTTAAGGGGGATATCAGCAAGTTTGTGCCGACGTTGGTCGCTGATAAACTCATGGAGAAGTTCGGCCATTGTTGACCAACAGCTATTTTTCTCTCTGGTTATCCACTTCGCTCCACTTTTACCAGTTACAGATACGACCCGCTGGATCCTGCGACTTCGCGCAGGATGACAAAAACACTCTTGAGCGGGATGGAGACCTATCGTCATTCTGCGTGGAGCGAAGCGCAGTCGCAGAATCCATATCCTGTTTTGTGCATTGCTGGTGACAACCAGATAAGCAGATACTATTTCTCCATTCTTTCCAGTACAGCAATCATCTCACAAAGCTTATCCGCCATCCGTTGTTGCAGCAACTCTCCCTTTGCGGCACTTGCCTTTGTCGGATCACCCCAGACCCCACCCGGCCAGTATTTTTGTTTATCACGGACCAGAATCCCTTGCGGAAACGATGGGTATTCAGCCGGCGATAGTCCCTTGACCAGCTGTGGATGGGAATGCAGCAAGCGTGAGGTTTCAATCTCGCCGGCATGGGAATCCCCCGGGGTTTCCAGTAGATCCTGGCCGGCAGCAAGGGCGAGATCATATTCCTTGATGACCGCAATCTGGATATCATCAAAATGATTCAGCAGTTCTTCCCCGGCATCAACCAGGGTCGCCATATGGGTGGTTCCGGCGTGGCCGCTGAGCAGAACAAAGTAACGCAGCCCCTGGACATACAGGGAAGAGATCAGATCAGTTATCAGCATCTTTAAGGTAGTGGTAGAAATCCCGATCGTGCCGGGATGCTGTGCGGTTGAACGGCACACACCATAATGCACCGGCGGTGCAACAAACAGAGTTCGTTTAGTGGCAGCAACCCGGGCAATATCAATGGCCTGGAGGGTATCGGTATCAAGGGGCAGATGGGTGCCATGCTGTTCGGTCGAACCAAAAGGGATAATGACCGTCTGCGTGGATTTCAGACCGGTGGCAAATTCCACCATGGTCATCTCTTTAATGATCATATCGACTCCGGCAGAAACCTCATATACATTCTGAAGGTATCTACTTAATCCCTAGAAAGATGTGGGTTTGTGGAATAACAATAGTTTCCGGATGGATTGCGGCGACCAATGCCTGCAGCCTGAGTAATCGTGGAACAGAGACCGCTACCTTGTTGTTGCGGGTTACCGGTTGCAGAATAATCGGGCTTGACGTTGAGATGTCATGAACCAGCTGCGCGGCGCGTATCAGTTCGGCGTCGGTCGTGCTTTCACCAACAATCAACTTAACCGAACAATGCGTTTGAATAGCAACAGCGAGAAAATCGGCGTGCGCCTGCCAGTCCGTTGCCTGACCGGTCACTGATGGTAATTTGATATCCATAGCGACAAAATCGAGGTGGGATATAATTAATCGCAATGCCGCCGGCAAGGTGCCATTGGTTTCCAGGGAGATTGGCAGGAGTTGACGCAGATGGGGCAGCCAGAGTTCAAGCAGTTCAGTATGCAGTAAGGGTTCCCCGCCGGTCATGCTGATGGAGTGATGGGCTTTGGGATATTCTTTCAGCCATTGCTTGAGCAGAGCCACTACGCGACTGAAGGGAACCGGGTTGTCATATTCGACCAAAGCGCCGGAACCGGAATCTTCCTCTACCAGGCACAGATTACTGCTTAAAAAACGGGTGTCACAGTAGTCACAATCCAGATTACAGCCGGCAAAACGCATAAATACCTGGCGCCGGCCCAGCAATTCACCCTCCCCTTGCAGTGAGGAAAAAATCTCGATCAGGTCAGCTGAGGGTATATGCTGCATACGCGTTATCCGATTCCCACACCGTCACCTTTTGAATGATCACCTCATATTCCTGCAGCAACTTTTCCAGTCGCTCAAAAATAAACCGGGCAATCTGTTCAGAAGATGGGCTGATATCTTTAAAGGCGTCGAGATCATTAAGATATTTATGATCCAGATAATTCATGACTTCGCGCGTGTGTTTTTTCAGAATTTTGAAATCAATGCCAAGTCCTGATTTATCGAGATTATCAGCACTGACGGTTACTTCAACCTTCCAGTTGTGACCATGCAGGTTTTCGCAGTCCCCCTGATAATGTAACAGATTGTGAGCAGCTGCAAAGCTGGTAATAATAGACAGATGATACATAGGTTTCTCCTAAGATGATGGGAATGGCGTCTCGTCCGAATCGTCCGCCGGATCCTGTACTTTTTCACCGGCCACCGCATATTCCTCATTGTCCCAGCGCCCGAGATCAATCATACGACAGCGTTCTGAGCAGAACGGGCGTGAGGGGTTGTTCTGCCAAGGGGTTAAAGTTCTACAATAAGGGCATTTAGTTTTAATGCTCTTTTCCATTGAAACTATTTTATTATCCATCATACCTTACTTTACCCAACCTTGGGCAGGTGCGACAAAGATTCTTTGATCTCTTCTTCCGGATACTCATAGTCATTGAGTTTTCCCGCCAGATAATCATCGTAAGCGGTCATATCAACATGGCCGTGGCCGGAAAGGTTAAAAAGGATGGTCTTTTCTTTACCTTCTTCTTTGGCCAAGAGAGCTTCGTCTATCGCTCCACGGATCGCATGGCTCGATTCCGGTGCCGGGATAATCCCCTCACAGCGGGCAAACTGTACCGCAGCCTCAAAACAGGCCAACTGCTGAACCGCTTTGGCTTCAACGATACCGGCATGAACCAGTTGCGACACCAGCGGCGAGGCACCATGATAACGCAAGCCTCCGGCATGGATTCCCGGCGGCATAAAATCATGACCAAGGGTATACATCTTGGATACCGGTGCCATTTTTGCCGTATCACCGTAATCAAAGGCATAAACACCACGAGTCAGGGTTGGACAACTTGCCGGTTCAAAGGCAACAACCCGCACCTGCTTGCCGTTGGCCTTGTCAGCAACAAAGGGAAAAGCAATACCGGCAAAGTTGGAGCCGCCACCGTGACAGCCGATGACCACATCAGGGTAATCCCCGACCATCTCCATCTGCGCCTTGGCCTCAAGACCGATGATGGTCTGGTGCAGACAGACATGATTAAGAACGCTACCTAAAGCATAACGGGTATCATCGCGGGTAGCAGCATCTTCCACCGCTTCACTGATAGCAATACCCAGAGAACCATTGCTGTCGGGATTCTCGGCGAGAATAGCACGGCCGGCATTGGTACGGTTTGAGGGTGATGGAATAACATCAGCCCCCCAGAGCTGCATCATGCTCTTGCGGTAGGGTTTCTGGTTGTAGGACACCTTGACCATATAAACCGTACATTCCAGTCCGAACATCTGACATGCCAGAGAAATAGACGACCCCCACTGACCGGCTCCGGTTTCAGTCGCAATCCGCTTGGTTCCGAAAATTTTGTTGTAATAGGCCTGCGGGATGGCACTGTTGGGCTTATGGGACCCGGCTGGAGAACCTCCTTCGTATTTGTAGTAGATTTTTGCCGGGGTACCGAGGACTTTTTCCAGGCGATGGGCACGAAACATCGGAGCCGGGCGCCACAGCTGATAAATATCAAGAATCTCCTGCGGTATATCGATCCAGCGCTGGGTCGACACCTCCTGTTCAATCAAGGGCATGGGAAACAGGGGGAGCAGATCATCAGGAGAAACCGGTTGCATGGTACCGGGATGAATCACCGGCGCCAGGGGGCCGGGCATATCGGGGATAACATTATACCATTGACGCGGAATCTGGGATTCCGGAAGGATAATCTTCGTTTGCATGGACGTCTCCTTGTGCTATTTAAGCCTTGCTACTATCAGTGAAAAAATTATGTGGGCAAATATCACCTTTTAAGGTAGCACGAAAAAATATTGGACGATCAGCTTGATTGGATAGCATGGTACAATCGTAAAAACAAGAATCCCCCGCACCAATCGCTTAATTCAGACGGCCATCATCTCACAGCCCTAAATCTTCATCAATCAACACAATACTGATGCGTTCCGGTGGAAAGCACTTGTCCAGAATCGACCAGGTATTACAGATGCGTTGAGGCGAGCGACAATCGTGACAACGCCCCGTTTCTGCACAAGGGGTTGCCATGTTGTGGCGTTTGGCATTTAAGGGAGCGGCATGATTTCTGATGCGATCGAAGGCGTCTTCGAGGGTATCAACAATTTTGTTCCGGCCAACAAACAGTACCACCTTCTTCGGTCCGAATGAAATGGCCCCGGTGCGGTTACCGATCATATCGAGGTTCACCAGTTTACCGCACAGGGTTACAGCATTGGTACCGGTCAAAAACAGGTCAGCAAGCAGGGCCTGACGACGGCGCTTCATGACTTCACTACCAGCCGCATCAGGATCAAAGGTTTTGATCATGTTGAGTGATGGATCCACCAGTAAATCTGCCAATACCCCGGTAGCTTCCATGGTCATGGAATCAGCCCAGGAAATAACCTCAGTTTTATGGCTTGGAAAAATTTTATCAAAAAAAATATTGCGGGCCTGAGGCCGGTCTTTGGCTATAAATACCTTGAATCCGTTAGCAATCAATGCCGCTCGACATTGATTGATCCGATCGCAACACATCAATTTATCTCCTCATTTTTATTGCCATCAAGGGTGGGGTTACGAATAACGATACACAGGCATTCCGCTTCAGCAAAAACCGCTGAGCCACTGCATACCCGTCCCTTTACCAGTACCTTACGCCCCTTAACGGAAACCACCTCGCTATCGACGGTCACCACAGTCTTTAATGGGACCAGGTTGCGAAAACTCACATTGAGGTTGGCAACGACAACGGCATGGCCTGCCGCCCAGGCAGACAATCCTAAAACCTCGTCAAGCACCGCCGCAATCGCACCGCCATGGGCATGACCGGGCGGGCCTTCGGTTTCCGGGCCAAACCAGATCCGTGCTTTTAGTAACTGACCTGCATCACGATAATAATGCACGCGAAAACGCTCACCCTGCGGATCACCAGAAATAAATCGTAACGAATCACCAACCAACGCCGGCGCATCAAAATCGATCCAATCACCTTCGCCACGCAAATCGACACACATGTCGTCAGTTCCGGCTATTGTTGAGTCCATCCACTGTCCCTTCTTTTTAAAAAAAAGGGCCAAAGCTGCTATCAGCTAAAGCCCTTGTTTTTATTGGAGCGGGAAACGGGATTCGAACCCGCGACTCTCAGCTTGGGAAGCTGATACTCTACCAACTGAGTTATTCCCGCATGGTGGTGCGCAGTATAGAGATAGCGTTCAGTTTTTGTCAAATCCAAAATGCTGCGATTGTAACCATGCAAGAGCAGCCGCTCTGGTCTTTAGCTCTCCTGTCATTTCGAGGGACTTAACCTGCTGCAACAACTTACCTATAGCGGGATTATTGGCACCAACATAGGCAGCAACCCCCTCACCATCAACTAGATCAGGAATGCGCCCTTCCTCCTGCTGCTGTTCATAGGCAGAAAGCAGCGCTATTACCAGATCTTCTGGAAGTTGTTGACGGCACCAGCCGTGGAAAAAAATCCGTTCGGCTCCACCGGGATGGAGTTGCTCTACCGCTAAAGCACGCTGACGATCTGACAAAGGGTTATTCAGCTGCTGCAGCCATAATGCCGGCAGATCATCGTACAGAGCCTTGGCCAGGCGCTGCTGGGCTCTACTGAGGCGTAACCTGGAACTGATGGGTTTAAAGCTATGCGGCGCATAGGCGATCAAAAACGCCGCCAGGTGAAACAGTGGGCGTTGCTGTGGCAATACTTTACCCAGGGTAAGCGACGTTTGGCTGCAGAAATCCATGAACCGATCATCAATAGACTGGTGGTTGACAGCGAAATCTGTATCGGTCCAATTTGTCGCAGGAGCGCCAAAGAGAACCTGAAAAATGGTTGTTTCGGTCAGCAGCTGGAGGATACCTGAGAGGTCACGGACACCAAAAATCTTGAGCAATTCTTCACGTATCCGCTCCGCTGCTACCAACTTCAATAATTGTGCCTGTTGAATCATGGCATGAATGGTGTTTTTTTCGACAGTGAAGCTCAACACAGCCGCATGTCGAACTCCCTTTAACATCCGCAAGGGATCATCGATAAATCCAGCAACAGAGCACATCCTAAGACAACGATTATTCAGATCGGTAATGCCGCCCAGAGGATCAAATAAATTGGCAGGGTCATTAACCGCAATGGCGATGGCATTGATGGTATAATCACGTGCTTTCAGATCGTCAGTGATGGTAGCCGCGCGCAATGGGGCAAAGTCAAAAGAGATTCCACCAGCCAGCAAAATCCGGCTCTGCTTGCGTTGTTCGTCCAGCCAGAACCAGCGTCCTCTCCCCTTTGCCCAACTGCGGGCCCAGTCACTTGGGTCCTCGCTGCTAACAATATCAACATCTGCACATTCTTTATCCAACAGCAGATCACGCACGCAACCACCAACCAACCAGGCATTCAGGTCACTATCACGCAACGCCACAATGAACTCCGAAAAAACCGGAATCTGTTGGCTTAATCTTTCTATGAGCGGAGTGTTATCCACGGAAATCCATTAAGCAAATAGCAAGCACAAGCGGTAACGCCTAACGCAAAAGGGCTGCGATCAGCTGCAGCCCTTTTTTCAAAAATAAATATGTTTCTGATCTGGAAACGAGCAATTTTCCGCAAGGTCAAGGAAATCAAGGTGTTGCGCTTAAGGCGTAGTACTTTACGCCGCACAAGCAATGCCGCAGATTGACGCAGAGATTGCGGAAAAGGGCCGTTTCCAGGCAGAAACTAAGCCAGATCCTGCTCAGCCTGATGGATCAAGTCAAACAACTCCTGAATGTCCTCCTCTTCGATGCAGGAAAAGGCGATACGCAAGTCTTTGCTGCCGATGGAAATAGTGCCGACACCATACTTGTCCAGCAGGTGAACGCGCAGTTTTTCGGCATCAACCCTTTTCAGTTCCAGACACATGAAATAACCGGAATTAAAGGGGTAAAAGTTCCATGAATCTGAATATTTAGAATCAACAAGCACATCCTTTACCTTAAGGGCGCGTCCCTGCATGACCTTGAATTTTTCCTGCTTCTGCTGGTCAAATTCAGGAGAGCGCAACGCGTCGATGACAAAGGTTTGTGATGGATGCGGGCAATTGGAGATGGTCGCACGGATAATCCCCAGGGTCTTTTTCTCGAGGGCGGTCAGCAGCTCAGCATTTTCACCCGCGCTGCCGTCAGCGAAGGTAATAAAACCGACACGGAACCCCCAAACAAACTCCTCCTTGGTAGCGCCATCCAGCTTGACACAAAGCAGCCGCGGGTGCTGATTGGCCAACTTACCGAACAAAGATTCTTTCAAGGAATCTTCGTAGAACAGACCGAAATAAGCATCGTCTGTCACAACCACCAGGTTACAGCCCTCCTCGGCGGCTTCTTTAAGAGCTGTCACCAGCGCATCACCTTCAGCAACGGTCGGAGTATAACCACTGGGGTTATTAGGGAAGTTAAGCATGACAATTGCCTTGCCTTTTTCCGCAGCAGTTTGCTTGAGACACGTCTTGAAAGCCTCAACGTTAAAACCACCGGCTTCAGTAAAGGTAGTAAACTTTTTGACGACCGCACCACGACGGGTAACAAAAGTCAGATTGTAGTTGCCCCACATCATATCGGGCATCACCACCTGATCACCGGCTTCTATGAACAGGTCAGCAACTATCGACAAACCATGGGTCAAGGCATTGGTCACCACCGGCATGCCAAACACTTTATCCTGCTGGCTGGGGTTTTCCCGCAGCATTTTTTCACGCCAGAGCTTGCGCAGTTCCGGCTTTCCGGCTGGGGGCGCGTAAGGGTAAATGTCTTTAGGATCAAAGTCTTTTAGTTTATCGTGAATGCATTGCAAAAACATGGGGCCGCCCTTTTCAGTGGCGGTTCCAATAGTGGCATTAAATTTATGGGCTTTTTCTTTAGCCTCAGCCGATTGGCTCAAGATGCCCTTGGGGAAAAAGAGATTTTTTCCCAGATCCGACAGCATTTCGAGGGTATGGGGATTGTTTTTTTTAATCAGTTCGTTCAGTTCCACTGCAAGTGGGTTCATCTTGATCCTCCGTCAGGAATAGGTGGCAACAGGCCACCTGTTAAGTGTCTAGGGGATTTTTATCTGGGTTGAACCCAGCTTTTTCTTTTTTCTTACGATTTTTGCTCCGTGCCCGCTCAACCAGATAAAGTATGGCAAAGGTTATCAACAGGACAACGGTTGTCAACAGAATATCAGCAAATCGGAAAGAAGCCATTATTTCCTCTTTTGTCTATGCGACCGGAGAAACACGCCTTAACGCTGTCCTCGCCGGGTCATGTTTGTCATCAAGGCGGGTTGCCATTGTTAAAGCTTCATAAGCGCCGGCCAGATCATTGGCAGCCTCACGGCAAATACCAATAAAATAGAACAAATCAGCACCCGGCAGTTCGTGCAACAGATCGCCTTGATGAACCAGCTTTTCAACAAGTTCATAAGCCTGGCTAACTTCGCCGGAGTCAAACAGTTGGTGCGCCTGTCCCATCTCTTCAAGCTGATATTGTAATGGTTGCGCCGGAACACCCCCTTGAGCAATGAGATCGAGTCGCTGCTGTAACTGAGATTGCTCTTTTTCGTTGTCCAACTGGTTGACGACATTCTGCCAATATAGTTTGGCCTGATGATAATTACCAGACAGATAACAAACCTGACCGAGATAGTTTAGATTGTTGATATCCTGCGGGCAGTTACGACGGGCTTTTTCAAACCACAGGCGGGCACATTTGAGCTGGTTACTCGCTGCAATCATATGATGGGGATGAATAGCCAGATTGAAAAAGGCAACGCCCAGTTTATGAAGTAAACCAAAATTGTTCTCGTCCAACCGCAACAATATCTTTAACAGGGGAATTTTTTTCTGCAAGGCAACATCATCGTGAGGACGCAGATCAAGCAGGAGTAACTGTGATCCGATATCAGAAATCAAAAAAGGATAAGCCTGACGCAGGATATTGGCGTAAAAAGAAGCCTGTTCCGTATCCGGATGGACACAAAGGTACGCGTAAATCCCCTCCCCGATAAGGCGTTCGGAGGGTATCAAAGACGGATCGTCTGGGGTATCAGCAGCACATAAAGGGAGTGGGATCTGGGGCAGGTTAAGATGTTCATCCGCGCCGATGGATAAGGTCATTTCAGCTGGTGGAGTCCAGAATACGAAGGAGTCGGAAACAGATTTTGGTAAACGTTCAGTCATCAGCAAATTCCTCACTTGTCAGCCGTGAAATCTACTGCAAAACCGAAGATTAATCAACCAAAGGGGTTATTTATTTACGAGGAAAAAGAAGTGACATCAAGTCAGCGTTCGCTCCGCTTCGAATCCTGGCTGATGAGATTGTCTACGAAATGTGAAACTTGGCTGGGGCGCCAGGATTCG
>CAZMFD010000002.1:0-26784 GCA_964565445.1 uncultured Geobacteraceae bacterium
GGCTGAGGCGAGGTGAGGTGTTATACGGTTGGTTCATCAATTTTTCCGTCAGATGGGGCAAAAGCTTTCGGCAGGGTGAACTTAAAGCAGCAGCCCCGTCCGTTTTCTCCGGTTTCGACCCAGATTTTTCCTTCATGTTTTGCAACAATCCGTTTTACCAGGGCCAGGCCAAGGCCGCTGCCGTTGCTGTTGCGGTCGAGCTTTTCGAACAGGCCAAAGATCTTTTCGTGAAATTCTCTGGGGACTCCGGGGCCGTAATCGCGGACGTAAAAAACAGGTTCCGCGACGGATTCCAAACCGATGTCGATATGGGGGTTTTCTTTTGTGATACCGTAGGTCAGGGCATTGTCAATCAGGTTCTGCCAGATCTCCAGCAGGTGTGACGGATCGGCATACAGGAGCAGATCCGTGTCACAAAGGCGTACCTGCGCGCCGGTCTCCTGGATCTGCCCCTGAACCAGCATCAGGGCGTGTTCCAGCAATCCCTTCAGGGAGACCCTTTCCGGTTGGTCGGCAACCCAGCCCAGGCGTGACAAGCTGAGGAGATCGTCAAGCAGCATGCTCATGCGGTCTGCAGCGGTGCGGATATGATCAATGTCCTCGTCTACTTTTTCCGTGTCACCGGCACGCATGTCCTGCTCAAGAAAACCGAGGAAGGTTTTGACCGTCACCAGGGGGCTCTTCAAATCATGGGATATGGTGTAGTTGAAGCGTTCCAGTTCTTCAGTACGCTGTTCAAGTTCAGCAGTGCGTGTAGTTAAGGCTTTTTCCATCTTTTTACGTTCATTGATTATCTCGCTATAAAGAATAATGCCGGCAATGACACCATCAATATCGTACCAGGGACGACATTGCCAGCGGGTAGAATCTACACTGCCGTCTGCGCGGATAAATTCATCATCGTCATTTTTAAGAATTTCACCACCTAAGACGCGCTGATGGACAATTCGCCATTTTTCCGGGATATCGGGAAAGACTTCATAGTGATGTTTGCCGATGATTTCTTTTCTGTTGACCCTGTACTGACGCACAAAACGGTCACTGACAAACAGAAAATGAAGATTGCGATCGAATACGGCAATACCATTGGGATCATGGTGGATAATGTATTGCATCAAGTGATGCCATTTTTTAAGGTGCTCTTTGTTCGCTTGCAGATCATGTTCAGTTTTTTTGATCTGGGTGATATCGCGAATAATGCCGACAGCGTGCCATTCTCCCTTGAGCGCAACGGCAGACAGGGAGAGTTCGATATCAAGGATCTCCCCACTTTTGTGGCGGGCTTTCAGGTCTGTGGTGTTGCCGATGGCGTCACCTTTACCGGACTGTCGAAATTCCTCCATGGCCAGGTGATGATGGTCGGGCAGATAATGTTCGGGCGCGAGCAGTTCATGGAGGGGCTCACCGAGCAAGTCTTGTGGGGAGTAGCCGAGAACCTTCTCGCAGGCCGGATTGCAAAAGGTAATCAGGCCTTTAGGGTCCATCATCAGGATGGCATTGCGGGCGGCGGAGGTAACCGCACGTAACTGGGCCTGGGTGTCTTTGCGGGATGCTTCGGCGCGTTTGCGCTCGGTACGATCGATAACATTGCAGGCCAGCAAGGGTTCTCCCGGGAGCAGGCGTCCTTGAATTTCTACCAGGACAAGTTCGCCGGTTCTGGTGTTGAGGGCGACATCGAGGATCTTGTCTTCGGGCTTTTTATAAAAAGCGGGCAATCTCTGGCGCAGGATATCAGCGCTTTCTTTGGTACAGAAATCCGCCAGATAGAGCGACTGTAAGCGGCTGATCGGATAGCCGAGCATGGTCGCAAAAGACTCGTTAAGATCCTTGATCTGTCCTTTTTGATCAATGGTGACATAGCCGACGGGCGATTGGTGATAAAGGCAGTCTGCACGTTCGAGTGACTGCTGCAGTTGTTCCTGGGTTTCGAGTAGTTGTTGGTTCTGGATCTCGAGTTCTGCCTGATAGACCCGCAACTCTTGCACCAATATCTCCTGGTTGGCGTTGAAATCTCCGGATGATTCCAGTTGGTTGACCAGGCGTTCTGCTTCTGAGCGCAGGAGTGCTTGTTGCGGGTCGGATTCTTCAGTCATTATTTTGTATCTCCACACAGGTCTCTGATAGCAGGGCCAGGTCAAAAAAGGAGAGGACGAGCCCGGCATAGGCATTCGCAGCTATTTTGTAGGGAATGATGCGCAGCAGATATTCTTTGCCGTGTTTACCTTGAACGCGGTGGACACATTCACGTTCAGGGCGGCGACAACTGGTGATCAGAGACTCAAGATCGACATCAACCAGATTGTGGGCAATATCTGCCAGCGGGCGTCCGATATCCTGTTCGATGATCCGGAAGATGTTTGCCGCTTCGGGGGTCATGCGGCGAACTTCGAGGTTTTCATCAAGGTAGATTGTCGGCATTTTAATAATGGAAATAAGATTGTCCAGATCATTGTTGCTCTCGGTGAGTTCAGTGATTTTACTCTGGTACTCGGCATTGACCGTATAGAGCTCTTCATTCACCGACTGGAGCTCTTCGTTGGTACTCTGAAGCTCTTCGTTACTGGAGAGCAGTTCTTCATTGGTCGCCTGGAGCTCTTCATTGGAGGTTTCCAGCTCTTCGACGGTAGCTTGGAGACTTTCCTGCGAGAACTGAAGCTCCTGCTCCAGGTCAATGATCCGTTCGGCGGTCGCTTTGCCGACATTGTAGTCATTGTCCGGTCTGGTCGTCGGTCTGCTGATGTCTTCATCGATAAATACCGCGACTAAAGGCTCCATCCCGGCTTTGCTTGGAACGGGACAGATTTTGACCCGGATCGGGTGGTCGCCGCCGTCATTAAGACGGATATTGTTGTAACTGAGGGCTTTTTTTTCACGTAGCACCTTCTGGATGCCGGATGTCACCGGGATCGCCAGTTCACGAATCAGCATGCGGCTGACATCAGCCTGAATTTTTCCAGTTGGGATGCGCAAAAACCGCTGTGAGTCGCCGACAACATGGATCAGATCGTGTGATCCATTAACCAGCATGGCAAAAGGAATGTAGTTTTCCGCGATGACATTGAGAAACCGCTCCAGCAGGCGATCGTACAGGTAGTCGCGCATGCCGCCCCCCAAGGTTCCGGGTCGGTTTGCCGAAACTCCCGAGCGACGGCTTAAATCAAACAACCCGCCCTGCCGGTGTTCATGGGCCGGCAAGCGCTTCAATCCCCGAGATCGGAGGATTTTCCATTTCTTTTCACGCAGCTCAAAAAAGGTGTCCGCATCTCCTACCGTCTCGCTACTGCCGAGAAACAATAGCCCTTGAGAATTCAGGGAAAAGTTGAACAGGTCAAAAACTTTTTGCTGGCTGCTTTGTTGAAAATAGATGAGCAGGTTGCGACAACTGATCAGGTCAATTTTGGTGAAGGGGGGGTCTTTGAGGAGATTATGCTGGGCAAAAACTACCTGTTCGCGCAGGCTTCGGGCGACCTGGTAGCCGTGTTCTGTTGCCAGAAAATATTTGTCAAGTAATTCTCTTGGCAGATCCGCCATCACTGATTCAGGGTACAGGCCGACACTGGCGAATTGAATGGCATCCTTGTCCAGATCCGTGGCAAAGATCTTGATCTCTTTGTGGATTTCAAGTCGTTTCAGGGTCTCCCTGAGGATAATCGCCAGACTGTAGGCTTCCTCGCCGGTCGAGCAACCGGCACACCACAGTCGTATCTCGTTCTCTTGATGCTGGTTTAACAGTTCGGGGAGATAGGATGTTGAGAGGATTTGATAAGCCTCCGGGTCACGCATGAAACTGGTAACACCGATGAGCAGTTCCCTGAACAGTTGATCAACTTCCGATGGATAACGCTGACAGTAACGCACATATGCTTCGAGACTGTCGATATGATTGATACTGATGCGGCGCTCAACCCGGCGGACGATCGTGGAGGGTTTGTATTGGCTGAAATCAACACCATGGCGTTCGCGCAACATTTGAAACAGACTGCCAAGGGCGTCTTCGTTGTTGAGCAGGCCATCCGGGCTCTGACTTTCCGTTTTGATCGGGTGGTTGGCATATTTGAGCAGCTGGATCGGAATCTGATCCGGAGGTAAGACAAAGTCGTCCAGTCTGGCGGTAATGGCGCTACGTGGCATCCCGTCAAATCCGGCGGTCTCCGGGTCCTGAACGATGGTCAGTCCAGCCACTTCCTTGATTGCTCGCAAGCCACGAGTCCCATCGCTGCCGGTACCGGAGAGAATTACACCGATGGTCTTGCGCCCCTGATCCTGTGCCAGGGCGGTTAAAAACAGATCGATCGGGTAATTCATCCCCCGCTGGGCCGGGTCTTTCTCGCTGAGAATCAGTTTGCCGCGATAAATTTTCATGTCCATTTTCGGCGGGATCAGATAGATGGCGTTGGCAGCCACGGCGAGGCCATCCTTCGCCAGATAGACAGGAATGGTTGTTTTTTTCGACAAAATTTCGACCATCAGGCTTTTATAATCGGGAGACAGGTGTTGGACAATGACAAAGCCCATGCCGGTGTCAGGGGGCAGATGGCGAACCAGGGTTTCGATCGCTTCAAGTCCGCCGGCTGAAGCTCCGATGCCGACAATGTAGCTGGGTTCAGCAGGTTGATGGGGCTTTTTGTTGGTCATGATGGTTTTTTCCTGGTTGCTGATGAGGGCTGCGGTCTATCGCCCGGGTTTCCGGATGGACAATTATTTTAGTGGTCGTTGGTACCAGCTGCGGTCCGGCTTCCAGTTGCTCAACCAGGCGGGAACGGCGGTTGCCGTCATCGGCTCGGCGATAGCAAATCCCTGGGCCAGGTCACAGAACAGATCGAGCAATACTTCCCCCTGCGCAACCGTTTCTACCCCGGCGGCAATAGGCTGACGTTGGTAAGCGGAGGCCAGCGCAAGAAGACCTTTCAGCATAGCGAGATCCTCGCCGTCATTCACCATGTCATGGACAAAGCAGCGATGAACTTTAAAGGTTTCTGCGGACAGCTGGCACAGGTAGTTAAGGGATGAACAGCCGGTACCAAAATTGTCCAGAGCAACATTGATCCCCATCTCTTTACACGCGGCAATGGCCGCAGACAGGCGGGGAATCTCGTCCGGTTGACAGGTTAATTGCACTTCAAGGCTTAAGAAGCCGGTAATCCTGTCCGGGTGGGCTGCCAACAGGCGCTGTAAGCGCTCGGTAAAATCGGCGCGCTGGAGATGATGAGCCGTCACGTTGACACTGACCGGAAGAGCTAACCCCTGCGACTGCCAGGTTGCAATCTGGTTGAGGGCAGTGGTCAGAACCCACTCGCCAATAGCCATGTCAAGGGGGTGTTTTTCAACCTCCGGCAGAAAGATTTCGGGTGCCAGGATTCCGCGATCGGGATGTTGCCAGCGAATCAGGGCTTCCATGCCGATGACCTCACCGCTGCGCATATTGACCTTGGGTTGGTAGAAGAGCACAAATTCGTTGTTTTTGATGGCCCGATGAATGCCGGCAAGGGTGTCGTTATGATCACGCAGGGCCAGATCGTGCGCTAAATCAAAGATGTGATAGCGGTTTTTTCCGGCCAGCTTGGCCTGGTACATGGCCTGATCTGCCTGGCGTAATAACTGATCAGCCACGATGGTGTCGGTGGGAGAATAGAAGGCAACGCCGATACTGGACGATACCTGGAGCTGCTGCCCCTGATAAGATACCGGCCGGGCTGCGGCAGCCAGCAGCCGTTTGATATAGGGGGTGCTGGTATGGATATCAGTGAGATCCGCGAGCACGGCGACAAACTCATCACCTCCAAAACGGGCAAGGGTGTCGCTTTCACGCAGACAGGCTTTCATGTGTGCACCAATAGTTTTGAGTAGATGATCGCCGGCGTCATGACCGTGATGATCATTAATCGCCTTGAAGCCATCCAGATCAATATAGACCACAGCAAGCGGTTGTTGATGGCGTGTGGATTGGGCCAACGCCTGGTGCAGTCGATCATCAAAGAGCTTGCGGTTGGGTAGCCCGGTCAGGGTATCGTAGTGGGCGATGAACTCGAGTTGTTGTTGGTGCTCTTTTTGCGCACTGATATCTGCGTGCACGGCAACATAGTGACGCGTTGCTCCCGAGTTGCCGCGAACCGCACTGATGGTCAGTAGAACGGCAAGTTGACTGCCGTTTTTGTGGCGGTTCCAGATTTCTCCACTCCAGTGACCGTCGCTCAGCAGCGATTGCCACATCTGGCTATAAAATTCCGGGCTGTGAACTCCTGATTTGAGCAGCCGGGGATTCTGACCGATAATCTCGTCACGAGCGTACCCGCTGATTTGGCAGAAAGCTGAGTTGACATCGATGATGGTTCCGTCCGGATCAGTGATGATGACGCCTTCACGGACATGGGAAAAAACCGTCGCGAGCTGCTCCAGTTCCAGATTGGTCCGCTCCAGCTCGATGGTTTTCTCCCGCAGCGCCTCTTCAATCTGTGCTCGTTCGGTGATGTCCAGTAAAATTGCGGCGAATTGATTATGGCGGGGAGAAAAAGCGAAAACATCAAAGTGTTTGCCTGTTTCCCGGGTGAAGATCTGGTCTGTTGCCGGTTTTCCGGTTGAGCTGACGCGGTTGAACAGCTCAACCCAGGATTGCGCAGTGACGGGCAGCAAGTCCTTGATGCCACGGCCGACGCAGGCCTCGGCGGTGAGTCCGGTCAAGCGCTCAAACGCCGGATTGACCTCCAGATAGCGGAAATCTTGCGGTTTGTCATGGTAATCTTCAAATTTCTGATACAGAGCAAATCCGGCGGTCATGTTTTCGAACAGCAGGCGATATTTAGCCTCTGCGTCAATATGTGCTGTCCGGTCAATAACCGTGCAGGCCAGATGCTCTACATCAGGCAGGTGGCGCCCTTCAAGCTCTATTTGCAGATCCTTGCCGTTTTTGCACAGCAGGGTCAGATGAATCACTTTGCCGATGGGTTGATTAAATATGGCAGGCAGGCGCAAACGTAAAGCTTTTGCGCTGTCGCTGGAGCAGAATTCAGCCAGATAGCGCAAGCGCACTGTTTCTGCTGAACGCCCGAGCATGGCCAGGAAGGATTCATTGCAATCCTGAACTTGGCCCTTGCTATCAATGGTCACAAAACCAACCGGTGACTGGTGATAAAGACAGCTGATCCGGTCAAGGGATGCCCGCAGCAGTTCCTGCGCATCGCGCAATTCCTGGTTCTGCATCTCGAGTTCAACCTGGTGGACTTTAAGCTCATGCTCAATCTGCTGATTGTTGTCTGGACCAAGTCTTGTTGGGCCACCGAGTTTTTTTTCAGCTTCAGCCCGATATTTATTAGTAGGGATTTCTGGGTCAGCTATCTTCACATAATCCTCTGTATAAAAATCACAATACTAAATTTTTCCAATAATATCAGAGTTGAAAAGTAAAAGCTATTTTATTAGCGTCGTTGGTGCCATCTCGGCATTAGATATCGGCTTCACTGGCGTGCAGGGTGTTGCGGGGTCAGAAAATTTTACATTTTCGGGGGATTGTTTCAAGCATTTAAGTGGGTCACGGTCATCAATTATTAAACAAATAAAACCACAAAACCTGTTAAAAATCAATCCACCTCATTTTTGTCCTAGACAAGAATGGAGATACTTGATATCTTACCAAAAAAGTAACTTACTCTGACGCCTTTAGGTGTGGCAAGGGGAGATAGATGATGGGTGTAGCAAAAAAAATAAACCAGAGAATGGTTTTTGCGGGGTTTGCCCTGGCGTTGGTTGTGGTTGTGCTGTTTGTTGGCGGATGTTCCTCTGTTGATGTCAAACGTTATGCCGGGCAACAGCCGGAGTTTGACCTGTTTGACTACTTTCTCGGAGAAACCCGTGGCTGGGGCATTGTCCAGGATCGCAAAGGCGAGTTGCTCCGTCAGTTTGTTGTTGATATCAACGGCTCTATCAATGCTGCCGGCGAACTGGTGCTGGATGAGCAGTTTGTCTGGAGTGATGGCGAGCACAGTGAGCGGATCTGGACTATCGAAAGGACTGGTCCCCACGATTTTCGCGGACAGGCGGCGGACGTTATCGGTATGGCTGAGGGGGAGGTTTATGGTAATGCACTGTTCTGGTCCTATGTACTCAACCTTGAAGCCCGTGGTTCAACCTGGAAGGTGCGTTTTGATGACTGGATGTTTTTGCAGCCTGATGGCGTGTTGCTGAACCGCGCGACCATGTCCAAGTTTGGATTTGAACTGGCCCAGGTCACCATTGCCTTTAAACCAGTTGGAAGAGCAGGAGCCGAAAATGTTGTCGATGATCAATAAGTTTTTGCTGGTCTTGTCTATCCTGATACTGGTGCCCGCTGCGGATGTCCATGCTGATGTTACCACTGGGCTGGTTGTTCGGGGTGAGGGCAATGTTCGCTATCTGGGTTTTATTCGTGTCTATGACGCTGAACTGCTGGCGCCGGCGGACGCGGTGTTGACCGATGTGCTGCAAGCCCAGCGTTCTTTCTGTCTGCGCCTGACCTACAGCGTTGCTCTGACGGCAGAGAACTTTATCACCGCCGCCGATGAAATTCTTTCACGCCAATATTCGCAAGGGCAGCTTGCTAGCTACCGGCCGCTGATTGACCAGTTGCATCAGGCCTATCGCGATGTTGGCAAGGGGGATCGTTATCATCTTTGCTACGATGCTGCCAGTCAGACCACCAGGCTGATTCTCAATAATGAAACCCTGGTCAGCGTAGTTTCCCCGGAATTTGCGATTCTTTATGCCGGTATCTGGTTGAATTCAAACCAGCCCCTGGATGCGGGGTTGCGCAAGCAGCTGCTGGCTTCTCTGACTGACAAGCGGGGGTGATCATGGCACTGGAACGATTCTTGGATACCTACCAACGACTGAACCGCAACAATCTGGATCTGCTTGGCGCAATTTACAGCGAAGATGTACGTTTCAGCGACCCGGCTCACAGCCTTAACGGGCTACCGGCTCTGCGCGACTATTTCGCTGAGCTTTACGCCAATGTCGACACTATTACCTTCGATTTTGCTGAGCCACACGTCAGCGGTGATCAGGTGTTCGTGCAGTGGCGCATGCGCCTGCGCCATCCGCGCTTGAACCGCGGTGGCGAGGTCGAGGTGCCGGGTATCAGTTGTCTGCATTTTGCTGATGATGGCCGGGTTGATGACCATCGCGATTATTTTGACCTGGGGGTATTGCTCTACGAGCAGCTACCCCTGCTGGGCTCCCTGGTTCGGGCAGTCAAAAGGAGGTTTGCGGCATGAGAATCCTGATTACCGGAGCAACCTCGGGTATCGGCAGGCAACTGGCCCGCGATTACCATGCTGCGGGACATGAAGTGTGGGCTTTGGGGCGCTCGCCAGAAGCATTGGCCGAACTGGCACAGCAAGGACTTCATACCGGTCAGGTTGATCTGGAAAAGCGCGAAGAGACTCTGGCCTGGTTTGCCGGGATCGAGAAGCTTGACCTTGCAATCCTGGCAGCCGGCAATTGTGAATATGTCGACCTCCCTGCTTTTGACAGTGCCCTGGTGGCGCGGGTTATGCGCGCTAACGTTGAGTCGCTGGCGCACTCCATCGAAGGCGCTCTGCCGGCGTTGCGTAAAGGCCAACGGCCCCATCTGGTCGGAATTGGTTCGTCCGCCGCCTATCTTCCCCTGCCGCGCGCTGAAGCCTATGGAGCGTCCAAGGCGGCAGTGGCTTACCTGCTCGATACGTTGCGCATCGATCTGGCAGCCGAGGGGATCAGGGTCAGCCATGTCGCTCCTGGTTTTGTCAAAACCCCCTTGACTGATCGCAACGATTTTCCCATGCCCTGTCTGGTCACGGCGGAGCAGGCGAGCACTGCCATCCGCAAGGGAATCGCCGGCGGTAAAAAGGAAATCCACTTTCCCAGACGTTTCACCGTTGCAATGAAGCTCTTATCCTTGTTGCCGCGCACGGTGTGGCTCTTTCTTGCCCGAAAGATGGTCAGATGATGAAACATATCGCCGTGGTCGGCTCCGGCATTGCCGGTTTAACCGCTGCCTTTTATTTAAGCCGCAAGCATCGGGTGACCTTGTTCGAAGCGGACAATCGCCTTGGCGGGCACACCCATACCGTTGAGGTTGACTGGCAGGGAGAACAAAGTGCCATCGATACCGGTTTTATCGTCTTTAATGACCGCACCTATCCGGGTTTCATCCGTTTGATGGACGAGCTGGGGGTCGACTACCAGCCCACCGAGATGAGTTTTTCGGTCACCAATCCGGCCCTCGGTCTGGAGTACAACGGCAACAATCTTAATAGTTTGTTTGCCCAGCGCGGTAATCTGCTGAATCCCGGTTTCTGGCGGATGCTGGCGGATGTCGTGCGCTTCAATCGTCAAGTGCGGCAGGCGGCAAATGAGTCGCCGGCGACCTTGACTCTGGGCGAGTTTCTAGATGGTCAGAGTTACGGTGCCCTGTTTGTTGATAACTATTTGTTGCCGATGATTTCAGCGATCTGGTCGACGGACCTGGAACAAGCCCGTGAATTTCCGCTGTTTTTCTTTGTGCGCTTCTTCGAAAATCATGGGCTGCTTAATTTGATTGACCGTCCCCAGTGGTACACCATCACCGGGGGCTCGAGCAGTTACCTTGAGCCCTTGACCGCCCCTTTTAAAGAGGGGATTCGTCTCGGCGCCAGGGTTGAATCGATCACCCGTCAATCCGACGCGGTGAAGCTGGTGGCTTCAGGACAGGAGTATTCCTATGATGAGGTCGTGCTGGCCTGTCATGGGGATCAGGCGTTACGGATGCTCGCTGAAGCAACAGCGGATGAACGCCGGATTCTCGGCGCCTTTCGTTTTACCGCCAATGATGTGATTCTGCATACCGACCAGCGCTGGTTACCACAAAACCCGCGTGCCTGGGCGAGCTGGAATTATCATCTGCGCCAGCCGGGCCAGGGGCGCTCGACAGTGACCTATTACATGAACCGGCTCCAGTGTCTTGAGAAACAACATGGCTACCTGGTGACATTGAACGAGGAGGTTCCGCCGGCGGCGGTCATCGGCCGCTACCAGTACGATCACCCGATCTTTGACCTGGAATCCATCGCTGCTCAACTACAGTGGCAAAAGATCTCCGGTAGCGACCGCATCCATTACTGTGGCGCCTGGTGGCATAACGGTTTTCATGAAGATGGAGTACAGAGCGCTCTGCGCGTTTGTACTGCTCTGGGGGTGTCACCATGACTTCAGCACTTTACGTCGGGCGGGTAGCGCACCAGCGCTTTATTCCCCGCCAACACCGTTTTTCCTACCCGTTTTTCATGTGGTTTCTCGATCTCGAAGAGGTCGATGAGTTGCCTGATCTGGGGCGCTGGTTCTCGGTCAAACGCTTTGCCTTAAGCCGTTTTTTACGTTCAGACTATCTCGGGCCGGTGAGTGAACCGTTGCATCTGTCGGTCAAACAGCGACTGCAGGAATTAACCGGTGTCCCAGTAGCAGGAACCGTCTGTGCTCTGCTGAATCTGCGTACCCTGGGGCTGTATTTCAGTCCGGTAAATTTTTACTTTGGTTATGACCGCGACGGCAATTGCACGCACATGCTTGCTGAAGTGTCTAATACCCCGTGGAACCAGCGTCATCATTACGCCCATCTGCTGGGGCCGGGGCTGAACCGGCGTGATAACCCCAAGCGCTTTTATGTGTCACCCTTTAATCCGGTCGATCAGCATTATCGCTGGCAGATTGAGTCCCCGAATGAGCAAGCACGGATTGTTATCGATGTTGATGATGAGCGCGGTCACCTGATGCGCGCGCTGATTCATCTCAAGCGCCAGCCCCTGACCTTGTCGTCAGTACGGCGGTGCTTGCTGCGCAAGCCGGTAATGACTTTGTCAGTCCTGGTGGGTATCTACTGGCAGGCCCTGAAACTGTATTTAAAAAAAGTTCCCTATGTTCCTCAGCAAAAGGAGTCGTTATGATTTCTTCAACGGCAAGTTCCCGCATCATGATGAACCAGACGAGTAGAGCCACCAAAGCACAGTCCTGGTCACGTTCCTTGTTTCAGCGCTTATTACAGCATCTGCAGTACGGGCAGATTACCCTGGTTGAAGGCGATCAGCAGTTGGTCTTCGGCAATGACACAAGTTTTCATGCGCAGGTGCGAATCAACACCCCCGCTTTTTATCCGAAGGTCATTTTTGGTGGTTCCATCGGTGCCGGTGAATCCTACGTTGATGGCGACTGGGATGTTGATTGTTTGACCACCCTGGTGCGCATTGTCGCCCGCAACAGCCAACTGCTGGATCAACTCGAAGAGCGCTGGGCCTGGCTGGCGCGCCCCTGGCAACGGGCGAAACATCTGCTGCGGAACAACAATCGTTCCGGCTCCAAAAAAAATATTCTCGCCCATTATGACATTGGTAATAGTATGTACGCGAGCTTTCTTGATCCGACCATGATGTACTCAGCGGCAATCTATCCCAGCGCGCAGAGCAGTCTCGAAGAAGCCGCCGTTTACAAGCTGGACCACATCTGCCGGCGCCTTGACCTGCGCCCAGAAGATCGGGTGGTTGAGATCGGCAGTGGCTGGGGGGGCTTTGCCATCCATGCAGCAAGCCACTACGGGTGTCATGTCACCACCACGACAATTTCTGACGCCCAGCATGAAGAGGCCAGCCGCAGGATCGCTGCTGCCGGGTTGGAGGATCGGATCACCCTGTTAAAACAGGATTATCGTGATCTGACCGGGACCTATGACAAGCTGGTCAGTATCGAAATGATCGAGGCCGTTGGCCATCGGTTCTTACCACAATTTTTTGAGCAATGCACTCGGCTGTTAAAACCAGACGGGATGATGCTGCTGCAGGCGATCACCATTCAGGATCAGCTCTATAAGCGTTATCTGACCAATGTTGATTTTATTCAGGAGCATGTATTTCCCGGCGGGTGTTTGTTATCCAATCAGCATTTATTGAAGCTGATAAGCGCAAAAACTGACATGGTCGTACGCGGCATTGAGGACTTTGGTCTGGACTATGCCAGAACCTTAAAAGATTGGTTTGATCGATTTTTATCCAACTATGACAAAATTGAACAAAAGGGTTATGATGAACGCTTTAAGCGCCTATGGACTTACTATTTTTGTTATTGTGAGGGTGGATTTCGCGAAAGGAGCATCAGTGTGGTGCAACTGACCGCGACGCGTCCCGGCCACCTGCGGGCTTTTCCCAGACCATGAATCCATTACTGAATATCGCCATTTACCAACTGATCTGGTTGGTTGCGGTTATTGGTGGGGAGTCATTGGTGGGGTTGGCATTAGCGCTGATTGTTGGACATTTTTTACTGACCCCAGTACCGAAAACTGATCTGGTTCTGATTGCTCTGGTGCTGCTCATCGGTATTCTGGTTGATGGAACCCTGCGCTGGTCCGGATTTTTTAGCTTTGCAGAAGACCGCTTTCCGATTCCCTTGTGGCTTGGATGTATCTGGATGGGTCTGGCGACAGTCTTCAACCATAGCCTCGGGTGGTTAAAAAATCGCCTCTGGCTTGCCATGGTGCTGGGGGCTATAGGTGGACCAGCGGCTTATATTGCCGGAGGGCGTCTCGGCGCAGCTGAGTTCAGTTTGTCATTGCCCTGGTCGATAGCGGCATTGGCGATCGTCTGGGGGGGACTGGTGCCGGGATTGGTGTGGTTGAGTGGGAAGATAGAGGTTGCTGGGGATCGGCCGTTGCGCCGTTCATCCCCCACACCGAATTAACCCAAGCTTTACCCCGAACACCGGTTATCCACGGAAAGCACGGAATACACGAACAGCCACAAAAAATTAACAATCACAGAGTTTAACCTGTTTGCACAACGCCTGCTTTGCTACATCAGTTCAAATTTCCGTGTCTGTCCGTTTTTTCCGTGGACAAAAAAGCTGTTAAACAAGCTCAAATCACACCGCCATCCAGATCATCCGCAGTGCCAGCACCGTCAACAGGATCTTAATCACCCAACGCAGAAAAGCTCCAGGTGTTTGTCGCCGTATTCGGGTGCCGAACCAGGAGCCGGCAGTTACAGAAACAACCATCCCGGCAATGAGCAGGAGGTAGGACGAAAAAGCAAAACCAAGCAGCCCAAAGACGGCAATCTTCACCAGGTGAACGGTTGTCATCAGCGCGGCCATGGTGGCGACGGCCTGGCTGCTGTTCAGGCCGTGGCGCAATAGTACCGGCATATTCAAGGGGCCGGTGGCGCCGACAAACAGGGTGATAAATCCGTTGACCAGTCCCAGGGTGAAAAATTTACCTGGTAGTTTGATGTTCGCTGGGCTCTGTGGAAGCCAGGTCAGCAGCAGGATAAACAGCCCCAGAGGGAGGGGTAGAGCGGTTGCCGGAAAAGACTGTAGCAGCGGCAGAGCACAGACACCACCTGACACCACGCCGACAGCAAATGGGGGCAGCAGGCTGGTGACCAGTTCACTGCGGCCGAACCAGGCGCGGGTTAAGTTGCTGCACAGTTGCACCATGCCATGAACCGGTATTACTGCAATGGGGGGAAGAATCATCACCATGACCGCCAGCAGTAACAGGCCGCCACCCAGACCGACAACCGCAGTCAGGGTCGAGGTGAAAAACGCGACGATAACAAGTAACCATTCACCCGTCATGAAATAAATTTCCGATCACACGCGGTTTTTACGCAATTCTGCTAATGAATAAAAGGTGCCGCGCCAATAAATTCCACCCTGCAGCAGGTTCAGGATCATCGTCCGCATCAAGATGGCACAGAGCAACATGACCGCCAAGGGAAAGCCGAGCAGTTGCCAGTGGGTGGTGTTGAAACGTCTGGCGCTATTGATGAGCAGCAGGCTGAGCACTATCACGCTAGTCAAAGACAGTAACCGGGCCATGCCGCTGGCTAATATCAGGGCCAGATAAGGGTAAACAAACAAGGTAAAAGCTGCCACCAGACCGGTGAGGGTTGTTGTAATGCGGTAATTGTTGCCGGCAAAAAGATTTTTTTCCAGACCCACGATCATCTCTTTAATACTGCAGTACCATTGTACTTCGATCAGGTTGTGACCGTAGGCAAATTGTTGGCGAAAGCCCTCATCTTTGATGATTTTACCAAGTTTCAGATCATCGTCGGGGCGCAGACGGATGCGGCGGTGGCCATCAACCTGGTGATAGACGAGGGAGCGAACCAGATTAAAGGCGCCAACGCCGATATGATAACGGTTGCGCGGATCAGCCACGCGCCACGGGCGGGTATAGAGACCAAAAAAGAAACCAAAGCAGGAGGCCATCAGGTTGAGCAGTACCCCGGGCATTTTCAGGTCAGGGCTGACAGCAAGATGGTCGATCTTTTGTTGCTGCAGCAAACTGACAGCTTTTTGCAGGGTCTGCGGTGCCATGACGATGTCAGCATCGGTGAAAAGTAGCAGTTTTCCTGTGGCAATTTGGCTACCTTGCCAGAGAGCATGATTTTTGCCGAGCCACCCTGGTGGCAGAATATCAATGTCAACTACCTTTAACCGGGAATGCTTTGCTGCCAGCCGGGAGAGGATGTCGCCAGTACCATCAGTGGAGCGGTCATTGACGACAATCACCTCTATCTCAGGATACTCAATCCGGAGCAAGGATTTCAGCGCCGCTTCCATCAACCTTTCTTCATTGCGGGCAGCAACGATGATCGACAGGGGGGGAAGTTGCTGCGGCGGCAGGGAGCTGATCTGGTTCAGATTTATCAGCTGGCGGGCAGCGAAGACAAGTTCAATCGCGATCAGCAGATGAACGGTGAGGATAGCCAACGCCAATAAGATGAGCATGATATCTCCGGATAAAATAAAACAGCCCTGCCTTTTAAGGTAAGGCAGGGCTGCAGGTGTGTCAAAGTATAATAGCTGCTGATTAATCGTCAGCCATGCTGATTTTCCACTCTTTCCAGACATTGCCGACCAGGTCAATCCCCGGTTTAAGGGTGGGTTTGCCCGGACGCCAGCCGGAGGGAGTGGCCTCGGCACCGCCGGTCTTGCGAACCAGCTGGAAGGCCTGCAGTTGGCGCAGGGTTTCGTTAACATTGCGGCCAACCGGCGGGGTCAGTACTTCATAGCCCTGAATGATGCCGTCGGGATCAATGATAAAGCGACCGCGATTTTCGACCTTGGCATTCTCGTTATAGACACCGTAGAGTTTACCAACATCGCCACCGGCATCAGAGAGCATCGGGAAGGGGATGCCCCCTTCGACCATTTTGCCTAATTCCTGATCACACCAGATCTTATGGGTAAACATGCTGTCAATGCTGACAGAAAGGATTTCTGCGTCAAGCTTTTGGAATTCTGCGTATTTCCCGGCAACTGCCGAGATCTCGGTCGCTCAGACAAAGGTGAAATCACCAGGGTAGAAACACAGCAAGACCCACTTACCGGCATAGTCTGAAAGTTTGATCTGATCAACAAATTTCCCCTGATGGTAGGCCGGGGCAACAAAATCCGGCGCCTTTTCTCCTACATGAATCATTTTTCTCTCCTTTTTAGCGGTTTGCGGTGCCGCATGTTCGTTACTGACAACTGCCTCAGCAGAAACGGCGCCACCTGCGGTTGGCCGGGTACATCCGGCTCCCTGATCCTCACTCATAGTTGACTCCTTACTAGGATTAATTCCTAAAAACTCTAAAACAGAACATAAGTGGTAATATTTGAAATGTCAATTACTTCCTGCAATGACATTAAGAATATCACTGGATAGCACGGTAAACAACCGATAAACTGAAAGAAGAACACACGAAGCTTTTTTTGTTATAGGGGAAAAGAATTCTGCGCCTGCGTTTTGGTTCGTGCCGAATGACAGCAGGAGTTAGTTCTGGTAATTTGAGTCTGTGTCATCCGGCACTAAGTTGCAGAACCCGGATTGTCTCGTTGATATCGTCAGGATTAACAAGGAGTATCCATTTGAAAGATCTTACTGAGAGCATTCTTGGCCTGCTGGCCGCTGGCAAAAAACTTGATCGGCGCACGATGGCAGAACAACTGGATTTGCGCGGCGCCCAGCGCAAAGAATTGACCCGCGAGCTGCACCAGTTGACATCAACAGGCAGGATTGAACAGCGACGTGGAGTTTACCGGTTGAACAGCGACCGCCGGGGTATTGAGGGGGTTTTTAAACGTACCGAGCAGGAGTACGGTTTTGTAAGTGTTGTCGGTCGTGAGGATGTTTTTATCCCGGCTCAGCATGTGGGTTCTGCACTGGATGGCGATAAGGTCCTGCTTGAGATGCGAAAATCATCCCATGACCGGAGATCTTTTGGTGTCATTAAGGCGATCATTGAGCGGGCGCAATCACATATTGTTGGGGTCCTGCGATCAAGTGATCATGGAGGGTTGGTTGTGCCTCAAGATCGCCACGCTGGTCCAGCAGTGCGGGTTGGTCAGGTAGAAGGTTGTCAGGATGGTGATCTGGTTGAGGTACTGATCGAACAATATGCCGAGCAGGGGATCGCAGCACGGGGGAAGATCGTTGAGCGCCTGGGGCGTCTGGGTGATCCCCATACTGATGTGATCAGCGTCTTGCGCAGCAAAAAGATACCGAACGCTTTTTCAGCTGAAACCCTGACTGCCGTTACCGAGGTGCCTGGACAGGTGGAGGATAAAGACCTGATCGCGCGCACTGATCTGCGTTCGTTACCCCTGGTGACCATTGATGGTGAAACCGCTCGTGACTTTGATGATGCGGTTTGTGTGGAGAAACAGACCGATGGCCACTATCGCCTCTGGGTTTGTATTGCCGATGTTGCCCATTATGTGCCGGTCACCGGGGCTATCGATGTGGATGCGCGTGAGCGCGGCACCAGTGTTTACTTTCCCGGCTTTGTCGTGCCGATGTTACCCGAGGCTTTAAGCAATGGTATCTGCTCTCTTAATCCGGGGGTCGATCGTCTGGTCATGACCGCCGAACTGCTGATCAGTCCTGCGGGTAAAAACCTGACGGCGACTTTCTACCCGGCAGTCATGAACAGTCACGCGCGTTTGACTTACACCCAGGTTGCTGCGTATCTGGAGGACGCTGACCGCGAAGCACTGCCGGCGCAGATTCAGGAATCGCTGCAACAGATGGCGGAACTGGCCAAGATGCTGGCGCAGATGCGTTATCAGCGTGGCAGCCTCAATCTCGATCTGCCCGAGGTGGAAATTCGGGTTGATGATCATGGCCGCCCGCTGGAACTGGTCAAGGTCGAGCGCAACGTCGCTCATCACCTGATCGAGGAGCTTATGCTGGCTGCTAACGAAGCCGTCGCTCATTATCTTGGAACCCAGGGGTGGCCGTTGCTTTATCGTGTTCATGGCGAGCCGGACGCGGACAAGCTGGAAGAACTTCAGCAACTTGCTGCCGGTTGCGGACACGGGCTGGTGTTGGGTAAGGATCTACATCAGTCGTTGCAGGAGTTGCTTACTGAAGTCGCTGATCAGCCGGAAGGCCGGCTGATCAGCGAACAGTTACTGCGCAGTCTGCAGCAGGCGGTTTATACCCCCCATAACGAGGGACATTTCGGCCTTGCCGCTGAAGAATACTGCCATTTTACTTCGCCCATCAGACGTTATCCTGATCTGCTGGTGCACCGGGTTCTCAAGCAGGCATTAGCCGGTGCAGCAAAAGGCAGTGCACCGGGAGTGGCGTTGCTGGAAACCCTGGGCGCCGAATGTTCGACCCGCGAACGTCGTGCTATGGAGGCTGAACGTGATCTCGCTGATCTGCGCCGTTGCCAGTTGATGGAGGACCGGGTGGGGGAGACCTTTAGCGGGGTTATTTCATCGGTAACGGAATTCGGATTTTTTATTGAGCTGGATGATATCCTCGTTGAAGGGTTGGTGCATGTACGCACCCTGACCGGCGATTTTTACCACTACGATCCTGCGGCCCTGGCCTTGACCGGAGAGCGTAGCAGGCAACAGTTTCGTGTCGGTA
This sequence comes from uncultured Geobacteraceae bacterium, assembly GCA_964565445.1. Classification (GTDB taxonomy): domain Bacteria; phylum Desulfobacterota; class Desulfuromonadia; order Desulfuromonadales; family Geopsychrobacteraceae; genus Pelovirga. The sequence goes on from CAZMFD010000002.1 coordinate 18,905, forward strand.
TGCCTCTGGAGGTCAAACTGGAACGGGTCGACACAGCACGCCGGCGCATCGATTTCAGTCCTTTGTTGATCTCGGGCAGGAACAAGGATGAGCGGCGCAAGAAAAAAGAAGGTGGAGCCACCAAAAAGGACAAAAAACAAGCTTCACGTCGTAGAAAAAAGTAAACTTCCCTGTTAAGGGGATCAGTTTTGCTGTCAGCGAAGCTGAAAAAATGACATGGATTCTGCGACTCCACTTCGTTACGCGCAGAATGACATCCGGGGCTTGATGCCGTAACATTTGCTACTATGTCATTCTGCGCGTAGTCGCAGAATCCAGGTTTTTAATAGTTGGTGTCGGTTTAGATGCTTCAATCACTGCATTAATCGCTTTATTTCATAAATATTAAATATCTTTTCTTCTTGAAAAAATATTTAAACTGAACAAGAAAATCGATCAACCCAGCTTGCACGCGTTGATTAATGTGTTTGTCGAACTATCATGACTAGTTGTCGGTTCTGCTGTGGTTAAATCCTGTAAAATCGATTTGGCCAATTGTTTGCCCAGCTCAACTCCCCATTGATCAAAAGAATCAAGATTCCAGATGCCCCCTTGGGTGAATATTTTATGTTCGTAAATCGCAATCAGGCTGCCCAGGGTACGGGGCGTCAGTTGATTCATGAGAATGGCTGTGCTGGGACGGTTACCGGGAAAGACCTTATGGGGGAGAAGCCGCCTGATGTCATCTTCATTCAATCCTTCTGCTTCTAGTTCCTGTTGAGCTTCCGCTTCTGTCTTGCCACGCATCAGAGCTTCGGGTTGAGCAATAAAGTTGGATAATAATAATTGCTGATGATCGCCCAGAGGATTATGGCTTTTAACCGCAGCAATAAAATCGCTCGGAATCAGTTTTGTGCCCTGGTGGATCAGTTGATAAAAAGCATGCTGGCCATTGGTTCCCGGTTCCCCCCAGATAATCGGGCCGGTGGAATAATCGACGGATTCACCGCTTAAGGTCACGGCTTTGCCGTTACTTTCCATGTCAGCTTGCTGCAGGTAGGCGGCAAAACGATGCAGGGATTGGTCATAGGGGAGGATCGCCAGGGAGTCGGCACCAAAAAAGTTGTTGTACCAGATACCGATCAGCCCCATTAACACCGGAATATTCTTTTCCAGGGGCTGGGTTCTGAAGTGTTGATCCACCAGATGTGCCCCTTCGAGTAACTCTTCAAAATGATCCATGCCGATCGATAAAGCGATGGAGAGGCCAATGGCGGACCAGAGGGAATAACGACCTCCGACCCAGTCCCAGAAAACAAACATGTTGGCAGGGTCGATGCCAAACTCACACACCTTGTCGCGGTTGGTCGAGATAGCGACAAAATGTCTGGAAACAGTATTTTCATCACCCAGTTGTTCAACCAGCCAATGACGTGCTGAACGGGCATTGGTCATGGTTTCCTGGGTCGTAAAGGTTTTAGAAGCAATAAGAAACAGGGTCGTTTCCGGGTTCAGGTCACCTAAGGTTTCGCACAGGTGGGTGGCATCGACATTGGAGACAAAATGAACCTTGAGGCGCTCATGGCGGTAAGGCTTCAGTGCCTCAGTGACCATCAACGGGCCCAGATCGGAGCCGCCAATACCGATATTGACAATATCGCAGATCGGTTTGCCGGTGGCGCCACGCCAGCGGCCACCGCGCACCTGCTCGCTGAAGGTACGCATCTGACCAAGGACCCGATTAATCTCCGGCATCACATCCCTCCCATCGACGAGTATCGGGCGGTTCCTTCGATTTCGCAAGGCGGTGTGGAGAACAGGGCGATTTTCAGTGGTATTGATGATGTCACCGCGGAACATCCCCTTGATTTTATCTTTCAAGGAACACTGATGGGCGAGATCAAGAAGCAATGCAAGGGTTCTGTCCGTCATTCGGTGCTTGGAAAAGTCGAACAGGGTGTCACCCAGGCGGAAAGAAAAACGTCGACAACGATCGGGATCACTCGCGAACAGGTTGTCTAAATGAATATTTTCGATAGCTTCAAAATGCTCCTGCAGAGACTTCCAGGCAGGAAGGCTGGTTAGTGCGGACATGAACACCTCGTGGTTAGAGTATGGGCGACAGGGGAGATAGAAACAAACCAGCGCATCATAGCAGACCTTATTGGTAATTTGCCAGGTTAAAGAAATCACATGACAGATAAATAAAAACACGTCATAATGCTTATTTTAATTCTATGCTGTGAAAGAGGAGTTGTCAGGGCGTGAATACATCAATTTTTCGGCGCTTCTGGGTCGCTATCAGTGCCGCAGTGATCGCTTTTTATGCAACAGTGCTTAACCGCTGCCAGATCGTCGGTGGGGAACAGGTTCCGAAGCAGGGAGGAGTTCTGTTTGTTGCCAACCATATATCAGCTTTTGATACCGTCCTGCTGCCGGCGGCGATCATAAAACAACGTCCCTGGAAGATGGTTTGGGCCCCGGCCAAAGAAGAACTCTTTCGTAACCGCCTGCTGGGAGCTTTATTTCGTTCGTGGGGGGCCTTCCCGGTTAGACGTGGGCGTGATTTACGTGCCGGAAAAGAATTAGGCCGCCTGATGAAAGCTGATGCCGTAATGCTGTTTCCTGAAGGAACCAGGCACAAGGATGGTCAACTTGGGGTTGGCAATCGCGGCGTGGGAAAACTGATTTATGAACATCGGCCGGTAGTCATCCCGGTTTCTCTGGTAGGCTTGAATCGCTGGCGGGTCAGGGCCTGGGGACAGCAGGCAGTGGTGCGGTTTGGGGCACCGATTGATTGTGCTGATCTGTTCGAGCTTACAGACCAAAAAGCGACCCATGTGCTGATTGTCGAGCGTGTCATGGCAGCAATTGCTGCCGGTATCAAATGTCAGGATTGAATAGTTTTTTTTTGATTGCATAAAAGTTGATATTTGTCAGATCTATCTTTAAAAATTCCAGGTGAATGATGATGGGTGCCAAACCGGATATTCAGAGAATAGGCTGCTGCGTCCAGGACAATGCCAAACAGCAGCTGGCAGCTATTATGGATATATCGCGTGAAGCGATTCTGCTTATTGATTCTTGTGATTTTGCCGTTTGCGTCGCCAACCATCGGGCAGAGAAATCTTTTTGCTGTGCTGATCATGAACTTAACGGCAAGCCTTTTTATGAGCTGGTTTCTGCTCATCAGGTGGACGGTTTGAAGATGTTACTGGAAGAGCTGGCAGCGGGTCGCAGTCATGCGTTGCAGACAACGCAACACTTCTATCGCAAAGACAAGATTGATTTTCGGGGTGACATGGTCATCCGATCCCTGGTCGATGCGGCAGGTGACTGCCAGGGTATGATGATCAGCATCAAGGATGTGACCGAACGGCTTGCCGCTGAAGAGCAGCTTAAGCGGATGGAAAAAAATTATTGGGAGATCTTCAACAGTACTAATGACGCTTTGTTTGTGCATGACGCCTATACAGGAGCGATACTCGAAGCCAATAAAACCGTGGAAATCCTGTATGGATACAGCCGTGAAGAGGTGTTTGTCAAAAACTTGCAGGATCTTAGCGCCGGCGTTCCTCCCTATTCATTGAATGAGGGGATTTCCCAGATTCGTAAAGCGGTAGAAAGTGGACCGCAGACCTACGAGTGGCTCAGTAAGAAAAAAGACGGGGAATTATTCTGGACAGAAATTACCATGATTGCTTCCCGCATCGGTGGTGAGGGACGGGTTCTGGCGGTGGTGCGCGATATCGGAGACCGCAAGGAGATGGAGCGCCATCTTAAGTATTTAAGTGACCATGATTCCCTCACCGGATTGTACAATCGGATGTATTTTGAGGCGGAATTTAAAAGAATTGTCAAAGCAGAAAAATACCCCTTCAGCATTATCGTTGCCGACCTTGACGGGCTGAAGCAGGTCAACGATACCCTTGGGCATGCCGCTGGTGATGAGCTGATCAAGTCGGCAGCCAGTCTGCTGTCACACGTTGTTCGCGGGGATGATCTGGTGGCACGATTAGGTGGTGACGAGTTTATCGTTGTGCTTGCCGAAGCTGATGAAGAGGCTGCACGGAACCTGATGGAAAGAATACGCAGTGTTGAGGGATCAATGCAGGTCGCGGCCGGATCTGAACGGTTGCGCTTTTCACTCGGTAGCGAGACGGCCCGATCAGCCAAAGAAGTTGATGCGTTGTTTGGCCGCGCTGATGCGCGGATGTACGCAGACAAGGCCGAGCGTAAGCGACAAAAAGCACAAGATAAGGAGTAGTTTTTACCAGCCTGCACCCGGCTGGGTGATCGGATGGCGATACTTGGCGGTATTGTCAATCGATTGACCAGCAAAGTAGATGCCGGCAATGATAAATGCCAGGATAACCAGCAGGGCCAGCAACTTAATGAGATCTTTGAACATTGATACTCCTTTAGTTGCTCATTTATCGACACCTCGTCAGAATAAGTTTAATCGCCCCGAGTCACTTTGCGGTAACTCGGGGCGATTGTTTTTCAGCGCTGCGCGAGGATTCTCAGCATCCGCCGCAACGGTTCTGCTGCGCCCCACAGGAGCTGATCGCCGCAGGTAAAGGCCGACAGATATTGTGGACCCATTTTCATTTTACGTAAGCGCCCGATGGGGATACCCAGGGTCCCGGAGACTGCCGCCGGGGTCAGTTGGGCGAGGGAATCCGCCTTGGTGTTGGGAACCACCTTGGCCCACTCATTGCTTTGAGCAATAAGCTGCTCAATCTCACTGATGGGCACATCTTTGGTGAGTTTGATGGTAAGGGCCTGACTGTGACAGCGCATTGCACCAACGCGGACACAGATGCCGTCAACCGGGATGGGCGTTGTGTTGCCGAGAATTTTGTTGGTTTCGGCAATACCTTTCCATTCTTCGCGGCTTTGACCGTCCTCCACTTCACGATCAATCCAGGGAAGCAGACTGCCGGCTAATGGAAAACCGAACTCTGCAGTCGGCATGGTGCTGCTACGTAGGGCAGTGGTGACCTTGTTGTCGATTTCCAGGATTGCTGATCCAGGGTTCTGCAGTTGTTCGGCCACCGAGTGGTGGAGGTTACCCATCTGCTGCAGTAGCTCACGCATGTTGGGAGCACCGGAACCGGATGCGGCCTGGTAGGTCATGGAGCTGACCCACTCAACCAGGCCGGCGTTGAACAGCCCGCCAATGGCCATCAGCATCAGGCTGACGGTGCAGTTGCCGCCGATGAAATCCTTGCAGCCGTTTGCCAGTGCTCCGTCGATCACCTTGCGGTTGATCGGATCAAGGATGATGACAGCATTATCTGCCATACGTAAGGAAGATGCCGCATCGATCCAGTAGCCGTCCCATCCGGATGCGCGTAGCTGTGGGTGGATTTCCTTGGTGTAATCACCACCCTGACAGGTGATGATGATATCCTGCTCTGCCAGTTTACCAAGGTCAGTAGCACTCTCCAGGGTGCTGTTGCCTAGTTGTCCAAACTGGGGTGCTTTCTCTCCGGCTTGCGAGGTTGAAAAGAACACCGCTTCAACTCCGGCAAGGTCGTTTTCTTCCAGCATCCGTTGCATTAGAACGGAACCGACCATGCCACGCCAACCGACCAATCCGACTTTCATAATGTTTCTCCATGTTGACGGGTAAAAGAAATAAAACTATTCTCAAACAGGATCTTCTGTTTGCATGTGGATCTGCGAGTATAGCATTTCTGCGATTTCAGTGGAAATCGAATTTCTTGGTGCCGAGAACTTGGGAATAAAAATGTCAGATTTTGAGCAACATCTGCCGCTGGGCAAACCAACCCGCTATCAGGATAGCTATGATTCAACGCTACTCTGTCCTTTTCCGCGTCAGGTCAAGCGGGATGAAATTGGCCTCGGCAAAGCACTTCCCTTTGGTGGTTTTGATTTGTGGACCGCCTATGAACTGTCCTGGCTCAATCTCAAGGGCAAGCCGGTGGTGGCGGTGGCGGAGTTCTGTTTTCCCTGTAGTTCACCTTTTTTGATCGAGTCCAAGTCTTTTAAACTTTATCTCAACTCCTTCAATCAAACCCGTTACGTCGATGTGGCTGCTGTGGCCCAGCAGATGCGCGAAGATCTTTGTCGCGCCAGTGGTGGTGAGGTACAGGTTGAATTATGGGCTCTGAAAGATTCTTTTCGCTTGCAGGTAGGGATGTTGCCGGGTGATTGTATCGATGACCTCGATGTGGAGGTTACTGACTATCGGCTCAATCCCGAGACGTTAAAGGGCGCTGCGGCTGATGACTGTGTCGTGAGCGAAGAACTGCACAGCCACCTGCTCAAGAGCAACTGTCTGGTCACCAGTCAGCCTGACTGGGGGAGTATACTGATCCGTTATCAGGGGGGAAGAATCGACCGTGAGGCCCTGTTGCGCTACTTGATCTCTTTTCGCCAGCATAATGAGTTTCACGAACAATGCGTTGAACGGATTTTTGTTGATCTACTGCGTTTTTGCAAGCCGCAAAAACTTACGGTCTACGCGCGCTATACCCGTCGCGGTGGCCTTGATATCAACCCTTTCCGGTCAAATTTTGAGGATACGGTTGAACGTATCCGTCTGGTGCGGCAGTAGCTGATTTTTCCTTGAGGGCGAGGCGACACGGAGATATTTCCTTGTTTTAGCTATTGAATATCGGTTATTTTGACTCGTCCGGAAACGATTTTACAAGGGAATCAGTCGTGAAAAAATTTATTATTTATGTATTGTTTGTCATTTTATCCGCAGTCAGTATCTATTTTGGCTATGGGTATATCTACTCGGCCCGTTATGATCCGACGGCGATTCCTTATATAGAACAGGCGGTTCCGCAATTAAGTCGCTGGGACGTAGATGCCACCAAGGCCTTGCTCGATGAGGAAGCATTGAGGCGGGTCAGTGACGACGACCTGGCCACGATGATGGATTATCTCACCCGCATCGGTGAGCTGCAGAGCATGGAAAAACCTCATTTTAAATCAACCAGCAAGGCGATGACTACCGGCGCTGTTGAACGCGACGTCATAAGCTATCAGGTCAAGGCAGATTATAGTTCGGGACCGGCGGAAATCACCTTGAGCCTGGTTGAACGAGACGGCGTGTATTCCCTGCTCCACTTTAATTTTCAGTCTCAGGCTTTGGCACGCTGACCCTCTTGCCTGGAAATGCTACCAGCGCTAGAATCATTTTTAAAACAGTAGCCGTTTATTCAGGATATCAGCTGAAAAGGACTGGTTATGAGCTATCTGCGCACCCTGCCACTTTGTTTGTTTTTCCTTTTTGCCCTGTTCTTAAACGGTTGTCAGACAACCACGGGACATTATCTGGGGGCTGTGGCAGAAGATGATGGGATCACAGAAATTACCCCGGCCCTTGATACCCAGCAACACTGGGAAGAAGTCTATGTGACGGTGGATAGCCGTCTGCAGCGCCTGGAAGACCAATATCAGATGACGGGGGAGCTGTCTTTTTCGCAGCATTCGCGGATGATGTATGTTCGGGTTGCCGATGTCGAATTGACTTTGTTCCTGCTTGATGCAGATAATTTGGTTATGGATTATCGCCAGGCAACTCATTTTAAAGGTCTCAGTACTGATGACAGGATTCCCTTCACGGTTACCCTGCCGCTGGTGGATCAGGCTGTTGCCTATACCTTTGGTTATCAGATTACCCTTATTGATGACGAGGGTGCCTCTTCGACGAACTGGTATTATCCCCGCACTGGCCATTAAGGAAATGTCCTGAACGATGAGAGGGAGTTTTTTGACCTGGTTCCTTGTGTATCTGGCCGGATAACGGCTTTCTCCCTACAATACCCCACCAAACCTGATTGACCACTTCTACACCACCTTTTTTATAGGATGACCATGACTCAATTACCACTTCTGGATATAAATGCCCTGCTGCGTGA
>CAZMFD010000002.1:26884-87194 GCA_964565445.1 uncultured Geobacteraceae bacterium
ATAGGATGACCATGACTCAATTACCACTTCTGGATATAAATGCCCTGCTGCGTGAAGATACCGGTTTAGCGGCTTCATCAATTAAACAGACCGTCGCCTTACTTGAAGAGGGGGCCACGGTTCCCTTTATTGCCCGTTATCGCAAAGAGGCCACCGGTGAACTCGACGAGGTGCAGATTCGCCTGATTGAAGAGCGGCTGGCTTACCACAAGGAGCTCGACGAACGCCGCAGGACCATTCTGAAAACCATTGCTGAACAGGGTAAACTCACGCCCGAACTGCAAGCCCGGATTGTTGCTTGCCGCCAGAAGACCGAACTGGAAGATCTGTACCTACCCTATAAGCCCAAGCGGCGTACCAAGGCGACCATCGCCAGGGAACAGGGACTGGACCCCCTGGCGCAGCAGATTCTTGCGGTAACGGACGCTGCTGTTGATCTGCAGCAGCTGGCGACGGTTTTTGTTAATCCTGAGAAGGGGGTTGTCGATACCGCCGCAGCCCTGCAGGGTGCCGGTCATATTGTTGCCGAGCAGTTTGCCGACACCGCCTCCGCCAGATCACTGGTTCGTGAGCTGACCTGGGAGCGGGGGATATTTCGTTCGCAGCCGGCGCGGGGCAAGGAAGGGGCGGTCAGCAAGTACGAGATGTACTACGATTTCAGCGAGCCGTTAAAGCAGATCCCATCCCATCGCGTGTTGGCGATGCGCCGGGGTGAAAAAGAGGATTTTCTCCGCTTGCAGATCGAGGCCCCCGAGGAGGAGATTCTTGGTCGCCTGGCACAGCTGCTGGTGCCCGGGGATTCCTCGTGTCGGGAGTGGCTGGTTGCGGTGATTAGTGATGCCTATGCGCGGCTCATTGCTCCGTCTATCGAGGTTGAATTGCGCTTGTTGGCCAAGCAGAACGCTGACGAAGAAGCGATCCGGGTGTTTGCCGAGAATCTGCGCAATCTGCTGCTGGCCGCTCCGGCCGGAAGCAACCGGGTGCTCGGGGTTGATCCCGGGCTGCGGACCGGTTCCAAGCTGGCGGCGGTCGATGAAACCGGACGCTTTCTCGATCATGCCACCATCTATCCCCATACCGGTGGTGGTCGTGCAGACAGCGCCGGGAGGGATCTGCTGAAGCTGATAGATAAGTACGGAATTGAGATGGTCGCTATTGGTAACGGCACTGCCGGCCGCGAAATGGAGCAATTTGCCCGCGCGGCCCTCAAGGAGGTGGGTAAAAAAATTCCGGTGGTGATGGTCAGTGAAGCCGGCGCCAGCGTTTATTCGGCTTCCGACATCGCTCGCGAAGAGTTTCCCGATCTCGATCTGACCGTGCGCGGTGCTATTTCTATTGCCCGCCGGCTACAGGATCCCCTGGCTGAACTGGTCAAGGTTGACCCTAAAAGCATTGGGGTCGGTCAATACCAGCATGATGTCAGCCAGAGTGCGTTAAAAAAATCCCTCGACCAGGTAGTGGAGTCGTGTGTCAACTATGTCGGTGTTGATCTCAATACGGCTAGTTGGGCGCTACTCGGGTTTGTTTCAGGGATTGGCGAGAACCTGGCCAAAGGAATAGTCCGCTATCGGGATGAACAGGGGGTCTTTGCTACCCGCAAGCAGTTGCTCAAGGTGCCACGTTTTGGTCAGAAGGCCTTTGAACAGGCTGCTGGCTTCTTGCGGATTCGTCAGGGCAGCGAACCCCTCGACAATACCGCGGTTCACCCCGAGCGCTACTCACTGGTTGCGACCATGGCCAGGGATGTCGGGATCGATACCCCGACCCTGATCAGCCGCCCGGATCTGCTTGATCAGATTGATCTGAAAGCCTATCTTCGTGACGATGTCGGTCTGCCGACCCTGCGTGATATTGTTGCCGAGCTGAAAAAGCCCGGCCGTGACCCGCGTGAATCCTTTGTTGCCAGCGGATTCCGTGAGGATGTCACCGGTATGGATGATCTTAACGAGGGAATGACCCTCAACGGCATCGTTACTAATGTTGCCGCTTTTGGGGCTTTTGTCGATATCGGCGTCCATCAGGATGGACTGGTTCATGTCAGCCAACTCGCCGACCGCTTTATTAAAAATCCGGCTGATGTGGTCAAGGTTGGCCAGCAGGTGCAGATACGGGTATTGGAGGTTGATATCCAGCGCAAGCGGATTTCCCTGACTATGCGTAGTGGTGGTAATATGAAAGGGGAAAAGCCTCTAGATAGGCCCTCGGACAAGGATGCCGGGCGCCGGACAGCACAGAACAAGCAGAAGGCTGCGCCGACCGGACAGACCAATCTGGCCGCAGCGTTGGAAAAATCGGGTTTTCGGGTGAGCAAGAAAAAATAGGGGTTATCGATCCGGCACCGAATCGAGGGTCCTATCTATGCCAAGGGACGCTTGTCACCGTCCTTGGTCACTTGACTGTCGCCGTCCATGGCGACAGACACCCTTGGCACAGGACCCCCGACCCTGCAGCAAGGATGGAGATAGTTTTTACAATAGGAGTTTTCATGTACGGTGAAAAAACCCACTCATTGTTGATCGGTTATATCTTGTGGATTTTCGGCTTTATGGGAGCACATCGTTTTTACTACGGCCGCTCCATCAGTGGTACCATCTATTTTTTCACCTTAGGACTGCTGTTTATCGGCTGGATTGTCGATTTATTTCTGATCCCGGGGATGGATCGGATCGCCGATCTGCGCTACAGCCATGGCATCAAGGACTATAATGTCACCTGGATTCTCATGACCTTCCTCGGCCTCTTCGGAGTGCACCGCTTTTATCTCGGCAAGTGGATCACCGGGTTGATCTGGTTTTTTACCGGCGGGCTGTTTCTTGTCGGCTATCTCTACGATTTCTGGACCCTCAACGAACAGGTGGACGAGGTTAACCGGGGTGATTTGATCCGGATCACTTGAGATGTTCTTTGTCCTTACCTCAGCGCCAGTGCCGCATAGATCCGCGCGGCATCTTCAACCTCGGCAAAACTGGTTTGTTCATCAGCGGTGTGGGCGGTTTCCAGGGAGCCGGGGCCGAGGATCAAGGGTTTGCTGCCGGCCTGAAAAAACAGGTTACCGTCGGAGTGGGATCGGAACGGCACCAGATTTAACGGCAGATTGAGGCGCGGGTAAACTTCTTCAAGGATGCTGATGGTGTTGTCTTCCGGGGCCAGTTGATAACCACTGGCTTCAAAATTAAAAACCACCTCAAGATCCAGCCCCTTGATTGAACTGCGCGCCTGCTCCAGGGTAGTCTCGATGATGGTGCGAACTGTTACCGGGCTTAAGTCCGGTGACAGGTGCAGGTCGATCATTGCTTCGCAGCGGTCAGGCACGACAAACCCCGCCCGCGACGAGCTCATTTCGCGAATGGAATACACCAGTTTGGCAGCCTGTTGGCGGAACGTTGTTGATCGTTCGATCTGCAACAGTACCCGCAGCATCGATTCAATGGCATTATGCCCAAGTTCCGGCAGTGAAGAGTGGATACGGCGTCCCTGGGTGATAAGGGTGATCTCCATGTAGCCGTAATGGTCAAAAGCAGGGAGCAGGGCGGTTGGTTCACCGATAATGACCGTATGCGGACACTGTTCCTCGAGAAAGCGGGCGCTACCGTCACCATTTTCCTCCTCACCAACCACCAATAACAGCCCGAGGGACGGACGCTGTGTTTCCGGCAGGGTTGCCAGAGCGGTCCAGGCTTCAACCATGGCGGCGCAGCCCCCCTTCATATCGGCGCTACCGAGACCACGAATAACACCCCACTCTTCTACCGCTGCATAGTCATCGATATCCCAGGCAGGAACCGTATCGACATGGCCAACAAGATAAAGGTCGGGGTTGTCGCTGCCCATGGTGGCGATCAGGTTGAAGCGGTCTTCTTCATCAACCACCTGGCGCCGCACCTTTGTTCCGCTGGCGCGCAGCTGCTCTTCGAGGAACAGCTGAATATCCTCCTCTTTGCCGGAGGGGGAATAAATATCGATCATATCGATAAGATTTTTTTTCAGGCGCTCAGGATCAATCTCGTGCCAGACCTGTTCCAGACGCGTGGTCATTGACTCTCCTTCTTTCTCTTTTTTTTGCGTGGACGGGACAGATTCAAAGTCATATAAACGTGTTTCTGGATATGACCGAAGCCAAGTTTTTCAAAAAAGCGAATACCGGCTTCGTTGTCGGCATCGGTATCAATAATAATCATCCGCACTCCTTGTTCCTTCATGCGTGCCTTGAGTTCATCGAACAGTTTCTGACCGGTGCCTCCCTTTTGCAAGCCCGGGCGTACGCCAATCCAGACCAGATAGCCATATTTCCAGGATGAATGCTGTTTGTCGACGGTGGTCCCCAAGGCAAAGCCGACTATTTCGTCTGCAAATTCAGCCACCAGGCAGAGTTCACTGTCGGAGTTGAACAGGGTGGTGATTTCGTACTCATCCCAGGTGCGGTACATGCTGGGTGAAAAATCGGAGGTGAACAGCCGTTCCCCCAGATGAAACACCGCCGCCATATCGTCAATGGTCATCTGGCGGATATCCAGCTCGTCAGTAAATTCTTCTTTGTTCATTGCGGGCACCATCAGCGACTGTGAAAGAGGTAAAATATGAACCAGAGAGTATAAATAGCAGAAAAACCCGGTGAAGATAAGCTCAGTTTGAACAATAATTGCGATAAGTTTCCGCTAATCGAAAGTGTGCTTATTCATATGATGATATTGTCATTACTACTCATTCTTTATTTTTTCTTAGCCTTCCAGTAGGCTGTTGGCAGGGCTTTTTTGCCGTATTATTTAAAGTGAGTTAAATAATGATGATCTCTATCAATCGTTGGAAATGTCGCCATGCCGGTCTGATCTTGTTGGGCTGGTTTTGGCTGGTGACCAGTGCGTCGGCTCAGCCCCCCTGGGATCAGGAGCAACTGTTGCAGGAGCCGATATTTAACGGTTCTGTTCTGCTGCGCGAGGCTGGTAGTGGCAATGCCGAGATTCTGCTGCTGATCCATGGTTTAGGTCATGAGGCTGCCGACATCTGGGAACCCTTTGTTGTCGAACTGGCTGACCGTTTTCACGTCATCGCCCCTGATCTGCCGGGCTTTGGCGGTTCGACCCGCGGCAATCAGCTATATTCACCGGCTAACTACGCCGAGTTTATCCACTGGCTGTTGGACCGATACCCCGACAAGCCGATCTATTTAGCCGGTCATTCATTGGGTGGCGCCATTTCTCTGCATGTCGCTGCGCGCTATGGTGAGCGTCTTGAGCGCCTGATTCTTATCGATGCTGTGGGAACCCTGCACCGTCTTGCTGTTGGTCAGCATTTTGTCCGTGATCTGATCCGCCTTGACCTGCCATTTCTGTCGCGAGAGGTGGAAAACCGCCTGGGGCAGATTGCCGAACTGGTGCTCGAGAAAACCTCTCACATTCCCATGGATCCCGATCTGATCCTGGCAAGCGCCGCTGCAAGAGAAAAGTTTCTTGCCGGGGATTCGACACGAATTGCTTCCCTGGCGCTGGTGCAGAGCGATTTTTCGCTGCTGTTGCCGCGGGTGAAGACCCGAACCTGGTTGATCTGGGGGGATCAGGATCAAATTGCGCCGGTCCGCATTGCCACTCTTCTCGACTGGAATCTGGCGAAAAGCCATCTCACATTGTTGTCTGGTCTTGGTCATTTGCCGATGAGTGAGGATCCCCCACGATTCATAACTGCCTTGCGACAGGCCTTGGATGGCGCGATGGCTGGCGATGATATCCCTTTGATGACCAGCACATCGGCGCTCGAAGATGCTGTCTGCGACAATCAGCAGGGACGGGTTTTTAGCGGTCGTTTCGGGAAACTACAGATTAACAACTGTTCTGATGTGTTGATCAGCGCTGCGCAGGTTACCCAATTGATAACGGTTGATTCGCAGGTGACGATTGAACGCTCCTTGGTCGGCAATGACTCTCAGGGTATAGCGATCCAGATCCTGCGCTCCAATCTGACCCTGACCGGGGTCGATGTCAGGGGAAGTATTGGCATAGAGGCCGACCAGAGCCGCCTTGATCTTGCTGGTGTTCGGTTTTTTGGGACACCAATGGCGGTGATGGCGGTGGGCAATCCGTCGTCGGTACTGTTTTCCAGTTCCTTCAAACAGGTTGATGGAAAGTTAATCCCCTTGCAGGTAAGTCGTTCGTTGCGCCAGGGGGAAAGTCTGTAATGGGCGGAGAGATCTGAAATCCGAGATTTGAAATGAGCAAGGCACCCACCGACGTGGGTGCCTTGCTATAGCGGTTATTGTGCGGCACCACCGAGGCTACCACGGGCTTTACTGCGCTCAATAGATTGCAGGGCCAGGTATTCCTTGCCAAAACGGTTGAGGTTTTCCATCTCATCATCATAGTTGTCATAATGACGCTCTTCATCGACCACCAGCTGCTCAAATAACCTTTTTGATACCGAGTCGGCATGGCTACCACATTCATTGGCCCAGCGGTTGTAGTCGAGGGCACTCTGTTCTTCCATACCCTTGGCCAGTTGTAGCATTTTCTCGACATCGGTGATTTTTTTTACATCTTCAGATGCCTTCATTTCGACGTCGCCGCCTAAAAAGAGAATACGCTCAGCCAAATCTTCAACATGCATCATCTCCTCAATAGCAATTTTTTTAAACAGACCGGCCAGCAGGTCGTAGCCCTGGTCGTCGCAGTGAAAATGAAAATACATGTACTGGTGGAGGGCAGTGACCTCTTCGGCTACGGCCTTGTTTAATAAAACGATGCTTTTCTCATGCATAATAGTATCTCCTTGGTTGGTTATCGGGGCGCTACTACTTGCCCCAGGTGTTGCGAATCCGTTGTACTGCCGTTTCAACATTGCTGCGCTCACCAAAAGCAGAAAGACGGAAATAGCCTTCGCCGCTTGCCCCGAAGCCACTGCCTGGTGTGCCGACAACGTGGCATTCGTTTAGCAGTTTATCAAAAAAGTCCCAACTGCTCATTCCTTCGGGGGTTTTGAGCCAGATGTAAGGAGCATCGATACCGCCATAACAATCGATCCCGGCGGTCTGCAGCCCCTCGCGAATAATGCGGGCATTTTCCATATAGTAGTCAATAGTCTCACGGGTCTGCTGCCAGCCTTCATCGGAATAGACGGCTGCGGCGGCACGTTGTACCGGATAGGAAACGCCATTAAACTTGGTCGTGACGCGCCGCTTCCAGAGCTTGTTGAGACTGTATTTTTCTCCATCTGCAGTTGTTCCGCTCAGTTGTTCCGGTATCACCACCAGACCACAACGCACACCGGTAAAGCCGGCGGTTTTGGAGAAGGAGCGGAATTCGATAGCACACTCTTTTGCGCCGTCAATCTCATAGATGGAGTGAGGGACGCCTGGGGTGCTGATAAAGGCTTCATAGGCGGCGTCGAAGAAAATGATGGCATCGTTGGTGCGGGCGTAATCGACCCATCTTTTCAGTTCATCTTTGGTTGCCACAGTACCCGTCGGGTTATTAGGGTAGCACAGGTAAATGATGTCGACCTTTTCTTTGGGCAGGTCGGGAACAAAATTGTTGTCGGCGGTAAAGGGCATGTAGACGATCCCTTTATAGTACCCTTTTTCATCGGCTTCGCCGGTGCGCCCGACCATGACATTGGTATCGTTGTAGACCGGATAGACAGGGTCGCCGATGGCAACAACGTTATCGAGGGCAAAGATATCGAGGATGTTGGCGCAGTCGCATTTGGAACCATCGGAAATGAAGATTTCATCAGTTTTCAGCTCGACCCCCAGAGGCTTGTAGCTTTTATCGATAATAACCTGCGACAGCCACCCATAGCCTTGCTCAGGGCCATAACCGGCGAAGTTTTCTGTCGTGCCGAGATCATCGATGGCCTGATGAAAGGCTTTAATCACTGCCGGCGCAAGGGGACGGGTGACATCGCCGATACCCAGGCGGATGACCTTGGCTTCAGGGTGTGCTTGGGTGAATTCAGTAACGCGGCGACCAATTTCAGGGAACAGGTAGCCGGCTTTGAGTTTCAGATAATGATCGTTAATGCGTGCCATTTTTGTAAAATCTCCTTTGTGTATATTTAAATGAATCTAAAAAAAGCAGTTGTCCACGGAGAACACGGAAAAACACGGAAAAACCGTAAAAGCAGAATACAGAATTCAGGAGTTAGAATTCAGAAGGTAAAAGCCGGGGACTTCTGTTTTCAAAATTCAACATTCAAAATTCGCTTGTTTTTGGTTTTAACCCCTAAAACGGCCCCCTTTGTGCTTCTGTGTCTTTGTGAGAGATGATTTTTCCGTGTTTTCCGTGGACCAAAAACTGTTTTCAGCGTCTGTCAGCTCAGCCCCAGTACATCCTGCATATCGTACAGACCTGGCGGCTGGTTTTGCAGCCAGATACAGGCGCGGGCCGCGCCACGGGCGAACATATCACGGCTCATGGCGCGGTGGCTGATTTCGATGCGCTCTCCCATGCCGATAAAATAGACCGTGTGCTCACCGACGATATCACCGCCGCGCACCGTTTGCATGCCGATTTCAGCGTGGGTGCGTTCACCGCACATTCCTTCGCGGTGGTAGTTAGCGACCTGGTTGTAATCGCGCCCGAGGGTTTGAGCCACCACTTCCCCCATGCGTACTGCTGTGCCGGATGGGGAATCCTTTTTTTTGCTGTGGTGCAGTTCGACGACTTCCACGTCAAAATCATCACCAAGAATCTTGGCAGCTTCTTTAAGCAGTTTGAAGCAGGCATTGACGCCGACACTCATGTTCGGCGCCAGCACCACGGGAATCGATTTGGAAAATTCTTCGACCTGCTGTTTCTGCTCGGGGTTGAACCCGGTGGAACCGCTGACCAGCATTTTGCCATGACGGGCGCAGATGGCCAGATTATTCAGAGTCACTTCGGGGAACGTAAAGTCGATAAGGACATCAGCCGCCGCAACCGCAGCATCAAGATCGCTGGTGATGGCGACGCCGAGTTCTCCTGCGCCGGCAACCAATCCGGCATCCATCCGCAGTTGTGGATGGCCATCGCGTTCAACCGCGCCGGACAGAGCCAGGCCTTGCGTTTCACCTACCGCGTGAATCAGGCGGGTACCCATGCGCCCTGCGGCACCAATAATGGCAACATTCATGATGATGATCCTTGTGTCGCTAAACTGTTCAAATCAGTTGGTGCTTGCTTAAAACTTCCTTGAGTGTGGCCAGGCTTCCGGGCTGCAGTTCAACCAGCGGCAAGCGGACTCCGGGCCGACATTTGCCCATCAGCGAGGCGGCGGTTTTAACCGGTACCGGATTGGCTTCAATGAACATGGCCTGGTGGACATCAAGGAGCTGCAGATGCAGTTTTCTGGCAGCGTCCCAGCGGTTTTCCTGCGCTGCTACAACCATCTGTTTGACCTGAGCTGGGATAATATTGGCAGATACGGAAATGACCCCTTTAGCACCACAGGCCATCAGCGGCAGGGCGAGGAAGTCGTCGCCGGAGAGGACATCGATTTTGTCACCGGCCCTGGCAATAATTTCGCTGGCCTGGGTGACATCGCCGGACGCTTCTTTGATGGCGACAATCTGCTCAAATTCTGCCAGACGGATGGTGGTGGCGGCAGTCATATTGCTGCCGGTACGGCCTGGCACATTATAGAGAATTTGCGGTAGGGCAACATTCTCGGCAAGTGCCTTGTAGTGCTGGTAGATCCCTTCCTGCGACGGCCGGTTGTAGTAGGGTGACACCAGCAGTAAGCCGTCGGCGCCGGCTTCTTTGGCGTGGCGGGAGATCTCAATCGCCTCGGCGGTGGAGTTGGAACCGGTTCCGGCAATGACCGGAACGCGTTTGTTGACCTGTTCAATGCAGATGTCAATCACCCGGTTGTGTTCATGATAGTTGAGGGTGGCTGACTCACCGGTGGTCCCACAAGGGACGATCACATCGGTGCCGTTTTCGATCTGGAATTCGATCAGTTGGCGATAGCTTTCTTCATCAACATTCCCCTGTTCATCAAAAGGGGTGATGATGGCGGTCATGGATCCGTGAAACATATTCTCCTCCAAAAAAAAAGTTCAAGCCGTTATTGCTAACACATTGTCCGCTTAAAGTAAAGGGCACGGACACTCAGCAGCACAATAAAAAACATAAAAAACAATTAGTTAGGTTGCTCTTCCGGCTTTTCAGAGTTCTCCTGAGGGGCCGCGACAGGTTGCTCAACAGCTGCTTTTGTGAGCGGGCGCACCGGGCCTTTTTTACCGCAGGCCGATAGCAGCAGAGTCATTATGATCAGCGTCAGGAATATTTTAATTCGCATCAGATTGCCTTACCGTTTAGCCGCGTCAGTTCGCGTTCAACCGCTTCACGGGCAGTTCCACCAGTGGCTTTGCGGGAATTGACCGAGGCTTCGAGGGTGACAGAACCGTAAATGTCCTGATCGATCAATTCAGAAAAGCTACGGAACTCTTCCAGTGTCAGCTCCGGAATGTCTTTGCCGGTTTCAACGCAATAGCGCACGGTTTTGCCAACCACTTCGTGGGCTTGGCGGAAGGGCATACCCTTGCGGACACAATAGTCGGCTACATCGGTTGCGGTAGAAAATCCACGCGCTGCAGCAATACGCATGTTGTCGCCTTTGACCTGTATCTGGGCAATCATGTCAGCGAAAACCTTCAGGCTCCCCTTGACCGTATCGATAGTGTCAAACAGCGGTTCCTTATCTTCCTGCATGTCCTTGTTATAAGCGAGCGGTAGCGATTTCATCAGGGTCAGAAGGGCGATCAGGTTGCCGTAAACCCTTCCGGTTTTGCCGCGTACCAGTTCCGGAACGTCAGGGTTTTTTTTCTGGGGCATGATCGAGCTGCCGGTACAAAAAGCATCAGACAGTTCAATAAAGTCGAAGTCGGCGCTTGACCAGATGATCAGTTCTTCTGACAGACGCGACAGGTGCATCATCAGGATTCCGGCAACGGCGCAGAATTCGATGGCAAAGTCGCGATCAGACACGCTGTCAAGGCTGTTGCGGGTTACGCCATTAAAGCCAAGCTGCTGTGCCACCCACTCACGGTCGATGGGAAAGGTGGTGCCGGCCAGCGCTCCAGCTCCCAGAGGTAGCACATTAAAACGCTTGCGCAGATCCTGCAGGCGGCTGGTATCGCGAGCGATCATCTCACGGTAAGCGAGCATATGATGGCTGTAGAGCACCGGCTGGGCGGTCTGCAGGTGGGTATATCCGGGCATGATGACGTCCAGATGGTTCTGCGCCTGGGAAACAAGTGATCCCTCAAGTTTGCCCAGATAGTCCAGAATGGTGTCGATTTCATCGCGCAGGTAGAGACGGATATCGACCGCAACCTGATCATTGCGGCTACGCCCGGTGTGGAGTTTGCCACCGACAAGGCCGATGCGTTCGATCAGTCGTGCCTCGATATTCATGTGAATATCTTCGAGGGCGATGGAGAATTCGATCTGGTCGGCCTCGATGTCAGCGAGGATCGCGTCAAGCCCGGCAATAATCTGCTGCGCTTCATCAACCGCGATGATCCCCTGACGCCCGAGCATCTCGGCATGGGCCTTTGAACCTTGAATATCGTAGCGGTAAAGACGCTGATCGAATTCGATGGAAGCGGTGAATTCTTCAACGAATTTGTCAGTCGGTTGGGTGAAACGACCACCCCATAGTTTGCTGCTCATTGTTGCTCCGGTATGGAACGGCCTTTTTGCTCGAGCTCTGCGTCAGGCACACATTCCCTGTGCTCGACGTACTAACCTGTACGCCTGCGCAGGGAATGCCTGCCTTCCTTGATCTCGAACAAAAATCTCCGTTCCTGGCGCTAGTAGTGGTAAAATAGAAACAATTTGCTATTTTTTAGCTGCCCGTTGAATCGCCGCAATCCGCAAGCGCAACGCATTCAGTTTGATAAAGCCTTCCGCATCAGCCTGGTTGTAGACCTCATCGGCCTCAAAGGTAGCGAAGTCGACATTGAACAGGCTGTCAGTGGCTGAATCGCGACCGACGACGCGGCAATGGCCCTTGTAGAGCTTGATCCGGGCTTTACCGTTGACGGTCTGCTGGGTGTTGTCAATCAGCGCCTGCAGGGCCAGACGCTCGGGGGCAAACCAGTAGCCGTTGTAGATCATTGCAGCGTAGCGCGGCACCAGAGAGTCGCGCAGGTGCATAACTTCGCGGTCCATGGTAATCGATTCCACTGCCCGGTGGGCTTCTTCGAGGATGGTGCCACCGGGGGTTTCATAGACGCCCCGACTCTTCATGCCGACATAGCGATTTTCCATCAGGTCGACTCGGCCGATGCCATGTTTGCCACCCAGTTCATTGAGTTTGGCCATCAGGTTGGCTGGTGACAGGCGCTCACCATTGACGGCGACGGCATCTCCTTTTTCGAATTCGATATCAACAAATTCAGGCTGATCCGGTGCATCTTCGGGGCGTACGGTAAGAACGTACATTTCTTCCGGTGCTTCGGCCCAGGGGTTCTCAAGGACATCCCCTTCAAAGGAGATGTGGAGTAAGTTGCGGTCGGAACTCCAGGGGAATTTTTTGCTGGTCGGCACCGGGATACCATGTTTTTTGGCATACTCTTCCAGAGCCGTTCGGCTCTTCATGTCCCACTCCCGCCAGGGAGCAATGACCTTGATCGCCGGATCAAAGTGATAATAGGCAATTTCAAAACGTACTTGATCATTGCCCTTACCGGTAGCACCGTGGGAAACGGCATCGGCCCCTTCTTTAGCGGCAATCTCCATCTGCGCCTTGGAGATCAGTGGGCGCGCAATGGAGGTGCCGAGGAAGTAGCGTCCCTCGTAGATAGCGTTGGCACGGAACATGGGAAAAACAAAGTCGCGGGCAAATTCTTCTTTCAAGTCGACGATGTGACAGGAAGAGGCGCCGGTGTTTTTGGCTTTCTCCGGCACATGATCAAGCTCTTCCCCCTGGCCGAGATCGGCGCAATAGGCAACGACTTCGCAGCCGTATTCCTCTACCAGCCACTTGAGAATAATGGAGGTGTCAAGGCCTCCCGAATAAGCCAGAACCGCTTTTTTTACCTGTCCTTTTTTGCTCATTATAGATACTCCTGTGCGTGAAAAAGAGTGGAAGGTTCCACCACTAAAGTTTAATACTGTTACAAAACACTTCAAAGTAGATGGCTAAGCAAAAAACGTCAAATGCAAGGCGCGCAAACGTCGAGCAATGTGGCGTACTTATGTACGTCGAAGCAGTGAGACGATTGCGACTGTTCACATATAGGCGCAGCAGTTGTCGATTTTTTGCGACGCCATCAAAGTTTGATGACGTAGGTATCCGACATACGATCATGCAGGGCACGTTTCTGGTCGTCAAAGATCACCATCAGGTAACCGATGCCGAAAATAATACCGGAAAGAAACTTCGCCGGCACTTCACGAAAAGCCGCTCTTCCGTAACCGATGGCAGAACCGTCCTGACGAACAACCTTGATGCGCAGGACCATCTTGCCGGGGGTTTGCCCGCAGTAACCGGTGAAAAAGATGTAATAGGTAAAGCTGATCAGGTAACTAAAAAAATGGACAATAAAGGCGGTTTCACCGGCGCCACCCTCACTGCCAACAACGGTCACGGTACCGGCCAGGGCCAACAAGCCACCAAGAATCATCTGCAGGCCAAAAACAATAGCGGCATCAACCAGGGTAGCAACAGCACGCATCCAGAAGGTTGCCTTGGGCACCGCGTCCATGGGATTGGGGTAGATACCGGGCATTGGCGGAGGGGGTGAGGCGTCGGTTTGCTGCCGCGGGGTCTCTGGTGGTGATTGTTGTGGCGCCACAGGTGAGGAGGGTGCGTCTTGCTGTTGTGGCGCTTGCGGCTGTTCGGCAGGTCGGGCTGCTTCACTGAAGCCGACAGTGTCATTTTCCTCCTGCTGGTCTTGCTGTTGTGGCAGATCAAACGCTTTGGTACACAGGGGGCATTTGACCCGAGTGGTTCCGGCGGGAATCTGTTGGGGATCAATGGTGCGGCTGTATTCACAATGGGGACATGTTAATTTCATGACGTTAATCCGCCATCAGGGTGGCCATGATGGCCTTCTGGACATGGAGACGGTTTTCTGCCTCGTCAAATATAATCGATTGTGACCCCTCCATTACCTCGTTGGTGATTTCTTCGTCGCGGTGGGCGGGCAGGCAATGCATCACCAGAGCCTCTTTGTTTGCTATGCTGAGCAACTCGTTGTTGATCTGGAAACCGGAAAAAGCTTTGGCACGGATCTGTTGTTCCTCCTCCTGGCCCATGCTCGCCCAGACATCGGTATTGAGAATGTCAGCCCCGCTGGCCGCTTCGCGCGGATCGTTGGTCAGGATCACTCGCGCACCGGCCTGGCGGGCTTTTTCTACAACGCCGGCATCCGGCTCGTAACCTTGTGGGGTGGCAATCCGCAGTTCGAACCCGAACACGCCAGCGGCATTGATCCAGCTGTTGACCATATTGTTGCCATCGCCGATCCAGCAATAAGCCAGATCCCGATAATTGGAGCGATGTTCACTGACGGTAAAGAGGTCAGCCATGAGCTGGCAAGGGTGATTCAGGTCGGTCAGGCCGTTGATGATCGGGACGCTACTGTGGGCAGCAAATTCTTCAACGATGGAATGGGCAAAAGTGCGGATCATGACGCCATCGCAGTAGCGCGCCATCACCTTGGCGCTGTCGCGGATCGGTTCACCACGACCCATCTGGGTATTGCCGGAATGAAGAAACAGGGCGTGGCCACCGAGTTGAAACATGCCCGCCTCGAAGGAGACCCGGGTGCGGGTGGAACTCTTTTCAAAGATCATCGCCAGGGTTTTTCCTTCCAGTAAGCGGTGTGGTATACGCTGCTGCTGTTTGGCTTTGAGATCACGGGCAAGAGCAAATATGGCCTCGAGATCGTCCAGTGACCAGTCGGAGAGGGAGAGAAAATCTTTTTTCATGCTGTTGTTGCTCCTGCATTATGTTCATTGAAAATAATATCGAGAATGTCGATCAGTTGACTGATTTCAGCGTGGCTGACAATCAGTGGTGGGACAAAGCGTAGCACATTGCCGGTGGTACAGTTGATCAACAAGCCATGTTCCAACGCTTTGTTGACAATCGGAGCGCCCTCGCAGCTCAGTTCGACGCCGATCATCAGGCCCCGACCACGAATGGTCTGGATGAGGGGATGACGCTCTTTGAGTTGTTCGAGTTGGGTAACGAAAAAGGCTCCGATCTGGCGACAGTGTTGCAGCAATTCCGGGTTATTCAGTTCATTAAAAGCGGCGATACCAGCAGCTGTGGCCAGGGGATTACCACCAAAAGTAGAACCGTGGGTGCCGGATCCGAGAACGTCGGAATAGGGGCTGCGGGCAACCATGGCGCCAATTGGAACCCCGCCTCCCAAGGCCTTGGCCAAGGTCATCACATCGGGCTCAATCCCCTCTTGTTGATAGCCAAACAGGGTGCCGGTGCGCCCCAGACCGGTCTGGATCTCATCGAGAATCAACAACAGTTGGCGCTCGTTGCAGAGTTCGCGAACCGCTTTGAGGTAGCCGGGTGGTGGTATGCGGATGCCCCCTTCGCCCTGGATCGGTTCGAGCATCACCGCGCAGGTGGTGGGGCCAACGGCCTGGGACAGGGCATCAATATCACCAAAGGCTACGTGCTTGAAACCGGGAAGCAACGGGGCAAAACCGGCCTTGATTTTTTCCTGGCCGGTAGCGCTGACGGTTGCCAGGGTGCGGCCATGGAAGGAGGCGGTCGCAGAGATGATTTCGTGGCGCTGCGGGCCGAAGTTATCAGCGCTCCATTTACGTGCCAGTTTGAGTGCCGCTTCATTAGCTTCAGCGCCGGAATTGCAGAAGAAGACACGATTACCGAAGGAGTTTTCACACAGCAGGCGCGACAGTTCAATCTGGGTCGGGATGTGATAAAAGTTGGAGCAGTGAATCAGGGTGCCGGCCTGCTCACGGATGGCTGCCACCACTGCCGGATGACAATGACCGAGATTATTGACGGCCACGCCGGCAAGAAAATCAAGGTAGCTCTTACCATCGTTATCGATCAGCCGACAACCTTCACCCCGCACCGCGACCAGCGGATAGCGCCCGTAGGTGCCGGCAACGGTAGTCAGCCCCTGGTCAATCCATTGAGCTGTTGTGGTCATTATTTGTACCTCGCCACAGCGGTACCGATTCCCTTGTCGGTAAAAATTTCCAGCAGACAGGCATGCTCCATGCGGCCATCGATAATATGGGTTTTGCCAACCCCTTCTGCGATGGCATCGACACAACAGTTGACCTTGGGAATCATACCTCCCGAAATAGTGCCGTTGTTGATCAGGTCAGGAACACGTTGGATATCGATGGTAGAAATCAGACGTCCATCCTTGTCCTTGACCCCTTCGACATCGGTGAGTAGGATCAGCTTTTCTGCCTTTAAGGCGCCGGCGATCTTGCCTGCCACCAGATCAGCGTTGATGTTGTAGGTTTCGCCTTCAAGTCCGCCGCCAATCGGGGCGATGACCGGAATGAAATTATTACTTTCAAGGGCTTTGATAATAGCCGGGTTGACCTGTTCGACTTCTCCAACCATGCCGATATCGAGAATTTCAGGGGTCAGGGAGTCGGGGTTGATCGCGGTCATTTCCATCTTGCGGGCGCGGATCAAGCCGCCATCCTTACCGGTAATGCCGACTGCCTTGCCGCCGTGACGGTTGATATTGGAGACAATCTCTTTATTGACCTTGCCGCCAAGGACCATTTCCACCACATCCATGGTGGCGCTGTCGGTGACGCGCATTCCCTGGACAAAATGGCTCTGGATGTTCATCGCCTCAAGAACCTTGCCGATCTGCGGCCCACCACCGTGGATAACCACAGGATTGAGACCGATATACTTCATCAGGATGATATCGCGGGCAAACTCTTCTCTCAGGCGTTCATCGACCATGGCGTGGCCACCGTATTTGATGACGATAGAAGTGCCATAAAAACGCCGGATCCACGGCAAGGCCTCCATCAGCACGTTGGCTTTGGCAATCAGCTCTTGCATCACTGTTTTCCTTTACAAGATGTAACGTGACAAGTCTTCATCCTGGCTGATTTTTGCCAGACGTTCTCGAACCTGTTCGGCACCGATCATTATCTTGTCGCCGGAACGCTCCGGTGCGTTGAAGGAGAGATCTTCCAGCAGTTTTTCCATAATCGTGTGGAGACGCCGGGCACCGATATTTTCAGTGTTCTCATTGACTGTTTTAGCAATTTTAGCCATTTCCCGAATGGCCTCCTCGTCAAATTGCAAGTCGATAGATTCGGTTTTCATCAGCTCATGATACTGGCGGATCAGGGCATTTTTAGGCTCGGTCAGAATCCGGTAAAAATCGCCTTCGCCAAGGCTGTCCAGTTCTACCCGGATCGGGAAGCGTCCCTGGAGTTCAGGAATCAGATCCGCGGGCTTCGCCATATGGAAAGCACCGGCAGCGATAAACAGAATGTGGTCGGTTTTGATCGCACCATGCTTGGTATTGATAGTGCTGCCCTCGACAATCGGCAGGATGTCCCGCTGAACCCCCTCGCGCGAAACTTCGGGCCCATGCATTCCTTCACGACTGGCAATCTTGTCGATTTCGTCGATAAAGATGATACCGCTCTGCTCGGCGCGCTCTTTAGCCAGGGCCGTGACGTTTTCCATGTCGATGAGCTTTTCGGCCTCGCTTGCGGTGAGGATGTCGCGCGCCTCGCTGACCTTGACCCGTTTACGTTTGGCACTTTTAGGGAAGAGATTGCCGAACATCTCCTTAATGTTGAGTCCCAGTTCTTCGTTTCCCTGAGGGGAGAAGACTCCCATGGACGGCATGTTGCTGACTTCGATATCAAGTTCAACAAAGCGCTCATCCAGTTCTCCTAAGCGCAGCAATTTGCGCAGACGGTCACGAGTGCCTTGACGCTGTTCTTCCTTGTCGGGAGAATGGTCAGCTTCGCCCGGCAGCAGCAGATCCAGCAACCGTTCTTCGGCATTGGCCTCGGCCTTGATCTGCATTTTTGCGGTTTCTTCTTCCTTGACAATATTGATGGCCAATTCGAGCAGATCACGAACCATACTCTCGACATCACGGCCGACATAACCAACCTCGGTAAATTTGCTGGCTTCCACCTTGATAAAAGGTGCTTGAGCCAGTTTGGCCAGGCGTCTGGCGATTTCGGTTTTGCCGACGCCGGTCGGGCCGATCATAATGATGTTTTTTGGAGCGATCTCATCACGCAGTTCGGCGGGTACCTGCTGGCGCCGCCAGCGGTTGCGCAGAGCCACAGCGACAGCGCGCTTGGCATCTTTCTGGCCGATGATGTAGCGATCCAGTTCAGAAACAATTTCGCGGGGGGTAAAGTTGTTCAAGAAAGTACCTCGATAGCAATCTGGTCGTTAGTGTAAATGCAGATATCAGCAGCAATTTTGAGTGCTTCTTCGGTGATTTGAGCGGCATCAAGAGCTGAATGGGCGATCATGCCGCGCGCTGCGGCGAGGGCAAAGCTGCCGCCCGAACCAATCGCGGCTACTCCGTCATCGGGCTCGATAACGTCCCCGGCACCGGAAATAATCAGGGTGACATCCTTGTCGGCGACAATCAGCAGGGCTTCCAGGCGTCGCAGAACACGGTCGGTACGCCAGTCTTTCGCCAGCGCGACGGCAGCGCGGGGCAGATTGCCGCGAAATTCCTGGAGTTTGGCTTCAAATTTTTCAAACAGGGTAAAAGCATCGGCGGTGCTCCCGGCAAAGCCTGCCAAAACCTTGTCTTCATAAAGCCGCCTGATTTTGCGGGCGCCGTGTTTCATCACGGTATTGCCGAGGCTGACCTGGCCGTCACCTCCCAGAGCGATCTGGTGATTGTGGCGAACAGAACAGATGGTTGTGCCTTTAAACATGTATTGCTCCATAAAAAAAATGGGTCAGAGTGATAATAGAATACAAGCCATTGCAGCGACAAACAAAAGATATATCATAACACATAAACAGCCCAATTAAAAAGGGCAATGTCGCCTATCCACAAGGCTTTAAAGGGGGTTTTGCGTGGGTACGAAAAATCGATTTTCAGGGTTGCTACAGCAAGGTGAGAATCATTTTCTGTGGTTATTTTTCCGGCAGCGGGAACTCAATCGTCGCCGCTGTGCCGACTCCGGGTTGGCTGTCGATCTGGAGCTGCCCGCCCATGGCGCGAATAAAGTCACGAGCATAGTAGAGCCCTAGGCCAAAGCCCCGCACCTGGCCGGTGCTATGTGGATCAAATTGGTAAAATTTATTAAAGATTTTAGGCATTTCCGGGGTGGGAATGCCCAGGCCGCTATCCTTGATTGTCAGCCTTACCCGCTCTGCTTGCTGGCCACCACTGACTTCAATAGTTCCCTGCTGCGGGGTAAACTTGATGGCGTTGTCGAGCAGGGCGCGGATGGAAAAATGGATTTTTTGTGGATGTAGCAGCAATAAGCGCTCGGAGAGGGGGATACTGAGGCTGGAATGGATCTGTTGTGCTTTGCTCTCGGCAGTAGGTTGCAGTTCTTCAATCACCTGCTTTGTGACCTGACCAAGATCGGTTAGTTCCAGGGTCATCTCATCTTCCTGCAGGGTCGCCTCGCTGAAATAGAGCAGATCCTGGATCAATTTTTCCAGATAGGTAGTTTCTGTCTGGACCATGGTCAACATCTGGAGAAAGTTTCCATCAGTCGGGCTTTCCACCCCTTCAGCTAGATTCTGGATAAACAGGGAAATAGCCGTGGTGGGAGTTTTAAGTTTGTGAGAAATAAGCCCTAAAAATTCATTTTTCAACCGGTCAATATGGCGCAAATCGGCGAGTTCACTACGCAGGGTGTGACGTTCGAGGACTTTTTCAACGGTCGTACTTAATTGCAGAATACTGATCGGTTTGGTGATGAAATCATCCGCTCCGGCTTTAAGGGCGTTGAGAATCAGTTCCTTGTCAGAATAACCGGTCATTAGAATGACGGGAAGATCGGGGCGCTCCTGGCGGATGATACGCAGAAACTCGAGGCCGTCAATGTTGGGCATATTGACGTCAGTCAGGACGATGTCGACATCGTCCTGGTTGAGAAACTTCAACGCGTCGAAACCATCTTCCGCCTGTAGTACGTTATAGGTATCAAAGACGCTGGCGCAGAGATCGCGGATCAGGGGTTCATCATCGACGATCAACAGTTTTTTTGGCGAATGCCTGTTGCTATTGGTATCCATATCAGGCGTTTTTCACTAGTAAGTTCAGTTGTTCTGGTGCTGCGGCGATCAGCTCATCCACTTTCTCCGTCAGGGGACCGCCGGCCTGGGCCAGTTCGGGGCGCCCACCACCACGTCCACCGACAATCGCCGCCAGGGGTTTGATCAAATCGCCGGCCTTTACCCGGGCGGTCAGATCTTTGCTGACGGCCACCAGCAGGGTCACCTTGTCGTCGGCTACGGTTGCCAGAACCAGAACCCCGGAACCGAGCTTGTCACGCAGGGAGTCGGAAAATTCGCGCAGGCTTTTACCATCCACCCCGGCAACCTTAACCGCGAGCAAGGCAATGTCGCCAACCTGCTGGACTTGATCGATCAACTCACCGCTGCGTTGAACATTGATTTTAGCTTGAATCTGCTCAAGCTCACGTTCCAGGTGCTTTTGTTGTTCAAGCATTTTTTGAAGACGTTGCTCAAGTTTCTGCGGGTCACTTTTGACCAGGTCGGCCAGTCGCTGCAGGGTCTGTTGTTGCTGCTGGCCTAACTTAAGAGCTGCTTCGCCGGTTACTGCTTCAATCCGGCGCACCCCGGCGGCAATGCCGGTTTCACTTAAGATGCGGAACAGGCCGATATCGCCGGCGGCCTTGGCGTGGGTACCGCCACAGAGTTCCATGCTGTAATCGCCGACACTGATCACTCGCACAACGTCTCCGTATTTTTCTCCAAAAAGCGCAGTAGCACCGCTCGCCTGGGCATCTGTTGCGGCCATTTCGCGACTCAGGACCGCGGCGTTAATGCGAATCTGGCGGTTGACCTCCTCCTCAATCTGCAGCAGTTCGGCGGTGGACAGGGGTGAAAAATGGGTAAAGTCGAAACGCAGGCGCTCCGCTGTCACCAGGGAGCCGGCCTGCTTGACGTGATCACCGAGAATGCGTTGCAGGGCCGTCTGCAACAGGTGGGTTGAAGTGTGGTTGATGACCGTGCGCTGGCGTTGTTCAGCATCAACCTTTAAGGTCACCTGATGGCCGACTTGAATGGCACCGCTAAGGACTTCACACAGATGAACATGCAGGTGCTCAAGGGGCTTTTTGGTGTCGTGGATGCGCAGTTGAGCGTCTTTACCAATGATCTCGCCGCTATCTCCCGTCTGGCCGCCCGATTCGCCATAGCAGGGGGTGGTTGACGTAATCACCTCGACGACGTCGCCACGCGTGGCTTCAGTAACCGCTTCGCCGGCGCGAATCAGAGCCAGGACCTCGCCCTGGTCCTCAAGTTTAAGGTAGCCGCTGAAGGTGGTTTTTACCCCTTGCTCGACCAGGCGTTTATAAATGGCTGCAACCGCCTCTTCGCCGGAGCCTTTCCAGTGCTCGCGCGCCTTATTGCGCTGTTCCTCCATACACGCCTCAAAGCCGGCCTCGTCGATGCTGTAACCGTCTTTTTCGACGATGTCGGCGGTCAGATCAACGGGAAACCCGTAGGTGTCGTACAGTTTGAAAACGGTTTCACCGGGAATCACCTGACTGTTGCTGCCCGCCAGGCGCGCAACCTCTTCCTGGAGAATGCGCAGGCCGTTGCCCAGGGTCTGGATGAAGCGCTCTTCCTCATTGAGGACAACACGGGCGACAAAATCTTTGCGCTGCGCCTCTTCCGGATAGGCTGTGGCCATCGATTCGAGGACAAAGACGCTGGTTTTGTGGAGTACCGGATCCTCAAGACCGAGCATTTTGGCGTGGCGCATGGCGCGGCGCATAATGCGCCGCAGCACATAGCCGCGCCCTTCATTAGCGGGCAGAACGCCATCGGCAATCAGATAGGCTGCGGCGCGACTGTGGTCAGCAATGACGCGCATGGAGACATCATTATCGTTATCAGCACCGTAGTTTTTGCCGGATAACTGCTCGATGAAGGCAATGATATTGCGCAGCAGGTCGGTATCGTAGTTGGATTGTACCCCCTGCATGACGGTGGTGATCCGCTCAAGTCCCATGCCGGTATCGACAGCCGGCTTGGGTAGCGGTACCAGGGAGCCGTCGGCCTTGCGATCGAACTGCATAAAGACATTGTTCCAGATTTCCATATAGCGGTCACAGTCACAACCGACGGTGCAATCAGGACGGTCACAAGCGACTTCGGGGCCGTTATCAAAGAAGATTTCGGAACAGGGACCGCAGGGGCCGGTATCCCCCATCGCCCAGAAGTTGTCTTCCTCAAAACGGAAAATCCGTTCGCGCGGCACCCCTTCCTGGAGATGCCAGATATCAGCGGCTTCGTTGTCATCGGTGTAGACCGAGACATAGAGTCGATCTTTGTCGAGCCCCATATCTCGGGTGAGAAAGTCCCAGGCATAGGCGATCGCTTCTTTTTTAAAGTAGTCGCCGAAGGAAAAATTGCCCAGCATTTCGAAAAAGGTGTGATGGCGGGCGGTGCGCCCGACATTTTCCAGGTCGTTATGCTTGCCGCCGGCGCGCACGCATTTTTGTGAAGAAGCTGCGCGCACATAAGCGCGTTTCTCGTCACCGAGGAAACAGTCTTTGAACTGGTTCATGCCGGCATTGGTGAACAGCAGGGTCGGATCGTTATGGGGAACCAGCGAAGATGATGCCACCACGGTATGATCGCGATCAGCAAAAAATTTGAGAAAACGGGCGCGAATAGCGTTTCCGGTGAGCATGATTGATTAACCTCTCAGTTACTGTTTTTAGTCTGTTATGGCAACAGATCAGCACTGCCGCGACCTCTGGTCGCGGGCAGATCATTTACCAGTTGTCTGACGGTAAAATGCGCTGGGCAAGAAAGTCTAATAGAAGTGACTGGATTTGAAAAGGGTTTATCGATCAGAAAGAGATGTTTGTTGCAGCCAGGTGAAAATATCGCTGAGGGAAAAGCCGCGACGTTGAAAATAACTGACCACCCGCCGGCGTTCTTTTACTGAAGCCGCTGCGTAGCAGAAGTCGGGGAAGCGACGGGCGCGTTCCTGCTCAAAAAGTTCAGCCTGGCTGAACTCGGTGCCGACTTCGTCCAGCGTAGCACGGGCCAGGTCCTCAGCGATTCCACGGCGGCGCAGATCGGCAAGAATGCGCCGACCTACCCCTTTGCCGTTGCGCATCAGGTGGCGCGCCCGACTCAGGGCGTAGCGGTGGTCATCGAGATAGCGGTAGTCGTAGCAACGCTCAATAGTTGTGGCGATGGAGCTGCTGGAAAATCCGCGCTGCTGCAGTTTGTCGCGCAGTTGCGCTTCTGTACGATCACAACGACTGAGCAGGCGCAAGGCCACGTTGAAGGCATCAGAAGCGTTGGAAGGGGGAGTCGTCATTTTTCTCGTTTTCCGCAGCTGCTGCAGCGGCTTGGCCCTCTTCCTGTTCTTTGCCGCGCTCGAAATCACTCCAGGAAGAATCGGATGTGGAGTCGATACCGGAGAACTTGAGCCTGAAGTCATCGGGATTGGAGCTTTGGCGCAAGGCCTCTTCGTAGGTGATGATATTGCGTTTGACCAGGTCCATGAGTGCCTGGTCGAAGGTCTGCATACCATAGGTGGTATACCCTTGAGCAATATTGTCCTTAAGCTGAGCGGTTTTTTCGCGGTCATCGATCAGTTCGCGAACCCGTGCGGTGGTCAGCATGACTTCGACCGCAGCAACGCGTCCTTTGCCTTCTGCACGGGGAATCAGACGCTGCGAAATGACTGCGCGCAGAACATTGGAAAGTTGAATGCGTACGTGGCGCTGCTGATGCGGAGGGAACATCGAGATGATACGGGCAATGGTCTCGGTGGCATCGATGGTGTGCAGGGTCGAGAGCACCAGATGGCCGGTTTCGGCCGCTGCCAGAGCGGTTTCTGTGGTTTCGAGATCACGCATCTCACCGACAAGAATGACATCCGGGTCCTGACGTAAGGCACTTTTTAGCGCCGGAGCAAAGCCGGCGGTATCGAAGCCGACTTCACGTTGGTTGATAATGCATTTGCGATCACGGTGGAGGTATTCAATCGGATCTTCTACCGTTACAATATGGGCGGTACGGTTGCTGTTGATATGGTCGATCAATGCTGCCAGGGTCGTTGATTTTCCTGAACCCGTGGCACCGGTAACCAGGACCAGCCCCCGTTGTTCCTCGGCAATTTTTTTCAGCACCTTGGGCATCAACAGTTCATCGAGGGTGGCGACCTTGTAAGGGATCGCGCGAAAAACTGCTGAAACGGAATTGCGCTGCATAAAAACATTGACGCGAAAGCGCCCGAGGCCGGGGACGCCATAGGCCAGGTCAATTTCGTTGTGTTCCTCAAAGCGCAGCCGTTGTTTTTCGTTCATGATCCCTTCGCACATGAGGCGCAGGTCATCCGCAGTCAGGCGCGGCGCTTTGGGCAGGGGGCGCAGGCTGCCATCGACCCGGAAAACCGGGGGGAGGCCGGCTTTGAGGTGGATGTCCGAGGTGTTGGATTTTAACGCCAGTCCGAGAATCTGATTCAGTTCCATCGTCGTGCCTCACTTTTCAGTTGTTGTTATTCCTCGTCTGCAGTGCTTTTGAGCTTGGCGGTACCAACGCCGTAAAGTTCGCGCAGGGTCGCTTCGATTTCGTTGGTCATTTCGGGATGTTCCTGTAGATATTGCTTGGCATTTTCTCGCCCCTGTCCCACCCGTTCGCCTTTGTAGGAGAACCAGGAACCACTTTTTTCAACAATATCGTTGTCGACCCCCAGATCCAGGATATCACCCTCGCGCGAGATGCCGAGGCCATACATGATATCGAATTCAGCCTGTTTAAACGGCGGTGCCACCTTGTTCTTGACCACCTTGACGCGGGTTCTACCGCCGACGACATCCTGTCCCTGCTTCAGAGCGGCAATTCGCCGGATGTCAAGGCGAAGCGAGCAGTAGAACTTGAGCGCATTGCCGCCGGTGGTGGTTTCCGGGTTACCGAACATGACGCCGATCTTCATCCGAATCTGATTAATAAAGATAATGCTGCAGTTGGATTTGCTGACGATCGCGGTCAATTTGCGTAGAGCCTGGGACATGAGACGCGCCTGCAAGCCCATGTGGGAGTCCCCCATCTCTCCTTCAATTTCAGCACGTGGAGTCAGGGCGGCGACGGAATCGACGACAAGCAGGTCGATGGCCCCACTGCGAACCAGCATTTCGGTAATTTCCAGCGCTTGTTCGCCGGTGTCCGGCTGGCTGATTAGGAGATCATCGGCTTTGACGCCGAGGTTCTTGGCATATTGGATATCGAGGGCGTGTTCGGCATCGACAAAAGCCGCGACCCCACCTTGTTTCTGGACTTCGGCAAGAATATGCAGTGCGAGGGTGGTCTTGCCGGAGGACTCAGGCCCGAAAATTTCAATAATGCGTCCTTTGGGGATACCGCCAACGCCAAGAGCCAGGTCGAGGCTCAAGGAACCGGTGGGAATAACGGCGACGGCGGGGACCTGGTAGTCAGAGCCGAGGCGCATGATGCTTCCTTTGCCGAATTGTTTTTCAATCTGCCCCATAGCCAGCTCGAGGGCGCGGTTGCGATTTTGATCGGACATGAAATGCTCCTTAAGTGTGAAAAATTGCGTTAATGTCAGTTAGTACCTTGGTACTAGCAAGATTGCTGTTCAGCCAATCTTCCCCTCTCCGTGTGACATAATAAGTCGTGTTGGTGGCGGAGGCGATTTTTTTAATCAAAAGTAACGCCTAATGTTCGCAGCTTTCTGCGTTCAATGTCTGAGAATCCAGAAGAAACCTGCTCAATCAAAAAGTCTCTTTTCGAATTCTGACTTCTGAATTCTATATTCTGCTACCCCGCAGCTTGCGGCGGGGTAGTTTATTCCCTGATGTGCCGCGCCAGAGTAAAACGATTGGCTTGCCGCTGTCGAGAGCTTATATCTGTTGCAGAGCAAAACGCCGCAGCCACTCCAGCGCCATAAACGCACTCATGCGCTGAACCCGAGCCCGATCACCACTGAATAGATAACGTTGAGCGTGCACCCCGGCGTCGCTGGCCAGAGCGAGGTAGACGGTACCCACCGGCTTGTCCGGCGTACCGCCATCCGGGCCGGCAACGCCGGTAATTGCCAGGGCCAGATCGGTGCCACTTTCGTGGCGTAGACCGCTGGCCATGGCCCGGGCGCAAGGTTCGCTGACGGCACCATGCTGGAGGAGGATCTCCTGCGGTACCTTCAGCCAGTGCTGTTTGGCGGCATCGGCATAGGTGACTCCGGCGCGGTTGAAAAAGGCTGAGGCGCCGGGTTGGCGGGTCAGCATGCTGCTGAGCAGGCCACCGGTGCAGGATTCTGCCAGGGATAAGGTCAGGCCGGCCTGGGTCAGCAGTTGCGCGACATTGCCTTCGGCGGTCTGACCCTCACGCGCCATCAGGTGATCACCGAGGACCTGCAGGAGCAGCGCTTCGGCTTGATCCAGGCGTTGTTCTGCCTCTTCCCCGTGGGCTTTGAGATTCACCAGTACCAGGGGAAAATCGTGGCTGTAATTGATGCTGACCCCCTCCGGCAGACGTCCGCTGGGAATCATGGTGCGGGCGCGAACGTCGGTCAGGCCGAACAGTTTCAGGGTGCGGCGGTGCAGGCGTTGCTCCTGTGGATAATCCTGTCCGAGTTGCGGTAGTACCGATTGTTCTAACATGGTACACAGTTCGCCCGCTGCAGCGGGCAGAAAAAACATTCGACACTGGTTGTGGCTCAGAGTAAAACCCGGTGTCATCCCTTGCGGATTGGCTAACAGTTGGGCCGTTTGAGGTAAGAGTGCCACACGTTCATTGGCTGGATTCAGGGTCTGGTGGTGGCTATGACACCAATCACGCACCATTTCCAGGGCTTCCTCATGAATGACCAGGGGCAAGCCCAGAGCGCGCGCGGCAGCGCGCGCGGTCATGGCGTTGCTGGCGGTACCCAGGCCACCACTGATAATGACAAAACGGGCCTGCTGGGAAAGGTAGTTGAGCGCCGCAAAGATCTCTTTTTCATTGTCAGATACCGCCAGAGAGCAGCGCGGGCGGTAGCCATGACGGGTGAGAATGTCAACGACAACAGTTCCGCTTGAATCAGTGGAATCGCCACTGAGCAGGTCTTCAGCAGTGGTCAGGATGGCAATATCAAAACTGGGCATAGGCGCTCATTTTCAGCAAGGCATCATTCAGCTAAACAGGACGAGGCACAGGCGCACCGCAACGGCGGCGTAAACACCGGCCAAGACATCATCAAAGGTGACACCAAAACCATTTTTAAAACTGCGGTCGATGTAGCCGATGGGAGGTGGCTTCAGAATGTCGAAGAGACGAAACCAGAAAAAGGCGAGCAGTGCCGTTTCCCAGGTAAAGGGCAGAAAAGCGACGGTGACCAGATAGCCGGCAAGTTCGTCAATAACAATGCGGCCGTCGTCGGCTTCACCGAAATAGCTGCCGGCGCACTGACAGATAAAAACGCTTAAAGCGATCACTGCGACCAGAATCACAAACTGAAGTAACCCGGGTACGCAAGACAGGTAATAAAAGGCCGGGATTCCCGCCAGGGTGCCAAAGGTGCCGGGGGCAACCGGGGCGTAGCCCAACCCGCCATTAGTCGCAAAAAAGATCGTCGCGCAGTTTTTACGCTGTTGGGCGGGTGATTCAGTCATGGATCCTCTCCTTGAGGAGCAGCGGTAGCTGGTCGTAGGCGCTATTTTCAACCAGGCGATAGATCTGTTGCAAGGTAAGATTGTGCTGTCGGGCAAGACGTCGGCAGTCCTCGTACTCGGCACTCAGGCGCAGAAATTCGTCGTTGTCAAACAGCAGCTTGACCTGTGCGGTCCCCAGCGTAGTTGTAATGGTGACCTCGCGGCGATGCAGACGATAGCGTCGGCACGGCTGAGAGCGCACACCAATGGCGCTGCTGTGGTGCATGATCAGGCTCGCCAGGGCCTGGCTGTGTGCGGGTTGACAGACTACCTTGAGAAGTTGCCCCGGGCGGTTTTTTTTCATTAACAAGGGGGCGTAAGCCGCATCCAGGGCGCCGGCTTCAAGGAGCCGTTCGAGCAGGTCGCCGAGGTGCTCCGGGGTACTGTCGTCGATATGGGATTCGAGCAGTTCTACCGCGGCGCTCGTGGCGGGTTGTTGCGCCTGCTCGTAAAGAATCCCGCGCAGCAGGTTGGGACGATCAGCAAGTTCCCAGCCACCGACACCGTAACCACTGCGGCCCAGCGGCAGGGTCGGGATTTTACTGAACTCTGCCAGCTCCCTGACAATGGTGGCCCCGGTGGGGGTGACCAGCTCCTTGTCGCAGCCGCTGTCGTAGATCGGCCGTCCTTTCAGGATCTCCAGTGTCGCCGGTGCCGGCAAGGGGAGGGCGCCATGGGCGCAGTGGCTGATGCCGCGCGACAGGGGCAAGGGTGCGCAGAGAACCTTGTCGATGCTCAGTAGATCGATAGCAATGGCTGCTCCCGTGAGGTCAACGATGGCGTCGACAGCGCCGACTTCGTGAAAGTGGACCTCATCAATGCTGATGCCATGAACCTTGGCTTCCGCTTCACCAAGACGACGGAAAAAACGCCGTGACAGTACTTTACTGTCCTCACTTAAGCGACTGTCAGCCAGCATCTGGTCAATGTGACTCCAGCTGCGATGGTGGTGGTCTTCTTTGTGGTCAACGATAAAGCGGCACCCTTCAATTCCATGACGCCGCTCACGCTGGATGTTAAGCTGATAATTACTGATCGGCAGTTTGGCCAGTTCGGATCTAAGTTGTTCCAGATCCAGTCCCAGGTCACAGAGCAGCCCCAGAAACATGTCCCCGGAGATGCCGGAAAAGGTGTCAAGATAAAGGGTTCTCATGCTGGTCAGCCCCCTTTGCGATTGATGCGGTTGGCAGCAAAAGCAGCGCCAAAACCGTTGTCGATGTTGACAACGGTTACCCCGGAGGCACAGGAGTTGAGCATCCCGAGTAGGGCGGCAACGCCGCCAAAGGCGGCGCCGTAACCGACTGATGTCGGCACCGCAATGATCGGTGCCGCCACCAGGCCGCCGACAACCGAAGGCAGTGCTCCTTCCATTCCGGCAACGACAATCACCACGGCGGCCTGGTGCAGTTGCTCCTGACAGCTCAGTAGCCGGTGGATACCGGCAACCCCGACATCCACCAGTTCTTCCACCTCGTTGCCGAGCATGCGCGCGGTGATGACTGCTTCACGGGCTACCGGCAGATCGGAGGTGCCGGCGCAGATGACCAGAATCCTGCCGCGTCCGCTAATAGGGGCAGGTTGATGGATGAGGCAAAAGGTGCGTGCCAGTTCATCGTATTCTCCGGCAGGAAACTGCCGGGTCAGGGCTTCGCCTTTGGTCTGATCAAGGCGGGTCACCAGAATATTGCGTTGTTTGCGCTCAAGGGCTGCAACAATTGTTGCCAGTTGGTCAAGGGTTTTACTCTGACCGAGGATAATTTCGGCAACCCCCTGACGCAATTCGCGATGATGATCAATACGGGCGATGCCCAGATCTTCAAAAGGCAGGTGCTTGAGCTTGTCGACAGCATCAGTGACACTGAGATTGCCGGAAACAAGTTGCTCCAGCAGGGTGGTCAATTGGTTCTGGTTCATGGCTGGATATATTTTCTGCTGGGGTTTACAGTCCCAGCTCAGGGGCTATTTCCTGCATGGCCTCAAGACTGAGATCACAAAAATCCGGAACGCTGATGCCGATTTTTTCACATTCACAGATAATCTCACGGTTGGCGCCGGCGGCGAACAGTTTTTCCTTGTAGCGTTTACGTACCGATTTGGGCTTGACGCTCGCCAGTTTTTTGTCGGGATACACCAGGGCAGTGGCGGTGATCAAACCGGTGATGGTCTCTCCGGCGGCAAGGGCATGGTGGAGTTGTTGATGACGGCGTTGCTCGTGAGCTTGTTCATTGTGCAGGCAGATCGCTTCGATGATATCCTCAGCAACCCCTTCCTCACGCAGAATCCGGGCGGTTTCATGGGTATGACGACTCATGTCATCTTTGGTCAGTTCCACGTCCAGGTCGTGTAGCAGGCCAGTCAGGCCCCACAGGGTTTCGTCGGCATCCAGGTGCCGGGCCAATTTGATCATTACCGCCTCGGAAGCAAGGCTGTGGTTACGCAGATTGGGTTGGGTCACATGCTGCTTCAGCAGCTCAAGGGCCCGTTCGCGGGAGATACCATAATCCATTATGTTGAACTCCTTAAAGAGATAGCGGCGAACCATCATAGCAAAAACTTGGTATTGTTGCCAAAACAACTATCTTAACGGCGACAATCGTTGACTTAAGTGGATGCTGCACAGTAGCTTGCAGATGAAATACGCGTCCACACAGATCGGAGTCCAGACAATACTCCGCTTGGGAGAAGCTAAATGACCCTAGAAATACATGATGATCAGCCCTTGAGCAGAACCAAAAAGAAACATCAAGCGCAGCAGATTGCCGAGCTTGCCGGTCAGTTGTGTGATCTTTCGAATAATCGCTTTGAGCGGATGGAGCTGCCGGCCGAAATTATC
Source organism: uncultured Geobacteraceae bacterium (assembly GCA_964565445.1). GTDB lineage: Bacteria > Desulfobacterota > Desulfuromonadia > Desulfuromonadales > Geopsychrobacteraceae > Pelovirga. Next base: position 57,539 of record CAZMFD010000002.1, read on the forward strand.
GCCGAGGCGCAGACCGTGCGCCAGACCAGTGGACGTGGATCGCACAAACGACAATTGAAATATCTGGCCGGACTGTTGCGGGAGGATCCCGCAGCAGTGGAATTATTGCAGTTACAACTCGGCGGGATGGATCAGGTTGATCGTAGCGACAAAAAACAGTTTCATGCCCTGGAACAAATGCGTGATCGTCTTTGTAATCTACAGCAGTTTGATCGGGCCTGTGCAGAGCTGCAGGATCAAGCGCCGCAGATCGATATGAAAACCATCAGGCGTCTGGCGCAATCGGTTCATCAACATGGTGACAAGCGCGCCTATCGAGAAATTTTCAAACGTCTGCGGGACGGGCTGGAGTAAAATCGGCTCCGGGGTCAGCAAAAACCTCGTCTTCCGGATTGAGCTGGGACTTGGATTGCTGAATGTGATAGCAACCTGTTGGACGTGATGAACCGATGCCGGCTCCTAGCAATTCTCAATAAGATCATCACACCATCCGGATATTATTAGTAAAGCCCACCAATCCACCATTGATCATAACTCTCCGCCACATTGTTTGCGGCGGGGTCACCCATCCGGGGAGGGGCATCGTTGTCAATAATTTGATATGATAAACAGACAACTAAGATAAGGAGGTAGATTATGAGTAGAGACAAATCCTTAATGAATCCGGCGGATGTTTACAGTGAGCCTGACCAGGTTTTGCAGGATGCATCCTTAACCCAGGAACAAAAAATGAAAATTCTAAAACAATGGGAGTACGATGCCCGCGAATTGGAAGTCGCAGAGGAAGAAAATATGGAGGGTAGTGCTCCAAGCATGCTCAGAGAGGTACTCAAGGCCATCTTAGAGCTTGAAACCAGCGACTCGTTGGAGGAACAGGCACCAACGACCAAACAAGGTTGATAGGTTCGCAAAAATTATCAATTTGGATGGATGACCCAATAGAAAACAATCGTTGCCCTAGCCGGAGGATCCAAAGGCCCGGTGCTGAACAGCTACATTGTTCTTATGATTGTTGCGCGCGTCTGCCGCAGCGATAATGAAGATGTTTGGCGGGTGACATTGCGAATCGTTGTTGTCGGAGACATGGAAATCCGTGATTGCGCGACTCTCCGCCAGATGTTACTTATTATCGTTGGAATCTCACTTCTTTCGGCAACGCGCGGTTATCATGAAATTCATCCACACCTCCGACATTCACCTGGGCAAAAGCTATCGAAATTCTCCCGGAGAGAGCGAACGCTACAACGACTTCTTTGCCTGTCTGTCGGGTATTTGTGAGGCCGCCATCAGGGAGCAGGTCGATGCTCTGCTGATTGGTGGCGATCTGTTTCATGTCGGCCAGATTTTGCCGAAAACTTTTGCCCGCACCATTGCCGTCCTGCAACCCCTCAAGGATGCGCAAATCCCCTGTATTGCTATTGAAGGTAACCACGACTGGATCCATCGCCGTGATAACATCTCGTGGATGGAAGCGTTGTCACAGATGGGTTATCTCAAGCTGCTGCGTCCGACCCGTACTGATGATGGTGATTACCGCTTCGATCCCTTTAATGAACAGACCGGTATGGGCGGGCACATTGAAATCAACGGACTCAACATCTACGGTCTTGGCTATATCGGTGCCCAGGCCGGTCATCATGTTGAGCGCATCTGTGCAGGGGTCAACACCACCAACAATCTGCTGCTGTTTCATGTCGGTATCTGGAAGTTCAGCCCGGTTGAAATCGGCAACATGGCGCTGGAACAGGCTCATCCGCTGGCGCAGAAGTTCGGCTATGTCGCCCTCGGTCATGGCCATAAACCCTACGTCATAAAAACGCCTGAGGGCAGCCCTTATGCCTATAATCCCGGTTCGCCGGAGCGGGTCAATTTTGGTGAAGAGAAGTATGACAAGGGTTACTATGCTGTCACTTTCGAGAATGGCGAGTTTACACCGGAATTTACGAATACCTCGCCACGTCCGATGTTTGTTGAAACGATTGACCTGAGCAGTGCGGAAAATGCAGAACAGGCCCTCGCTATATTCCGTGAAGAGATTGTCGCCAAGGTCGATAGCTCTGGTGATGGACGTCACCCGCTGCTGGAACTAAAGCTGGTTGGTCGAGTCGGGTTTCATCCCTTTGAGCTGGGGCGTGAACGCCTGAAAGCGGTACTGGAACAATTGGTCGACCCATTGCACGTTGAGATCAAGAACCACCTTTCGCTGGTCAGCAGCAGCGAAGATGGAGACGGAGCCAATAAAAGCCTGGAGGAAATCGAGCGTGAGGTTCTGCATGAATTGATCAAGTCCGGCAGCGAATACCAGGGTCGCGAGGACGAACTGATCCGGCTCGCCATCGCCTTGAAGAATGTCGTGCAAAGAGGCGCTGTCGACGGTGATGAATTACTGGCTCTTCTCGACCCGGAGAGCTATTGATGCAGATCCTCTCCATCCATCTTACGAACATCAAGTCGCACCGCGACACCGAACTGAATTTTTCTCCCGGTATCAATGTCCTCTCCGGTCCCAATGGGGTCGGCAAAAGCACCATCTTTGAAGCGATCGGCTATGCCATGTTCGGCGTCGATGCCCAGAGCTTTGTCGGTAACGTCGAGCGCTTCGTGACCATTGGCACCAAGCGCGGAGACATTGCGATTGTCTTTCGATCTGGGGATGACAAATGCTATCGCGTCAGTCGCAGCGTCGGAACGCCTTCTCGTTGGCTTCTGGCCAAGGAGGTCGGCGGCGATTTTGAAGTGGAGGAACACAAGGACAGCAAGGAGACCGAAGGGCGACTGAAAGAGTTGTTAGGTCTGCGCTCAAGCCGTTCTCTGGCGGAGCAGTTCGAGTTGGTGATCGGCCCCTTTCAACATGATTTTCTCGGTCCCTTTGTCATCAAGCAGACAACCAAACGGCGTGACAAATTTGACGAAATTCTCGGCATCGACACCTGGCGTAAGACCTTCAACGACACCAAGATATTGAATAGTGCCATCAAGGCCAAGGTGGAGATCCTGGAAAGCGCCATCGCCCCCCTCCAGAACCAGGTGGCCGAGCTGCCGGCAAAAAGAGATGAGCAGCAAGCGGCGAAGAAGGATCTTCAGCAGACTGAGAAGGATCTGGCTTTGCAACAGCAGCAACTCAAGGATCTTGAAGGACTGCTCCTCACTGTAGATAAGCGCGAAAAAGATCTCAAGGGGCTTGAAAAGGAGGTTGAAACCTTCAAGGAGCGGATCAGTAACGGTAACGAGATGATCGGCAAGCAGAAGCTCCTGGTCGACGAGGCAGAAAAAGCTCACAAGATCATTGCAGCGACCACGGTCGGTAAAAAAGCTTACGAACAGACCGAGGAGCGACTGGGCGAACTGCGCCAGAGGCTCAAGGCTCAGCGCCAACTCGAACAAGAGGTCGCTGATCTCAAAAACCAGGTCGGTAAGCTGACAGAGCGGTTAAAGGTTGAGACCCAAACAACCCAGAGAACCCGGGAGGAACTTGCTGCCGAAGAGAAGACGCTGGCTGAAAGCCGCAAGGCGTTGTCCCTTGATGACGAGCTAAGGGGCTTGTCTGTGCGACTGCCGAACATCCGTGTAAACCTTGAAGGGGTGCGCAATCAGCTTGGGTTACTTGAAGGACGTCGGGCGGGTCTGGAAGAGGGAAGCGAAAAGCTTGCTGCGGGGATATGCCCGTTTTTCCAGGAGGCGTGCCTCAATATTGCCGAAAAACCTCCGGGCGACGTGTTCGCGGCCAGCTTCTCTGAACTGGATCAGACGCGCCGGCATCTTCAGGAGGAAATTCACAAGCTCGATTTGGAAGAGAAGGCGGCAAGTCAGGCCAACGATCAGCTCAAGGCGGTTGCCGTCAGGCTCGAAGGGCTGGATGGTCAGTTGGCTAAGCTGGTGGCGCGGCGTAAAACCAACGAGCTAAATGTGCAGGGGCTGGCCGAGCTGCAAAAGGAACAATCAGCAGCACGGCTGCAACTTGGTGAAAAACAAAAGGTGTTAGATACCTACAGCCGGTTGCAAGTTGACATCGAAGCGGCTGAGAAAGAGAAGATCCAACACCAGGAAGCTCGTGACCGTTATGTCGCCAATCAGCAACAGGCAAAAGAATTGAGTCAGCGCCGGGCCGATCTGGAAAAATTCAACAAACACTTTAATCAGTTGCAGAATGATCTGATAGCAAAGGAAGATGTTTTCATTAAGGCGGCGCAGGAGTATGACGCCGCCGAACATGAAAAGCTGCGACAGCGCAAGGACGAACTCTGGGGTAGTATCAGCGCTCTTGTTCAGAAGAAAAAAGGGTTGACCACTGACGTTTCCCGGCTTGGCGTTGAGGTCGAAAAACTCAAGAAGATTGAAAATGAAATCAGCGCCAAGCGGGGGCAGATCAAAGAGTATAAGCAGAAAGATGATCTGGTCAAATTCCTGCGTAACCGCGTGTTCCGGAATGTCTCCGGATACCTTTCTGAACGCTTCCGGGAGGAAATCAGCCAGCGCGCCAATCGGGTCTATCGAATTATCTCGGAAGTTGATGAAGAACTGGCCTGGGGTGACAACTATCAGATTGTTCTGCGCGATATGGTCGCTGGTGAACTACGCGAGCGCGCCGACGATCAGCTGTCCGGCGGCCAGACCATGAGTGCGGTGGTTGCCCTGCGCCTGGCGATGCTACAGACCATTGGCGCCCGTATCGCCTTTTTTGACGAACCAACCTCCAATCTCGATGTGACTCGCCGGGAAAACCTGGCCCACGCTTTTCGGGCTATCGATGTCGGCAAGGAAGAGGTCACCGAACACTGGTACGATCAGCTGTTTCTGATCAGCCACGATGTCGCTTTTACCGAGATTACCGACCAGATTATTCCCCTCGTATAACCTTTCATCATGACCCTCCCCGTACCGCCTGCTGCTGTCCGGGAGTGTCACTATCAACCAACAAGCTCCTTGACCTGATCGCAGATGTGACGGGCAATCGGCAGGGCGGACGTCGCTGCCGGCGATGGAGCGTTGCCGACAATCAGACTGTGCTTCCCGGTGACAAAGAGAAAATCATCGAGGGTTTTGCCGTCGGCCTGAACTGCCTGGGCCCGCACACCGGACGGGTAGGGGCAGAGATCATTGAGCTCAATCTGCGGGCAGTAGCGTTGGGCCAGCTTGAGATAGCCGGGGCGATAGAGGGAATTTTTCAGCTCGCTCAGGGTTGGTCCCGGGTATTTTCCAATCAGCCGGTAGAGCCCGGCATAGCTGAACATATCGATCATGTCGCGCAGGTTCATACTCCAGCGACTGTACCCTTCGCGGGCCAATGCCAGGGTGGCATTGGGGCCGACAGTGAGGGAGCCATCACTCATGGGGGTCAGGTGAATACCGAGAAACGGCAACTCCGGATTAGGAATCGGGTAGATCGGATGGCTGACAATCCGGCGTTTATCGACCGGTAGTTGAAAGTATTCGCCCCGAAACGGCAGAATCCGGAACTCCGGTTCTTTCCCCAGCATGCGGATCAACCGGTCGGAATGCAGGCCGGCACAGCCAACGACAACTTTAGCAGAAAAACGACCAATACTGGAACTGACCTCAGCCCCTTGATTCTCCCTGATGCCGGTCACCCTGCAGTTGGTGTGGATCTCTCCTCCAGCTGCGGTAAACAGGGCTGCCAGCTTGTGGGTGATCAGGGCGTAGTCGACGATCCCGGTTGATGCAACCCAGGTTGCCCCAAGACCAACAACATTGGGTTCTTTCTGGTGCAGCTGTTGCTGGTTGAGTACCTCGGTAGGGATGTCATTCTGGCGACAGCGCTCAAGCAGATCCTGCATGCGCCCCAGTTCGGCATGGTTGGTCGCCACCAATAGCTTGCCGGTTTCACGAAAAGGGATTTTGTGTTTTTTGCAAAAGGCTTTGGTGGCTTGATTCCCTTCTCGGCAGAAACGCGCCTTGAGACTCCCCGGTTTGTAGTAAACCCCGGCATGGATAACCCCGCTGTTGCGTCCGGTCTGGTGTAAGGCCAGTCGTGATTCCTTTTCAAGGACGGCAATCTTGCTATCCGGATGATCCTGCTGTAACTGACGCGCGGTGGCGAGACCAATAATGCCGCCACCAATAACAATAAAATCGTATTGGGCCATCAATCTTACTCCTTTTTTGGGGGCCAGCACTCAAGCCAGCCCAGATCCAATAATCCATAAAGTCCGATTAGAATCGCCTCAGCAGTATCATGCCGTAGCCCCGTCGGTTTTTTGTCGCTCAGGTGGTCGATTACCCCGGTGGCCATCTTCAACGCCTGCTGTTTGGCTACGCGACCGCTGGGATGCTGACGCGCATAAAAGAGTTTTTTACGCCATTGGCCGGCATGCAATTGGACGAAAACGCGCTCCAGTTTGAGGGCTTCGCGCTGCCACAGTTCGGCCACAGGACCGCCCCCTTCTAAGTAAATATGGGTTGGTCGCGGTGTGCTACGCAATAATGTGGCGATCAGGCGTTTTAATTTCTGTTGATCAGCCAGATGGTGGGAACGATACCACAGCAGTTGGCTGTCGTGCCGGTATAGAGCCAGCCCGGTGTGCAGGCCGGCATCAACAGCGAGCAGGTGCAGGATCGGCTGATTTGTCGTTGACACAGGTAGCCTGTCCGTCATTTGTCATCGTTAAAGCGTGGTGTCAGGTATTGCTGATAGAGGCGGATTGCCAGTTGTTCATCGCTACACTCATTAAGCTCAGCAAAGGTCAATAAAGGGTCGGCCAGGGTCAGCCCCTCCGGTTGTAGCCCGGTCCAGCGGCACTGACGACCGAAGGTTTGCAGCAGGGTCACCTCACCGTTGGGATCGGCGGTCAGATGCAGTTGCAGCATGGTTTTAAGCTGTTGTTCCGGCTCCAGATAGAGCACTGTTGACTGCGGCTGGAAGCCTCGCGTCAGCAGGGCGGCACCTAGTTCACCGCCAATAAAGACTTGAGAACTCAGGTTCAATTGTTTCAACCGTTGGGCCAGACTGAGCGGCGTGTCACCGGTAGCCAGGCTGCAGCGTTGCAGGAAAAGTCGCGGTCGCAGGGTTTCCAGATATCCCAACTGCCAGCGTTGCAGCAGTTCTTCGACGGCAATCAGTTGCCGTTTTCCCTGTTCGTCCCGGGTTAAGTTGCCGCGTTTTTCCAATTCGCCAAACAGGCTGCCGATGGCACCCAGAGCGATGCCGGCATCATCGGCCAGCGCCCGATACGTGGCGTTGACTGCTTTGCGGTTGCGTAGCAACAGATAGATCAACTTAAGGCCACTGGCGCGAAACAGGCGGTCTACCATCGGGGTTTTTGGTGTATGCTTGCGGCCACTGATGTCGATGTACAGTGGCATCTGGTCAAGATAGACATTGCCGGCGCAATCGGCGTGCTCAATTTTGCTCTTGCGAAGTTTTTCTGCCATGTTGGCGGAAATATAATTGCTGACCAGTAGTGGTGCGGCATTTTGTGGCGCCGGTGAGGTTTTAAGTTGATGGATGACCAGATCAGCGATGTCGGCAGTTAAGCGTGGTACCACCTTGATGTAGTAATAACGTTCACCCCAGGGGCCGGACAAACGGAAAGCCCCGGCAAAAGGCCCACCGATTTTTTGCATCATGAATTCGATTTTGGCCTGGGGGATGCTGCGAATGGCCTGCATGCTGTTGTAGATGATCTGGTCATCTTCGAGGCGGGGTTTGCGGGGCATAGGATACCTCAACGGATCGTAGAGATCTGTTTAAATTAAAGCTGTTCTGGCTGCAAATGACCCTCATGTGCGACCTTTGGGAGTCTAGAGCAAGTGTCATGAAAAGGTTTTTTCAGCGCTAGTCAAAGGGATAGGTGTTCATTGAACCTTTGTGTTCATTGTTTGTTGCAGATTCAGGAATAGCAGTCAAGATAGAAACACAAAAAAAAGCTCTCCGTGCATAACAACGGAGAGCTTTAGAATAAAGAGATTGAAGGTACGAACTATTCGAGTCGTTTTTGCTTACGATCGAGCATCGGATCACCACTGTAGCCTAATTCACTCCAGGCAAAATCACTCTTTTTACCATGACAGTCGGTGCAACGCAGAGCCTGCTCCTTGGGTGCGACCATGTGATTAATGCGCCAATACATGGTGGTAGGGGCAAAGCCGTATTCGCCACTGAACTCAAGGCCACTTACCTGCATCCCGGCGGTTGCGGCTTTTTTCCAGTCAAAGTTCACCCAGTAGGCGTCCGGATCACCTTTTGGTCCCCAGACTTTCGGGGTGATCAGGTACATGTTGTCAGTGTCGTAAATCTGTTTTGCCGTGTGAACTTTAAAGGGGTAAATCTTTGATTTCGGATCAGTTCGCTCGCCGATGGGATAGCTCAGTGCCGTGACCTTGTCAGGATCAATTTTGTCCCCCAGCTCATAGGCGCCAGCCTCACCATTATACCAGGCATAGGTTGGTTGGATGTTTTTACCCCAGGTGAAATGTCCTTTGCGCTTGTCATAGGACTTGCGCCCGTTTTCATCTTTGGGGACATCGAGATCCTGCCCTGCAGTCGACCAGTCCCACGAGGTTTTAGTGGCAACCTCTTTGGCAAACGTGGGGATGTGACAGGTCTGACAAGCCACAGAAGCATAGTGGTTATTAAGAATTTGACTTTTGTGAACCTCTTCACCATGACAACCGACACAGCCAATATGATTTTCACCGCTTGGAGAAACGACCATGGCATGGCCGCGGATGTTGTGATTTTCGGTAGAATGGCAGTCGCTACAGCTGAAGTTCAGGCCATCAGCGGCCATGTGGACATCGATATCGCGGGTTGGATTGGTGATACTGGAATCCAGATCGCCATGTTTGACCGCGTCACCACCACCGCCGAAGAAATGGCAGGATCCGCAAGTTTGCCGTGAGCTTTTGCCGACACTCTGAGCCACCTGCAACAGGTCAACTTCAGGAGCGGGATTGCCGGCGCCAGCCGGGGACTTTTTGTAGGTACCGGTGCCATCGTGGCAGACCAAACAGTCGACTTTGCTCTCGTCAGTAAAATCGAAGTTCTGATCTTTCCAGCCATAGCCTACATGGCAGCTGGTGCAGCGCGGCTCATTGGAGCCAACAGCAACGCAGAAATTATTGACGGCGTTGACTTTGCCGCGATTGACAGTTTTGCCATCGACAGTCTGTTCCAAAGACCAGGTCCAGTGGCTGGTTTCCATCACTTGCCGGGCCGCATCATCGTGACACTGCAGGCAGGTCTCCGTCACTTCCGGGCCGCTATCAAAGGGCTCAGTAATAAACATGGAGTGGTCTGTCGCTGCGGCTGTTCCGGCCCAGAAAAGCAGTAGCGTTAAGAGAAGGGTTTTGCCGAAGGCGTTCATGGTATAGCTCCTTTTTTTTTCAACGAGTCTTGGGGTGGCAGTCACTGTTCAAAATTGCGGCAAGACTAGCGCAATAAAAAAATCATATCAACATAAAATATCGAAGAATCCATACATAAATATCTATAGAAACAACGATAGAATAATCGTTCGCTGTCCGGATTTGATTTTATTTGGTAGAAATGGTGGATGTTGTCTGGCCAGGGAATGAGCAGGTAGGGCAAAACCGGTCATTCTCGACCGGTTTTTGGCGGAATCCTGCTGTGCTGCACCGACACTGCTGAGGAGACTTTATGCGGGTGGACAAATGACGTTTACTCGATCTTGCTGATCAGGACCTCACGGGGTTTGCCGCTGCCGTCGGAGGGACCGACGATGCCTTCCTGCTCCATTTTTTCGATCATGCGGGCGGCGCGGTTGTAGCCGACGCGTAAGCGCCGCTGGACCATGGAGATGGAAGCCTGACGCGTTTCGCTAACAATTTTAAGCGCATCATCCCAGAGTTCATCGTAATCTTCGTCGCCGGCCTGATCGCTGGCGGCTGGTGGGGTGGTAAGGATCGACTTGTCATACTCGGGCTTGCCCTGGCGCGAAAGAAATTCCACCACGCGCTGTACTTCGAGTTCAGAAACAAAGGCGCCATGAACCCGTTGCAGGTAACCGACTCCGGGGGGAAGAAAGAGCATATCGCCCATGCCCAGGAGGGCTTCGGCGCCCATGGAGTCGAGGATAGTGCGCGAGTCGATGCGCGAAAAGACCTTGAAGGAGATCCGCGTCGGAAAGTTGGCCTTGATCAGACCGGTAATAACATCAACGCTGGGGCGCTGGGTGGCCAGGATCAGGTGGATGCCGGCCGCTCGCGCCATCTGTGCTAACCGGGCGATGGATTCTTCGATGTCGCGGCCGGCGACCATCATCAGGTCGGCCAGTTCATCGACAATAAGAACAATATAGGGAAGGTGCCCGTGTTCCAGTTCCTCCGGCGGGATTTCTGCGGTGATGGGCGGTAGCTCGTCCATCAGATCGTTTGGATCCAGCTGCAGTTCCGGGTCGGGCACACGGTTTTGCGCTTCCTTTGCCTCCTTAACGAGTTTACGGTTATAGCCATCGATGTTGCGTACCCCTTTGGCCGCCATAAGCTGGTAGCGACGTTCCATCTCGCGCACTGCCCAATTCAGGGCCAGAGCCGCTTTTTTCGGGTTGGTCACCACCGGCAGGAGCAGATGGGGAATCCCTTCATAGATCGACAATTCCAGCATTTTCGGGTCGATCATGATCAACCGGACATCCTCTGGTGCGGCGCGGTAGAGCAGTGAGAGGATCATGGTATTGATGGAAACCGACTTGCCACTACCGGTGGAACCGGCCACCAGCAGGTGGGGCATGCGTGAGAGATCGGAAACTACTACCTGACCGAAGATATCCTTGCCCAGAGCCATGGGGAGTTTACCGCCATGCTTGTTAAAGGCCTCGGAATCGATGATCTCCTTGAGATAAACGGTTTCGCGATCCTTGTTGGGGATCTCGATACCGACCACCCCGCGCCCGGGAATCGGAGCGACGATACGGATCGATACCGCCTGCAGCGCCATGGCCAGGTCGTCCTGGAGATTGGAGATCTTGTTGACCTTAACGCCCGGTGCTGGAGAAAACTCGTACATGGTGACGACCGGTCCCGGTTTAACCTCAACCACATCCCCTTCGACCCCGAAATCAAGGAGTTTTTTCTCCAGCATGCGCGCCGCCATGGTCAAACTGTTTCGGTCAACCGGTTTGGCCGGAGCGCCATCGTGCTCAAGCAGGGAGGCTGGTGGCATGTGGTAGTCGCCACTGGCTTCCAGAAAAGAAAACGCGACCTGGGGGTCGTCTTTGTCGTTTGCCTTCTTTTTTGATTTTTTGCCCGGTGCCGGCGGGGTCGGGCTTTTTGGCTGACTGGTGATGATGGCCGGCCCTTTCTCCTCACGTTGTTGTCGGGTTTTTTTATTCAGTTCCTTGCGCGCCCGCCGGGCTTCGCGGCGCATCTCCAGCCGTCGTCCCAGCCGCTCAAGAAAACCGTCGATAAACAGCACAAAGGAAAAGCGGGTCGAGAGGATCAGTGCCACCAGGAAAAACACAATCAGAATAATCGCCGCACCACCAACATTGAGATAATGGGTCAATGTCTGCACCAGGATGCGCCCTAAGGTGCCACCGGCTTCATCAATTTGCTGGCCGAACAGTGGGATACTGTCAAAACGCAGGGCGAGCAGGGCGCCAAGCGTGATCTGCATGAGCAGAAAAGCGATCAAGCGGGTGATGCGAAAGTGGACATCATTGAATTTAAGCCAGCGCCACGCCAGGTGCAGACAGCCCAACGGCCATAACAAGGCGGTCAGGCCAAAGGTCTGGTACATCAGGTCGGCCAGGTGGGCACCAAAGACACCGATCAGATTCTGTACCTGCTCCGGTTGCAGGTTGTTATTGAATGAAGGGTCATCATTGCTGTAGCTGAGTAGGCAGATCAGCAGGAAAATCCCCAGGGCCAGCCACACCAGACCGAGGATTTCCTTACGCATCCGGTTCTCGGTCAAGGCTGTTGTTTCTTTATCGTTCATATCAGAGTTGATGCTTTCACAAAAAGTGTCAATTTAGATGGCTAAGCAAAAAGTGGCAAATGCAAGACGCGATTGTTGAGCAATGAGGCGTGCTTACGTACGTCGAAGCAGTGAAACAGTCGCTAGCAACGCAGCAGTTGGTGAGTTTTTGCGACACCATCAGAGCTCCAGAATGACCGGCAGGATCAGTGGGCGCCGGGCGATGGCGCGGTTAAAAAAGCGGCGCAGAACCTTGCGGACTTCGACCCGTAGTTCCTCCCAGTCGCCGACCATGGCCAAGCTGTGTTCTTCGAGCAGTTCGCAGACGCGTTGCCGGGCTTCGGCCAGTAATGCTTCACCATTATCAGAGTCTTCGGGGATAAAGCCTTTAGAAAAAATGTCCGGGCCCTGGATAATCTTTCCGGTTGACTGGTTGATCGCCAGCATCAGAATCACCAGACCATGGTTGGCCAGATGGCGGCGATCGCGCAATTCCATAACCCCAACGTCACCGACCCCCTTGCCGTCGACAAAAACCCGCCCGCTTTCAAAGCGCTCGCCAAGGCGCATTCCCTCGCTGTCAACGATAAGCTCCTGACCATTCTCGAGGACCAGGGTGTTTTCCGGTGCGACTCCCATCTCTATGGCGAGTTGACGGTGTTTGACCAGATGACGGTATTCGCCATGCAGCGGCACAAAATAGCGCGGTTTGACCAGGCTTTGCAAGAGCTTCAACTCTTCGCGACTGGCGTGGCCAGAGACATGGATTTCACTGGTTTTTTCGTAAATGACTTCAGCACCACGGCGGTAGAGATGATTGATCAGGTCGCTGATCGCCTTTTCGTTGCCGGGGATAAATTTCGACGAGAGAATAACCGTATCTCCCGGTTCAATGCTGATCTGTTTATGATCACCCAGAGCCATGCGCATCAACGCACTTAAGGGTTCGCCCTGGCTGCCGGTGGTAATAATCAGCACCTCTTCTGGTGGCACGTGGGGCAGATCACGCAGCTCGATAAACTGTTCATTCGGGATCGTCAGGTAGCCGAGTTGGCGGGCAACCGCAACGTTGCCAACCATACTGCGACCATTAATCAGCAGTTTACGTCCCGCCAGCCTGGCGGCGTCGGCAACCTGCTGGATGCGGTGGATGTTGGAGGAAAAGGTTGAGAGAATAACGCGCTGCTGACAACGTGGGATAATCTCTTCCAGTACCTTACCGACGGTGCGTTCCGACAGGGTGTACCCTTCATTTTCGACATTGGTGGAATCCGCCAGGAGCAGCAACACTCCTTCCTCGCCGAGTTCTGCCAGACGGGCGAGATCGGTGTTTTTGCCGTCGACCGGCGTCGGGTCAATCTTGAAGTCGCCGCTGTGGACAATCAACCCCGTCGGGGTTCTGATTGCCAGTCCGACACCATCAACGATGGAGTGGGCGGCGCGATAGGGCTCAACCGCAAAAGGGGGAAGGTCAATCTTCCGCCGTGGGGTGATCTCGATCATTTCAACCTGGCTGTCGAGATCATATTCCTTGAGTTTGCGCCGCAACAGTCCCAGGGTCAGGCCGGTTCCGTAAACAGCCGGGGAGCCGAGGTGTTGCCATAAAAAGGGCAGCGCGCCGATGTGGTCTTCGTGGCCGTGGGTCAAAATCAGGGCAATGATGTCGGCACGCCGTTCTTCAAGGACGCTGATGTCGGGCAATACCAGGTCGATACCGAACATGTAAGCTTCGGGAAACATCAGTCCGCAATCGATCAGCAGAATTTTACCCTGGACTTCGATCCCGAGCAGGTTCATGCCGATTTCGCCAAAGCCACCAAAAGGCAGGAGGCGGATCTCTTCGTCAGAATGTGCAAATGTCATTGGGCGTCACTTTTCAGGCAGCGGGCAATCTGGTCATGGACTTGCTCGGCCAGTTTATCAATGTGCGTCATTTTAAGACCAGCGGTAGCAATAGGGGGCATGATAACCAGCTGCAAAGGAGTTGGTGTGATGCGTAGGCTGCCTTTGGGTTGCACCTGGTGGCTGCCGTGAATGGCCATGGGAATAACCGGCACCCCCGCTTTGGCTGCCAGCAGCAGTGCCCCTTTTTTGAAGGGTTGCAGGGTGCCGTCAACACTGCGGGTTCCCTCTGGAAAGACAATGACCGATACGCCGTCACGAATCCGCCTGGCGGCCGTTGTCAGACTGCGCATTGCCTTCTTACGATTGGAGCGGTCAATCGGGATATAACCACTGCGTTTCATGGCCGCGCCGAACAAGGGAATTCTGAACAATTCCTGTTTGGCCATCCAGCGGAACTGGATCGGCAGGCCGGCATAAAGTAACGGAATGTCAAAATTGCTCTGGTGGTTGCTGACATAAATCGCCGGGCCATCAACGGTTAGATTTTCACTTCCCGTGACCTTGAGTTTCAGCCCCGCCAGCCCCAGACAGCTACGCCCCCACAGAATTCCCCAGCGATGAACAATGTTTTCCCCGAAGGGCGCCAGGCAGACCGCTATGGTGAGTGCAAGCACCGTCCAGGGGTAGAAAATAGCGTAGAAGAAAATAGTCCGTAACACCTCAGGTTAACCCTCCAAAGCATTATAAGCTGCTTATTGTACTTTCTCTGTAGCAGTTAGGTCAAACAATTCTCATATGTTGCCGAGGTCTGCGGAAAAAATGCTCCTCATCAATTTTTTGCACAACGCTAACACAATCCTTACACAAAAAGCGCGATGATGCGCCAACGAAAAATTGCGACGGAGACGATGTGCTGTCGTCTTTAGCCAACCCAAAAAGGAGAGAAACAAGATGATGAGAAACAAAGTATCAAAACTGATTGCAACCTGTCTGCTGGTTGTCGGCCTGCCGACAGTCGGTCTGGCCCTGGACCCGAATTTGAAACCTTATCAGCCGGTGTCGGGTGTTTCCGGTACGCTGAAAAGTATCGGCTCGGACTCGATGAATAACGAAATGACCCTGTGGGCAGAAGGGATGCTGAGCTATTACCCTAACATCCAGGTCGAGATCGAAGGCAAGGGATCCGGAACCGCTCCAACCGCTCTGATCAGCGGGACTTCCCACTTCGGTCCGATGAGCCGGCCGATGAAGGGGAAAGAAATCGATGAATTTGAAAAACGTTACGGATACAAACCGACACAGCTGAATACCAGCATCGATATGCTCGCCGTCTATGTCCACAAAGATAACCCGATTGAGTGTCTGACCCTGCAGCAGGTGGATGCGATCTTCTCCAAAAACCGCCGCGGTGGTAACGCTGAAAACATCCGCACCTGGGGCGAACTCGGTCTGACCGGTGCTATCGCCAACACGCCGATCAGTCTTTACGGCCGTAACTCGGCTTCCGGAACCTACGGTTTCTTTAAGGACAATGCGTTGTTTGGTGGTGACTACAAGGACGAAGTAAAAGAGCAGCCGGGCAGCTCTTCGGTGGTCCAGGGTGTCGCCAGTGAACTCGCCGGTATTGGTTATTCAGGTATCGGCTATAAGACCGCAGATGTTCGTGCCGTGCCGCTGGCAACCGCACCAGGAGCGAAGTGTGTCGCGGCCGTTGCTGACAATGCCTACACCGGCGAATATCCGCTGGCACGTTTCCTGATCATTTATACGAACTACAAGCCGGGCAGTGAAATTGATCCGCTGCGGCGCGAATTTGTCCGCTATATCTTCAGCCGTAATGGTCAGGAAGATGTCGTTCGTGATGGTTACTTCCCGGTCACCAATGTAATTGCCCAGGAACAACTGCAAAAACTGGGAATCAAGTAACCGAAAATCTGCAAATGCAGGGTCCAGCCCGGAACCGGGGAAGGGGATGACAACCGGTTCCGGGCTGATTTCCGGGAGTGATCGTACCGGAACAACGCTACGATGATTGCCGAAAATCAGGTCACCGATACAGTGTTAACCGCTTTTTGCGATGGAAAATAAAAATATGAGTAAGCAGCAAAGTTTTACTGGGGCAAAGCGCCGCTACAAGACAAAAAAAAGTATCAAATTTATGGATCTTGCGGCGAAGATTCTCATCTCATTAGGTGGAGTAGGAACCATTATCGCGGTCACCGGAGTATTTGTTTTTCTTGCTTCCGTTGTCGTTCCCCTCTTTGCTCCGGCTGAATTAACCCCTGCGCAGCGGGTGACGGAACTGAGCGAACAGACTAGAAATGCCCCTTTGCTGATTACCGATGAATACCTGTTGAGTGCCTGGACTCTGGAGGGCGGTGGGGCCGCAGCGCACTCCTTTGTCCTGGCTGATGGTAGAACTTTAAAGAGTATTGAGCTCTTTGGTGGCGAGGTTCCGCAAGCTTATGACTACGATTCTATTTCGCAGGTTCTTATCGCAGCTTTTGCCGATGGTCGGATTGAACTGAAAAAAATCAGTTTCAATACGAAATTTCTGTTGGATGAAGAGATTTTGCCGAATGCGTTGCAGGAGCTGGAAGTTGGTAATGAGATCGCTTACGAGGGGAACATTGTTCAGCGCACCCCCATCGGCCAGTTGCGCAGCTTGAGTCTGGAGGTCGAAACACAATCTACGGTCGATACCGGACTGGATGACATTGTACTGATCTCCATGATCATGACCAATTCCGGTCCGGTGATCACCTATATCACCGAGGATGGGGAGCTGCGGGTGCAGAGTATGGTGTCGCGACGCAATCTGCTTACCGGCAACGTGACGACAACAGTTACGGGTGGTTCGGTTCAGCTGGACTTTTCCCAGCGCGGAACACCTGCTCATCTGGATCTGTCCGGGCGTGGCGACGCGGCTTATCTAATCTGGTCTGATGGTCATCTGGTGCGTATCGACAGCCGCAATATGAATGCACCAGTGGTCGCTGAAGAGTTGAGCCTGATCCCTGATGGGGATGCAGAGCTGACAGCTCTGTCCTTCCTGATTGGACGGACAACTCTGATCGCCGGGGATTCCAAAGGTCGGTTGCATGGGTGGTTTCGTACCCGGCCTGAGGTGGCGAACAGCGCTGATGGCAGTGTCTTGACAAGGGTTTATAATCTCGGCAAGGGGCCGGCAGCCGTTATCTCCCTCGCACCCTCAACGCGGAGCCGTCTGCTGGCGGCAGGTTATGCCGATGGCACAGTGCGTACCTATCATGTGACCAGTGATCAGCTGCTGGTAGAGGAAAAAGTCAGCCAGACGCCGATCACGGCGATCGCACTGGCTCCACGTGACAATATGCTCACGGCCTTAAGTTCCACCGGTATGATGGGTTGGTATCTGGATAATAAACACCCTTCGGCAACCTGGAAAACCCTCTTCGGCAAGGTTCATTATGAGGGGATGAATGAGCCGCATTATGTCTGGCAATCAACCGGTGGCACTGATGCTTTCGAACCGAAATACAGTCTGGTACCATTGATCTACGGGACGCTGAAAGCGACCTTCTTCTCCATGTTATTTGGTGTGCCGCTGGCGCTGTTGGCCGCCATTTATACCAGTGAATTTCTTGAAAATAAAAGACTCAAGGCACAGGTCAAGCCGATTGTTGAAGTGATGGAAAGCTTGCCGACGGTTGTTCTTGGTTTTCTCGCGGCGCTGGTGTTCGCCACCTTTGTCGAAGGCAGTACCGCGGGGGTTATGGCGGCCTTTATCACGGTACCCTTCTGCTTTGCTCTAGCCGCCTACCTTTTTCAGTTGCTACCCATCGCCGATTTTATCAAGCTCTCGCGCTATCGTTTTCTCTTTATCATGTTTGTTGCCTTGCCGGTAGGGATTCTGCTGGCTGGACAATTGGGACCGGTTCTTGAATGGTTACTGTTTGCCGGGGATATCAAGGCCTGGCTAGATGGCCAGATCGGCACCGGAACCGGTGGTTGGTTCCTGCTGTTTTTGCCGCTGATCAGCGTCATATTGACCATAATTTACGGACTGTTCGTCAACCCCTGGATGCGCAACAAAACGGCTGAATTGCCCCGCTTTGGAACCGGCGTGGCCGAGCTGGCAAAATTTGCCTGTGGGATTGTCATTGTCGTCACGATCTCGTGGTTACTGGCATCAATGCTGACCATGGCCGGCATCGATATTCGCGGAGATTTTCCTTTCACCGGGCAAATCATGGGTACCTATGTTCAGCGCAACGCCCTGGTGGTGGGTTTTGTCATGGGTTTTGCGATCATCCCGGCGGTTTACACCATTGCTGAAGACGCCCTGTCGAGTGTCCCTGAGCATTTACGCTCCGGTTCTCTGGCCGCTGGTGCCAGCCCCTGGCAGACCGCGATCCGGATCATTATTCCGACTGCTGCCAGTGGCCTGTTCTCTGCGGTGATGCTTGGTCTTGGGCGTGCGGTGGGAGAAACCATGATCGTGCTGATGGCAACCGGTAATACCCCGGTGATGGAGATGAACATTTTTAACGGCTTTAGGACCCTGTCCGCCAATATCGCGGTGGAGCTGCCGGAAGCGGTCATTCATGGCACCCACTACCGGATTCTGTTCCTCGCCGGATTGACCCTGTTCCTTCTCACTTTTACCGTCAACACCATTGCTGAGGTGATTCGTCAGCGCTTTCGTAAACGTGCATTCCAGCTGTAATGGCTCTAAAGCACCATGATGACGAAAAAGAATCAAAACTTGATGCTTGCGAAAAGTATCAAATTGGATGGCTAAGCAAAAAGCGCCAAATGCAAGGCGCGCCATTGTTGAACAATGAGGCGTACTGATGTACGTCGAAGCAGTGAAACAACGGCAGCAACGCAGCAGATGGTGAGTTTTTGCGACGCCATCAAAACTTTGCAGATAAAAGGTACGGCATAAGATATGGAAAATGAACAACAGACACCTGCTCCAGCGAGCGGAAAAAAATCCGTACGCCTCTGGCGGCGCCAAAGTAGCGGCTCGACTGTCGCTTCTCTGGGTCAACCAATGGTCTGGTTGGCCGGCGGAATGCTGGCCTTAAGTGTTGCCATGATTATTGCGCTGCTACTGTTGGTGCTGGTGCGCGGGATGGCGACCTTCTGGCCCGGCCCGATCGTCAGTTATCAGACTGTTGCAGGGGAAGTCGTGACCGGTGAGATTACCCGTAGCAGCACTTATGAGCCGAGACAGGAACTGATTGACGACCTGCCGGCGGTAGCACAGCTGCAGGCACGCCATCTGCTGGAGCAGAACGACGGAATCTCCAAGCGGGTGCTGATTCGTACCGGTAATTACGAGCTGGAAAATAATCACTTTACCTGGGTCAGTGATTTTGCTGTTGAAGACATCACCTACCCGGAGTGGTTTGTCGTGATGGAGCGCCTGACCTGGGGTCGATTTTACGGGGTGCCGACAGAATTCCAGATTGATGGTCAAGTCGTAGCCAATGAACCACAGTCGGTGTGGGAGCAGTTTGAAATCAACCACAATGAGGTCCGTAAGCGCTGGAAACAGCGCCGGCACCTCGAAAAGAATGTGGTCGGCAAAATTAATCATCAGCAGGATAGTGCCCGTCTGGAACTTAAGGGGTTCCAGATTGCCATGCAGGAGGCACGCAATCGCTACGGTGTCCGCTCGGATCAATTTGAACAGGCAGAAGCTGCATTCGAGCAGCAACAAAAGCTCTTTGATGAGAAAGATCGTGAACTTAACTTGCAGTACGATCAAATTCGAGAAGAGATTGCTGCGCTTAATCGTGAAAATGATCGTTATCAGATCACTCTGACTACCGCCACTAATCAGGTAACAACTATGGGCTTGGCCGAGGTGGTGCGGGCTTACCCCTCCAATCAGCTCAGTTTGTCCGGCAGGATCGGGATTTATCTTGATCGCTGGGTGGAATTTTTGCTCGATGACCCACGTGAAGCCAACAGTGAAGGTGGTGTCTTCCCGGCGATTTTCGGCACCGTGGTGATGACTCTGATTATGGTTGTGTTCGTAGTGCCCTTCGGGGTGCTCGCCGCTCTTTACCTGCGTGAATACGCCAAAGCCGGCCCGCTGGTCAGTGTGATTCGCATAGCGGTGAACAATCTGGCCGGAGTGCCCAGCATCGTTTACGGGGTGTTCGGGCTTGGATTCTTCTGTTATCTGGTAGGGGGTGGGGTCGATCAGTTGTTCTTCAGTGAAAAACTGCCCAACCCGACCTTCGGTACCGGCGGAATTCTCTGGGCCAGTTTGACCCTGGCGTTGTTGACTCTACCGGTGGTTATTGTCGCAACAGAAGAGGCCCTGGCGGCAGTTCCCGGCTCCATGCGCGAGGGCTCTTACGCTTCCGGCGCGAGCAAATGGCAGACGCTGCAACGGATTGTGTTGCCGCGGGCGATGCCGGGGATTATGACCGGTATGATTCTGGCCATGGCACGCGGTGCCGGAGAGGTGGCGCCGCTGATGCTTGTGGGTGCAGTCAAGTTAGCTCCGGAGCTACCGATTGACGCTATTGCTCCATTTGTTCATCTGGAGCGCAGTTTCATGCATCTAGGTTTTCATATCTACGATCTTGGTTTCCAGAGTCAGAATAGTGAAGCGGCAATCCCCATGGTGTTTTCTACTACGTTGCTGCTGATTCTGATCATTACTCTGCTCAATGTTGGTGCCATCTGGTTGCGCAATCGCTTAAGGCGCAAATTTATTGTCAGTGCGGTTTAACGCTCAACAGCTAAAAGGTATGTATCAATGGTAAATCACAACCCCAATGAAGGCTCCGACACGGGAACTCGAATTTCCATGGATCCACAATTTTCAAGTAAAAAGCAAGGACGCCTGCAGGATATCGCTGCCGGTAAATGGTTTCCCCCGGTGGTTGACAAGAGGCTTGATCAAGAACAGGCGGTACTGACAATCAAGGATTTCAACCTCTGGTACGACAAGGCGCAAGCCCTGTTTGATGTCTCGATGAATGTTCCTAAAG
Organism: uncultured Geobacteraceae bacterium; assembly: GCA_964565445.1. GTDB lineage: Bacteria > Desulfobacterota > Desulfuromonadia > Desulfuromonadales > Geopsychrobacteraceae > Pelovirga. Next base: position 78,278 of record CAZMFD010000002.1, read on the forward strand.
ACAAGGTCACCGCGCTGATCGGCCCCTCCGGTTGCGGCAAGTCAACCCTGCTGCGCAGCGTCAATCGGCTCAATGATCTGGTTGACTCCGTGCGTATCGCTGGCGAGATGAAGCTCTACGACGATTCCATCTATGCCAAAGGGGTTGATGTCATCGAACTGCGCAAACGGATGGGGATGGTCGCGCAGAAACCGAATCCGTTCCCCATGTCAATTTATGAGAATGTGATTTATCCGCTGCGCATTGACGGGATCAGGGATCGCCGAATTCTCGACGAGGTCTGTGAAAAATCGTTGCGCGGCGCAGCCCTCTGGGATGAAGCCAAGGATCGCTTGCAGCAAAGCGCATTGGGTCTTTCCGGGGGTCAGCAGCAGCGCCTCTGTGTCGCCCGGGCGATTGCCTCTGAACCGGAAATGCTGCTCATGGATGAACCCTGCTCGGCACTGGATCCGATTGCAACCGGCAAGATTGAGGATCTGATTGATCAATTGCGCGGCGAATATTCGATTCTGATCGTGACCCATAATATGCAGCAGGCCGCACGGGTCAGTGATTATACCGCTTTTATGTATCTTGGGCAGATCGTTGAGTACGGTGCGACGGAATCCCTTTTCAAAAAACCCCAGCTGAAAGAAACAGAAGATTATATTTCCGGGCGTTTCGGCTGATTGCCATTCATTTATATGAAAACCGCTAATTAATCCCATGTCGGGACTCTTTACCCAAAAAAAACAAAGGAGAAACAAACAATGGTCAAGTTAAAGAATATCCTGTTTACCTTAATGCTTGTTCTGGTGGCTGCTGCAACCATCGGATGTGCAGCTAAAGATCTCAGTGCTTCCGGTCATAGTACAAACTACGATCGCCCCGGTTTTGTGACCGGTGTAGAAGATGACCGCTTATGGGTGTTCCGTGAAGGATCAACAGAGGCCAAAGCCTATCTTGAAAAAAAGAGCAAGCCCGCCAAGCATGTCGTTCGCCCGGGTGCCGGCCCTAATCGGATGACGGTTAGATCCCCCGAGATGGAATTGATCGACGCCTATTTGCTTTCCAAACCGGGCTTTGTGACCGCTGTAGAAGATGGTCGTTTATGGGTGTTACGTGAAGGGTCAAAAGAGGCGAATGCCTACATTGAAAAGAAAAGCAAGCCCGCCAAGCATGTTGTGCGTCCGGGTGCTGGGCCGAACGGCATGACAATCCGTGCGGTTGAGGCGGCGGATATTGATGCTTATCTTGCCACCAAGTAACAAGCAGTAAGAATGAGGGTCTTCTGAATCTACCATCAAGAGACGGAAGACCCTCTTTAGCGCGATGAAAGAAGAGAGAAAAACCATTATGACGCAGATTTTTTTAAGAGAAATTGGGCGTATCAAAAAAAGACTGCTGGAATCCGGCGCGTTGGTAGAAGATCAGGTCAAAATGTCCAAGCAGGCGTTAGTCAACGGAGATATTGAACTGGCGCGTAAGGTTCTTGAAATCGAGGACCGGATTGATCAGTTGGAAGTTGATCTGCAGGAAGAGTGCTTTAAGGTGTTGGCCCTCCATCAACCGGTGGCTGTTGACCTGCGCTTTTTAGTTGCGGTTCTAAAGTTCAACAATGATCTGGAACGGATTGCCGACCTGGCCGCTAATAATGCCAAGCGCGCTATCAAGTTAATCGGCCATGGCGTCACAACCCTGGTTTACGATTTTGAGGAGATGGCCACCATTGCTAAGCAGATGTTAAAGCTGTCCCTGGACGCTCTGGTAGATATTGATGCTGATGCCACCGCGGAAGTTTTCTCTCTGGAAAAAAGTATTAATCGGCTGCATAAGCAGAACACGAAGATGATTCAAAAAGCCCTGACGGAAAACTCGCAGAGTGCCGAAGTCCTGATCCACCAACTGGTAATTTCCCGTAACCTGGAACGGATCGCTGATCTGGCCACCAATCTGGCTGAAGAGGTGATTTATGTCGCTCGCGGCGAGATCGTTCGCCACAGTGAGGAACCCCTCTAGGGCTAGCCTCACGGCATGTGATCCGGGGGGATGAAGTCGACATGGTAATAAAAAGGGCGATTCTGCTGGGGGGGGAAATCGGGGGACATAATACTAATTTTGAAGATTAATTAGTATTATGTCCCCCGATTTCAGTGCATGATATCGATGCCGAAAAACGCGGGATTAAACATCAGCATCATCAGTACAATGATCTGAATCAGAATAAATGGAATCACCCCACGGTAGATCTGTAGCGTCCGAACCTCCGGCGGAGCAACCCCTTTGAGATAAAACAAACTGAACCCGAAGGGCGGGGTTAAAAACGATGTTTGCAGGTTCATCGCGATCAGGATGGCAAACCAAACCGGATTGATGCCGATGGCGGTGGCTATCGGCACTAGAATCGGAACAATAATATAAGATATCTCGACAAAGTCGATAAAGAAGCCGAGCACCAGGATGGCAATCATTGACAGGATGATGAACCCCCATTTTTCTCCCGGCAGCCCGAGCATAAAGGCCTCAACAATCTCCTCGCCACCGGTGTAGGAAAAAACCATGGAGAAGGCCGTCGCACCGATCAGGATACCGAAGACCATCGCTGTCACGGTAACAGTTCCAAGGGCGGCTTCATGGAGCATTTTAAAGGAAAAGGTACGATAGAGCATCGCCAGTATGATTGCGCCGATACAGCCGACAGCAGAAGATTCCGTCGGGGTAGCTATTCCGCTGAAAATCGACCCCAGCACCAGCACGATGAGAATCAGCGGTGGAGCTACTGCCAGCAGGGCATTTAAAATTTGTTTGGTTTTGCTCTCCGTGCTTTGAATTGCAACCGGGGGGGCAATGTCTTTCATGAAAAATGAAGCAATAAGGATGAACAAAATATAGCCAATGACCAGGGTAAGGCCGGGAAACAGCGCTGCCTTAAAGAGATCGCCGACAGGCAATTGAAAAACATCCCCAAGAATAATCAGAATAATAGATGGCGGGATAATCTGCCCTAAAGTTCCTGCGGCGCAGATCGTTCCTGTCGCCAGTTCTTTATTGTAGCCGTATTTGAGCATCACCGGCAGTGAGATAACCCCCATTGCCACGACACTGGCACCGACAACGCCGGTTGAGGCGGCAAGCAGGGTGCCGACCAGAATGGTGCTGATCGCCAGTCCACCACGGACTTCTCCGAACAAAAACCCCATTGATTCAAGCAACCGCTCGGCCAGCTTGGTCTTCTGCAGGACAATCCCCATGAAAATAAACAGTGGAACGGCCATGAGGATGGTGTTCTGCATAATCGAAAAGATCCGGAAGGGCATAAACCCGAACATGTCTTTACCAATGGTGAATCCTTGCAGAACGGTTCCACCGTACTGCAGTGATTCAACAATGCCGCCAATCATCGCAAAAAATACAGAGACCGCACCGAAGGTAAAGGCGACGGGAAAACCGAGCAGCAACATCACCAGAGCGGCAAAAAACATGATAATACCTACCATGTTACGCCTCCTTTGATGAGCTTGAATGGGCTCGGTAGCGGTTGATATTTTTAATGATGAAGCCGAGGTTGATCAACAACAGTACATAAAAAGAGAGAGGGATCATCGCCTTGATCAGCCAGCGGTAGGGAAGACCGCCGGGATCACCGCTGCCTTCGCCACTGCGGTAAGATTCCAGGACAAATTCTGTCGATCCGGTCGCAATCAGCAGCGAAACCGGAATTAAAAACACCAGGGCACCAAACAGGTTGATCAGCGCCTGGGTCTTTGGTTGCAAGCGGTCATAGATGACATCGACCCTGACATGGCCGTCTTCTTTTAAAGCATAAGAGATCCCAAAGAGAATAATCAGGGAGAAAAAATGCCATTCAAGCTCCTGCATGCCAATGGAACCACTGCGGAAAAAATAGCGCATCACGACGTTGTAAAAAACATTTAACATCATAATAATCATGAGGATTCCACAAAAGTGGCCGATCCAGTCGGCCAGTTTGTCGAAATAGTATTCCGCCTTTATGAGCATTTTCGTTCCTTAGGGTGCGGGCAATCACATCAGACATAATAAGAGCCCGCCTTTTATTGTCCGGTCAAGAAGTCCCAACGCAACAAGTTGGTGTCAGATAATATGTGGTGGATTGTTCAGTATCGTTTGTTTACAACCAGGTGCTGATTGACGACGCCTTGATGAAATAGGGTGACCTCAGATAACAGTCAATTGACCGTTACCTGAGGTGCAGGTTGATCAGATTAAAGGTTGTCTTTCAGGTACTCAAAATCAGAAATCTGGGTCCAGACCCGTGCTTTTGCCTGATACTCTTCTTGTGATTCCATGGTTTCTTTGAACAGCGGGTACTCGTCAGACATCTCTTTCAGGAGCTTCTGGTTGGCAGTTTTCATTGCATCGATAATATCTTTAGAGAAGGTTTTAACCTTGATGTGCGGATACTCTGTTGCGATAGCTGCCCAGGCGAGGGCACTCTCATGGTAGTTCTGGGCATACATGTCGTATGCTGCTGTCCGCATAGCGACCCGTAGCATCTCTTTATAGTTCTCCGGTAACGCTTCAAAGGCTTTATGGTTGACAAGGTACTGCAGTTCAGTGGCCGGCTCGTGCCAGCCCGTGTAGTAGTAAGGCGCGACCTTGTGAAAACCCATTTTGATATCCATGCCCGGGCCAACCCATTCAAGGGCATCAATGGTTCCACGTTCCAGAGCGGTGTAAAGCTCTCCCGGTGCGATGTTGGTAACCACGGTTCCCAGTTCTGCCAGAACCTCGCCGGCAAAACCTGGAATGCGCATCTTCAGACCTTGAAGGTCATCCAGTGTATTGATTTCCTTACGAAACCAGCCGCCCATCTGGTTGCCGGTATTGCCCCCTGGAAAGGAATACATATTGTGCGGGGCGTAAGCTTTCTGCATCAGTTCCATGCCGCCACCATAATAAAACCAGGCATACTGCTCAGGCGCCGTCATACCAAAAGGCATGGTTGTGAAGGGGAGCAGGTTGACGTCCTTGCCTTTCCAGTAATAAGAAGCCGTGTGGGCCATTTCATATTGACCGGCCTTGACCATATCGAGGACACCAAAAGGAGCTTTGTGGCGGTTGGCCGAATCGATGCGAATGATAAAATTGCCGTCACTCATTTTTTCGACCATCTCGGCCATGCTTTCAACGGACGTGGTGAAAGGATGAAGGGTGGTTCCCCAGGTCATCGCCAGCTTCCACATTACCTTTTTGTCTGCTGCCTGCGCGTTAACGGCAACGGCTGCAATCAGTACCAGCATCATGAGTATTTTCTTCCAGCTTTTCATTCCTGTCTCCTTCTCTCGGCAAGGGATGTTCTCAAATATTGTTATAAATCTGAGTATAAGGATACAAGTTATCAGGTTTTTAATAAAAAACTCAAGCGCTAAAATCTTGTTCATCCTTGAGAATTTAAGGAAGATAATGGAGTAAAAAACAGTTTTATCGGGTCTTTCAGGCGTCACCTTCAGGTGATTTGGTCTGAAGCAGGGCGAGTTGAGATAGTCTTCGCCAGAGATCTGCTCGATCATTGTGATTAATAGGTATGGCGAATAATCTCACCATCGATCATATAGAGGATATCCTCGGCAATGTTGGTGGTCAGATCCGCGACCCGTTCGAGATGGCGAGACACCGACAGGTATTCGATGAGGGGATCGAGCTGCTCTGGATATTGGCGGATCCGGTTTTTCACCAGACTGTAGTTTTCCTTGTGCATGGCATCGACTTCATCATCAAGTTGGCAGACATCTCGCGCCAGTTCGATATCCAGATTGACCAGGGAATCGAGGCTTTTTTTGAGCATGCTTTCAACTTTTTCTGCCATGTCAAACAAGGCAAAGGGAATGGGGATGGGGTTAAATGTCGCCAGGCCGAGGGTGCGTTGGGCAATGTTGGCGGAGATGTCGGAAATCCGTTCCAGGTCGTTGTTAATTTTCAATACCGCCACGATAAATCGCAGGTCAATGGCGACCGGTTGATGCAGGGCCAGAATCTTAAGGCACTCTTCCTCGAGATCCACCTCCATTTCATTAACTGTGTGATCCCGCGCGATCACTGTGTCGGCCAGGCTAACATCGGTGTGTTCAAGGGAACGGATCGCCTCGTGGAAAGTTTCTTCAACAACCGCTGAAAGGGCAAGGATCTGTTTTTTAAGTTCATCGATCTGACGCTGCAAATATATGGGCATTTGAATAAGGTCCTTCCTGAGGATAAATAGCGCGAATTTCAAAACACCATAAGTTGTGCGTTCTAAGGGGTTCTGATTGGCTTTGCCGGGAGCCGCAAGGAAAACGTGCTTCCTTGTCCTGGTTTGCTGCTGACCGTTACTTCACCACCATGGGCCTGGGCAATGTGCTTGACAATCGCCAGGCCAAGCCCTGTTCCGCCCAGTTTCCGGCTGCGGGCTTTGTCGGCACGGTAAAAGCGTTCAAACAGGCGCGGCAGGTGAACCTTGTCGATGCCGCACCCCCAGTCGCGGACACTGATGGTGATATCTTTTTCACTACGGGTTGTTTCTATCAGTACCTTGCCCTGCTCCGGACTGTACTTGATGGCGTTGGTCAGCAGATTGACCACCGCCTGTTCCAGCAGCGGAGCATTAATGTGCGCCGTAAGTCCGGGCGGACAATAGCTCTCGATAGTAATTTGTTTCTCTGCTGCCATTTTAGCACAGGCTTGCATTGCCGTTTCAATCACCGGATTTAAAGGCAAGTTTTCCAGCGGAAGTTCATCCTGATCGCTGTTTTGTTCGACCCGGGCCAGGATCAGCAGATCGTCAATGATTTCGTTCAGACGATCCGCCTGACGCATCATGATCTCCAGAAACTGAACGGCACTTTGATGGTCCTGGATGGCGCCGTCCTGAAGGGTTTCAATAAACCCTTTAATGGTCGTGATGGGGGTCTTGAGTTCGTGGGAAACATTGGCAACAAAGTCGCGGCGGATATTCTCCAGACGTCTTAAACGGGTCACATCATTCAGAACGATCAGGGCTCCAAACTCCTGCCCGGATTCGCCGCGCAAGAGCGAGCCGTGAGCCTGAAGATACAGGTCTTCGCTACCGCGCAGGACAATATCCCCCTCAACCGGATCGCGTGTGGACAGGGCGCGGCTGACAAATCTCTGCAGATCAGCTTTGCGAATCGCTTCTTGAATGCTGCGGCCTTGAACCTCCTCAGCAGAAACTTCCAGTAGTGCTGCTGCGGCGCGATTAATGCGGATGATTCGCTCATTGGTGTCAACCGCGAGCACGCCTTCGACCATGCTGGCAAGAACCGCTTTTTGCTCGTTGTGCTGGCGCACCACGGTTTTCAGTTTTTCATTCAACTCAGCGGCCATGGCGTTCATTGCCGTCGCCAGCGCAGAAATTTCCTGAACACCCTCAACGCGTAAACGTTTTGACAGATCTCCACGGGCGAAATTTTCGGCGCCTAGACGCATTCTTTCCAAGGGTCTGCTGATCCGACGACTGATAAAGATACCAACGCCGGCGGCCAGCAGTAACACCAGAATCCCGCTGAGGATGATCTGCCGATAGACGGCATCCAGGGCAAGATCGATAGCTGTTACCGGTAGCGCGGCACGAACAACTCCGGCCAGCTGATTGTTGTTTTTGACCGGTATGGCGACATACATCATGTTGTTATGAACAGTGTTGCTGTAACGGGTCGACTTGCCGATGTCTCCCTTAAGGGCTTTTGCTACTTCCGGCCGTCCGGCGTGGTTGTCCATCTGCGCGGGATCTTCCAGGGTGTCGGCGAGGACGACACCGGAAGGGAGAATGAAAGTAAAGCGGGTAGCTGTTTCTTCACCGATGAGAATGCTCAAGGCATCGAGCTGTTCGAAATCACCGGTGGTGAAAGAATCGGCCACCTGAAAAGCCACCAAACTGGCACGGGTTTCCAGTCCTGCACTGGTTTGTTCGAGATAAAAGTTGCTCAAAGCGCGAGAGAAAAGCCAGGTTAAAAGCACCAGCGTCAAGAGGATGATGAAGAGAAATGAGGGCAGGATCTGCCAGATAAATCGCAGGCGCATTACTGATCCTTGAAGCGGTAGCCGACCCCGCGTACGGTTTCAATCTGCTTGCCGGCCGCCCCAAGTTTTTTACGCAGGCCGACAATCTGGACATCAACAGCACGATCGGTGACGGAGTAATCTTCGCCCCGGACCGCATTGACAATCTGATAGCGCGTAAAGACCCAGCCGGGACGTCGGGCAATCAAGTGTAGCACCCGGAACTCGGTGAAGGTCAGTTCGATGTGGTGTCCATCGACTAGCACTTCGTTACGACCAGGGTGAATGCTGATATTGCCGATATGGAGGGATTCGTTTTCGTCTGCTGTAGTATCACGTTCCCTACGGCGCAGAACTGCTTTCAGGCGTGACAGCAAAACCCTGGGACTGAAGGGCTTGGTGACATAATCGTCGGCGCCGAGTTCAAGGCCGGTCACGATATCGAGTTCTTCCCCCTTGGCTGTCAACATGACAATTGGAATCTCGCTGGTTGCGCGCTCACGCTTGAGTGCCCGGCAGACTTCCAGGCCATCGATCCCAGGCAGCATCAGGTCGAGAACGACCAACTCCGGCGCCAGGGTGCGAGCCGCATTTAACCCCTCCTCTCCAGTTTGGGCGCAGGTTACCTTGAATCCCTCCTTGGTCAGATTATATTGCAGCAGGGCGAGGATATCTTCCTCATCTTCAATAACCAGAATATGTTCTTTCCCCATATTACCTCCAAGGGTGTCATTTTCTCTTACTTTTTGGATAATTACTATCGTACTGTTAGGGTTTGATGAGGATTACTCAAAAAAGTCTGTAAATAGAATATGTTGAAGGCCTGGTGCTGAATAGCTGTTTATTTGGAAGCAAGAGATAATTGATGAATTGGGCGATACTGTTTGTAATAGGATTATTT
>CAZMFD010000002.1:87294-96113 GCA_964565445.1 uncultured Geobacteraceae bacterium
ATCCTGGGGTCCTGCCCCCATCCGCAGCAGAAAAAACCATTGACAAAGAATCTCAGAGGTTTATATTGTGCATATACACGAAACCTTAAGGAGGTTCCTATGAAAATCTGTTTTCCGGTAGAAAACAACGAAGGTCTTGGCAGTAAAGTGTTCGGCCATTTCGGCTCCGCCCCACAATTTGTCGTGGTCGATAGTGAAACCCGTGAGGTTGGGGAGGTGATCAACCGCGACCTCAATCATCAGCATGGCTCCTGCAGTCCTTTAAAAGCTCTGGGGGGGCAGGCGGTTGATGCGATTGTCGTTGGTGGCATTGGTGGTGGCGCCCTGATGGGGCTGCGTCGTGCCGGGATGACGGTCTATCAGGCGTCAGCGGCTCAAGTTGTCGATAATATGGATCTGCTGGCAAATAATCAGTTAAAAGAAATTGGTGACGACATGGTCTGCAGTTCCCATGGCCATGGCCAGGGACAAGGCCAAGGTCACGGACATGGACACGGCAAGGGGCATGGCCATTCCCACAGCTGTTGTCACTGATTATTAGCGTTTTCCCTGCGCTGGCGGCTATCCGACCTGTGGATAGCCGCTCTTTTTAAAGGAGCAACATGTCCCCACGCCCCAAAAAGCATCGCCACTGCGCTTGCCCCCACCGTCCAACCTTCGCTTCAGTGTACAAGCCGGCCGGTGCTCCGATGACAGAGTTGACGCAGGCATTTCTGCCTGCTGATGAGCTCGAAGCCTTGCATTTATGTGACGGTCTGGGGCTGACTCAGGAGGAAGCCGGAGAGAAAATGGGTGTTTCCCGTGGCACCGTCCAGCGTTTGGTCAGTAGCGGGCGCAAAAAGCTGATCAATGCAATCGTCGCCGGGCAGGCTCTGGTTGTTGAGTCAGGGGTGAAGGTGATCCCTGCTGAAAAAAGGAATTGTGATGATTGATTGCAACGGTTGCCTGTCCTGCACGGTCTATCAGGGCGGGGAATGTCTCAAAGGCAACGATTTCAGTACGACCTGTGAGCAGAGCAAAGAAGCGTATCTGGATTCAGAATCTGCAAAAATATTTAAAGTTGCCGCCGAAGTAGAAGCCGAACATTACATGGAATGGAATCGTCTGGAAGAGCTGATCGGTTTTTTTCAGAAGATGGATTGGCGCCGGGTCGGCATCGCTAACTGTATTGGACTGGCGAAAGAAACCGACCAGTTGGCGCGGATTCTCTCCCGCCACTTTGAGGTGTTCACGGTCTGCTGTAAAAACAGCGGGATCGACAAAGATGATTATGCCATGCCTCATATTAAGCCTGATCGTTATGAGGCCAGCTGCAATCCGGCGGGGCAGGCCTTTGTTTTAAAAGACAACCGCACCGATGTCAATATCATCGTCGGCCTCTGTGTCGGCCACGATATGCTCTTCAACAAACACTCCCACGCACCGGTTACCACCTTCGCAGTCAAAGACCGCGTTCTCGCCCATAACCCTCTGGGAGCCATCTATTCCGGGTATTGTCTGCGTAAAGTGACGGGGTAGTTTTTATCCTCGCCACTGATCGCCGTCGCTAATTTTTTTGCAGCAACAGTATCCGTGCGTCGTAGCTGGCGAGGATCTTGAAACCGTATTGCCGGCAGATAAAATCAAATGAGTTCAGGTGATAGAAGCTGACATGGCTCGGGTCGGATATATAATACCAGGTACGAAAATCGATGCGCTCATGCCACAGTTCGGTCATGACAAAAAGGAATCCCCGGGGTTGCAATAGAGCACTCAAGTGCGAAAGTTCGGCGGCGGGAGAGTGAAAATGCTCGAAACACTCGGTGGCAAAAATAAAATCATACCGACCCTGTGGGTCATCAGGGAAGAAGATGGGATCGTAGTTATGACAACTAATGTCTTCTCTTTCGAGTAGAACACTCAGGGTGGGCCCGGGACCGCAGCCGTAGTCGAGACCGCGCATGGTCGGGTTCAGATAGGTCAGCGCCGGTTGAATGATACGCTGTAAAAATGCTACATAACCTGGATGCTCAGGGCTGTTCTGATGAAATGTGTAGATCTCTTTCTCTTGCTCTAAAGTGGGCAAGGCGTCCGTATCGAGGAAAACCAGGTTACAGGCGCGGCAGTGCCAGTAGCGACGTTTTTTGCGGGTCTGAAATGTTAAGATCTTGCTGCCGCCACAGCGGCACAGAGGGCAGACTTGTGGGATTGTTATTGTCTGGTGCAGGTTAAGGTTCATTGGCCTCTGTATATGAAATAGGTACCAGGACCTTCAGCGGGCCTTTTCTAGCACTATTTTAGAGGAGGTGCAAGTTTGCGCTGAATTTGGTGGAAAATGCAGATGATAGGTTGTGAGTTTGTAAAAATAATGTTTATCCGATTACTTGAAATGTTACAGTAACTGCCATGAAAAAATTCATCCTTTTTGATCACGACGGGGTGCTGGTCAATACTGAGCACTGGTACTACATGGCCAACAAAAGGGCGCTGGCGGAGTTGGGGGTTGACTTGCCCTTGCCCGATTATCTGGAGTTGATGGCCGACGGCACCAAGGTCTGGACCCTGGCCCAGGCGGTCGGAGTCGACGATCAGCGGATCACCGCTGCGCGCGCCCGGCGTGACAACTACTATCAGCAGTATCTGGTGACCGAAGATATCGAGATCAGTGGTGTCACCGAAACCCTGAAAGATCTTTCCACGATCTGTCGTATGGCGATTGTCACTACGTCCAGGCGGGTTGATTTTGAGTTGATTCACCACAATAGACGGATCATCGACTACATGGATTTTGTGCTTACGGTCGAGGATTACCCCCGTTCCAAACCCCATCCTGACCCTTATTTGAGCGCTTTGCGGCGCTTTCAGGTAACAGCAGATCAGGCTATCGTGGTTGAGGATTCAGCCCGTGGACTCAAATCCGCGGTGGCGGCGGGTGTCGACTGTATTGTCGTCCATAATGATTTTACCGCCAGCCATGATCTTTCTGCAGCGACACTGAAAATTGAAAGCATTCGAGATCTGCCGGTGATGATGGAGACATTTGTACAACGGGACAGGGGATCTCGCTAAAGCGGTTATCAAGACACCTGTTTTTAACGATCACGGCACTCAACGATTATTCGACGGCGAAAAGAGAGTCATTATGCGGATATTTCTGATGATCTGTATACTGCTGGTGCTAGGTACTATACCGGCTGCAGCACAGGAGTTGATTCAGGTAAAACCCCTGTACACCACCAACATGTCACCTGTCATCCAGGTCTATGGCCTGCCGGCGGCTGAAGCTGGTGATCTCACTGCCGCGGGTGAAGTGTCATTACGCGTTGTTGCTGAAGTGGCGAGTCATTATACGAAAGAAGATAAAGGCGCGGAATCGGTTCTGCTCGATGGCGAAACCAGCCGCGCTGTTGTCTCCATACGCTACGGACTGAGCGACCGCTGGGAGGTTGGTGTCGATGTGCCGATGATCTCCCATGATGGCGGTATGCTCGACAGCTTCATCGAAGGTTGGCATGACTTTTTCGGTTTGCCACAAGGTGGACGCGACAAAGCGCGTCGCGATCAACTTCAATATTATTATCAGCGAAACGGTTCGGACGTCCTTGATTATTCAGGCAGTAAGGGCGGTTTTGGTGATCTTTCCCTGTTTGCTTCCTATCAATTGCTGGCGGCTGAACCGGCAGCGCGGCGCAGTCTCGCACTGCGCGGTGGCATCAAATTACCGACCGGCAACAGCAGTCGACTCCGTAGCAGCGGCGCGACCGATGCTCATCTGCGGTTGACCGCCAGTGATGCCGAGACATTAAGGGAATGGAATACCACCCTGTTCGCAAGTGCCGGGGTGTTGTGGCTGGGTCAGGGAGATATTCTTGAAGATCAGCAGCGTCGCTGGGTTGGTTTCGGCAGTATCGGCATGGTTTGGATGCCGCTCTCCTGGATTGATTTCAAGCTGCAGCTTGACGGTCATTCGTCCTTTTACGACAACAGCAATTTAACCCAGATCAGCTCCTCATCGTTGCAATTGGGGATCGGTGGTTCTCTGCATTTTTCCGAGCGGGTCAGTCTGGATCTGGCGGTCATCGAGGATGTTATTGTCGATAGTGCCTCTGATGTGGTGTTTCACAGTGCCTTGAATTGGCGGTTTTGAGGGTTGTGATTATCGCGCCCCTATTCTCCTCACCCTTTACGCCTCACACCTTGCGGATTCAGGAGGCAGTGAGTCTATGTTTGTAAGTCATGACGAATTACTGTGGATGTTAAGACAAATCTACGGCCAAAGATTCAGGCAGGAAGAACTGGTTCGTCGCTTCAGGAATCGGGGCATTTCCAGTTTGTTGCCATATTGTGCTGGAATAGAATCACTCTACAACAAGCTTGAGGATAAGACCGAGGTAGTAAACAAAGCTGTTCGGGCATTAGCAGCCAGAATCAACCGCGATATTGATTCAGAGGGTTTTTCAAGCGCAATATCCTTCCCTGATATGCAAACTACTTTGCTGCCAGACCTTGTTCAAGCCATCAGTCATGAAGATTCTTCTGTATTAGAAAAAGGGGCGAGGGTCAGCGTGCGGTTGGATAGTGACAGCCGTTACGTCAGACCCGGCAGCGAGGGGTTTATTTCCGAAAAACTGGAGGGATCCTCAAGGGTAAGGTTTTACTTCACTGCTGGACCCTATGGTACCGATACCTTTTCAACCGAGATTACCGATGAGGAACTTCAGGTGGTGACGCTTGAGGACCTTGTTACCAGACATCAGGATGTTCACGGTGTGGCGCAGTATTTTTATAACGATTGTTTTTTGAGGTCGATGAAATCCAGCCTTGATTCCTCCGTCTATTCTTCTGCCGCGCATCTTGCTGTTCAATTTTTGATTGATGCGGGTTTTTTGAAGCTTGATGGTGACGAGCTCGTCGGTGTTCTTGATCAGATTTTTCCCGTGCTTGCCCCCGGATTTGACAGAGCCTACAAGGACCCAAGGCTGTTCAGTTCTGCTACCTTGTCCTGTCCGCCATCCGAGAGAAAAGCTCACGTTTTACGTTTGGAGTTGACCACCGGCTGTGATTACAACAGCTGTACCTTCTGCTCTGAATATACTGACATGCCGGCGGTGACCAAATCTTTTGATCAATTCAAAGACCATGTTGATCAGGTTGCTGACATGATCGGATCAGAAAAATCACGCATCCAGAGGTTGTTCATCGGCAGTGGTAACTCGTTGGGAGTGGATAGCGATTTACTGCTGCAATGTTTAGGTTACGCGAGGGAGCTTTTCAAGGCGGAGAAGATTTCCCTTTACGGACGGACACACTCGATATTGGAGAAGTCCGTCAACGATTTGAAAAAGCTCAAAGAAGAAGGAGTGTTCCTGGTTTACTGGGGACTGGAAAGCGGGTCTGATGAAATCCTGGATTATATTCACAAGGACTGCACTCGCAATGACATGATTAACGCATCGAAAAAATTGGCTGACGTGGGAATCGCTGTGTCCGCTATGCTGATGCCGGGGGTGGGTGGCGTGAAGTTTTCGCAACAACAGGTTGAGGCCACTCAGGAACTATTGCACAACATGGATATCAAATTCTTAACCCTGCTCTCGATCAATCCTTCAGAGTCATCATTGTACGAACGGAACATGCAATCCGAAGTCAATAACCGCCACCTGACCCCTGATGAGGTCAATGCCCAGGTCTACAGGTTCCTGGCAGGGTTAAAGCCCATGGGGTTCCACATTGGCATGTTCACTGAAGAAATTGATCAAGCCAGCAGCAATACCATGCGCTTTAATTGCCAATTTACTGAGGCCAACAAGGCGTTGTTGTTGCGGGAGCTATGGAAAGTGCAGGGATGAAAATTTTTTGGTCCCACAATCGCAAGAGGTCGCGGATAACCCAGGAATTCTAAGTATGTACCACCTGAGCAAAGAACTGAAGTTCCAGGTTATTTTTTTAGGCGGGAAAAATACTCAGGGTAGTGTTTTTCGGCGCATCCTGGACAAATACCGTGACTGATGTCGATCGGATGATTCTGCGGAATATAAGCATCAACCTCTTGCCAATTGCCACGCTCATCCCGGATTTTTTTACAGAAGGAGCATAAGGGTAGGATGCTGCGCAGGACTTCGATTTCTTCCTGCATTTTTTCAGTATAGCGGGCTTTATTTATGGCCAGGGTACACAGGGGTGCAATCGTTATAGCCAGGTTCAGGTAGCGTTCAAGATAAGCGGGCAGGGACAAGCCAACGATTTCCAGATAACCATGAAAAAGGTCGCCGGCTCTTAGTGAGATCCAAAAGCCGTCTCTTGCTTGACTGATAACATAGTTTTCAGCTTCCAGTCGGGTTTGTTCCTGTTCCGTCAATTTGTCCGCCGGGGTGGTTTCCTGAGCTGCGGCGGAGTCGCAAGAGGCAGTATGAAAAATGACCTCTTGAGGAGCGAACAAGATCTTAAAAAGGTCCGCCACATCAGCAACAACGTCTTCTACGTTGGTTTTTCCAGTCAGTTCGTCCAGCAAGGAAAGAGCCAGGGCGTAGTGGGCCGTCTGCTCCTGGCATTGGGTCAGTGTTGTTTGAAGGTGACGGTTTCTGGTGTCGCTGACCAGCGTGCGCAGAACAGCGGCCAGGTAATCAAGCCCGACCCAAATCTGTGACGCGGGCAGCCCGACATAGTTGGCAAAAGCCGCCAGTTGTCGATCACTGTCTGCGAAGATGCCGGTGTCCAGAAGAACAATGTTGCTGGCACAATCCTGAAAAAAGAGCTGTGCCGTCTCTTGCTGTTGGAAGCCCCATGACCGTAGGTGATCAGCCCAGCCTTCCAGCCAGCCGGAAGAGATCAGATAAGCCTTCTGATGGATCAGTCTGGCGGTCAGGGTTTTACCGGCGATCAGATTAAAACACTGGTCAAGGTTGTGCAGGCAAAGCGTATGAAAATCAGGTGGTGGGTCCGGTAAGGAGTTGGGTAGACAACTGCCGATGACCAGCAGCGGCTGAGAAGGATTTAGCTCCGGAAGCTGCTGTGCCAGTTCGTTCCAGGATTTGATCGGTCGCTCGCAGCTGGCCGTCCCGCTGACCAGGTCGATACCGGGCAGTTCGCCCTGCTGACATAAAGACGCCACTTCGGGGTAAAAATTCGTACAAATCGCGACCGTTATTATCGGCTCTGACAAGAGTTCCATACCACCCTCCTTGAACCTTGCTTAGCCGTTCGGCAAGGGGTAATGTCCATGCCGTTCGACTGCGTCACGAATGGCCAGCAGCACGTCCTCACTGACCTGCCAGGGGATTTCTCCATGATTGTCAGCAAGGATAAAGCCGCCCCCCTTGGC
This sequence comes from uncultured Geobacteraceae bacterium, assembly GCA_964565445.1. Taxonomy (GTDB): domain Bacteria; phylum Desulfobacterota; class Desulfuromonadia; order Desulfuromonadales; family Geopsychrobacteraceae; genus Pelovirga. Next base: position 94,595 of record CAZMFD010000002.1, read on the forward strand.
GGCTGCGGAAATTGCCTGCTGTACCTGATATTGCGCTTCAGCAGGGGACCAGCGCGCCATCTCGATCCCATTCAGATTGCCGATCACCGTCAGTCGGTTGCGGCAGGCGTCTTTTATCTCGGCGAGCGATTCCAACCCCGACACGCCCACCGCCTGACTGCCGGTGGCGACCAGATCATCGATGATCGGCAGGCTGGTGCCGGAGGCCAGATGGGTTGCTGTCGGTCCATTGATGCGCGAAAGGGTGCGACAGGCTACCTGATAGCCGGTCGTTCGATAATCGGCCGGGGTGATGATGGTTGGTGACGAGACCGGATCAAAATAGACGATGGCCGTGGCGCCGGCTGCCAGTTGGGCATTGGCCCAGGCGACACAGAATTCCTGGTTAAGTGCCATCAGTTTCCAGAACAGCTCCGGTTGTTCATAGATCAGGTTCAGATAAGCGGCAAAGCCCATCTGCATCACCGGCAGCGAAAATGGCGACATGACAACGCCCAGTACCGGCACCTCATCAGCAGCTTGCTGTTTTATCGCCGCGATTGCCTGCAGGGCTTTCTGCAAGCCTGCAGCGGCGGCAATGTCGGGTACCTGGAGGTGTTTGATCGCGGCTGGGTCATGAATGATGGGCGGTCCGGCATTGGGCGGACCATCGGCGTAGAAAATCACCTCCCCGCCCCATGCAGTAAGTTCCAGAGCAGCGTAGAAAAACATATAATAACAATCATGCCGGTATTTTTCACGCAGCCGCAACTGACCTTCAACCACATGCTCCGGCCGGGAAAAATAGTCCTCAATGGACAGGCCCAACTCTTTGGCGCCATGCGTTGTTAAAAGGAGAAAAAAGGGGACTCGGTCAGGCTCTCGATGATCAAGGGTGGTGAGAACCCGTTCCAAGGATGTCATTCGCGCTGCTGTCATGCGGTTACCTCCAGCAGTTGCCGCGTGATTCTGATGGCTTCCGCTGTGCTGTTGCCAACGGCATCGGCGCCGATCTGAGTCCACAATTCCGGGTCGAAACGGAAGGGGGCCCCGCCAACGATCACCCTGGTAGACAAACCCGACTCTTTCAAGTCAGCAATGAAATCCTTAATCTGCAGTGCTGAGGCCAACATCAGCACGGAAATCAGCAGGATGCGGATGTTATGGGTTTTGACCTGACGCAAAAGCTCGTTGCGATTCAGAGTGCCTAAATCGGTCAAGACGATTCCGCTGGCCCGCAAGGCGGAGGAGACGACCGTCTTGCCGAGGGTGTGATAGTCATCCAGAACGGCAATGGCAATTTGCGGCTGGCTACTCAATTGAGGTGAGGCGGTTGGCAGTACCTTGCTTACCAATTGCTCACAAATGCGGCCGCTCATGTATACCTGTGCCAGGGAAACCTGGCCCTTTTCCCATTGCTCACCGATATGTTCAAGCGCCGGTACGACAAGCCGTTCAATACCGACAAACGGGTCTTTATCTGGATGCTCTCGTTCGAGAATCCGGGTGGCAGCAAGGCGGTTCATATTGAGCAGAGCTG
>CAZMFD010000003.1:0-58263 GCA_964565445.1 uncultured Geobacteraceae bacterium
GATGTGAATCGAACACACCGGGGACGGGATACGCCCCCCATCGGTTTTGAAGACCGTGAGCGCCACCAGGCTACTGACTGCCTCCGAATTTGCTACATAGGAAGTCGCATTCTACGCTGAGTCATATCATTTGCACAAGCAAATTTGATGCTTTCGCAAAAAATATCAATTTGGATGGATAAGCAAAAAGCGCCAAATGCAAGGCGCGCGGTTATTGAGTAATGAGGCGTACTTACGTACGTCGAAGCAGCGAAATAAGCGCAGCAACACAGCAGTTGGTGAGTTTTTACGACGCCATCAAATTTAGGAAATTAATGTAACCTCCTCCTCTAGATCCGTATCTCTAACCACAACCAGGGTTTTCCAGTGGCCCTGCCGGAAGCGCAAGTAAAACGAACCGCCGCTGATCAGAAAAAAAACAATAAATGCCAGCCAAACGGTAATCGGGCTAAAATTCAGTACCTTCAAAAAAACAAAAACAATCGGCACCATCAGCCAGTGCATGGCCACCGATAACCCCATGGCCCACAGGGTATCCCCGGCACCACGCAAGGAACCGCTGAACACCACGATGGTAGCATCAGCCAGAACGTAAAGAGCAGCCAGGCGCAACATATCTACCGCCAGGGGGGCCGCCGCCAAAAAGAGTTCGTTGGCTTCAAGCGGTGCAAAAATACCGACCATTTGCTGTGGCAAGGTGACAAACAACAGCAGCACCAGGGATGAGTAGATCCATCCCATCTTCAAGCCGGAAAATGCCGCGCGTTCAGCGACCTCGGCTTGACCTGCGCCCATATAACGACCCACCAGACTGACAACCCCGATCTGCAGGCCGAGCAACGGCACAAAAGAGACCAGATCCCAGTTAAAGACAATGGTCACCGCCGTCGCCGTCACAATACCGTCACTGTGAAAAATCAGCACAATCAGGGTAAAAGCCAACAGATTCAAAAACATTTCTACCCCGGCCGGCGAACCGTAGCGCAGTAATTTACCCATGATGTTGCGTTGATAGGTCCAACTATGGGCGAGCGAAAACTCATTGCGGTTGGTGGGGCGCAAATAAGCAGTCAACAACACCAGCAGAGCGCAGAAGCTGCTGAACAAGGTGCCGTAGGCCGCGCCGCGCAGACCCAGGGCGGGAAAACCAAGATGACCAAAGATCAGGACATAATTTGCACCGGCGTTGACAACCATAGCGACCATCGCCGAGATCATGACAATACGGGTACGGCCAATACCGGAGAAAAAACCGGAAAAGCTGGTGCGTAACAGCACCAACGGCACCCCGTACAGAAGAATATTGAAATAGAGCTGCTGTTGTTCACGCTGCTCCGCTGGAATATCCATCAGACCGAACATCAAATGCACCAGCGGCCGACAAGCAAAAACCACCAGGGTGGCGGGGATCACCAGCAGCAGCGCCTGGGCGACCACCACCCCACATTGGGGTTTACGTCCGGCGCCCAGATACTGAGCAACCAGGGCGGTGGTATAGCCGATCAGACCGACAAAAAAAGTCATCAGCATAAAACTTGAAAGGCCACCGGCCATGGCAGCATTCATTGGCTCCGGGCCAATGCGTGACAGAAACAGTCGATCAATAAAGATCAATAAGGTTTCACAGGCGTGGGACACCACCATCGGTGCAGAAATGACGAGCATTTCTCGAAATCCGCCGGGAGAGTTAAGCTCTATTGGGGTTGTTGTGCTCACGCGCGTTCTCACTGGCGGGCAGAGTGGACAAAATCAGAAATCGGTGGAAAAGTCGATCAATAACCCACTCGGGATAAAGGTGTCCAGCTCCAACTGATGACGCCCGGTTAACTGCCGAGCAAACAAACCGAGGAGATCGAACTCGCGGGTAAAAACATCACGAAACGGATAGCGCAATTCAGTCAATAGCAGGGGGTTGCCGACGACAAAATTCAAGGTACACCAGTCATCGGAAAAAGACTCCCCCGAACAATCAATATTCGGCAACCCGTGCAACCGGCAGGTCAGGGGGCGTGACTCATAAACCAGACAGTTGCCATGCGTGCCAAGCAACGGACAGGGGGTCAGATCATCCTCGGGCATCTGCTGCCAAGCATCATCGGGCAAGCGATTGAGGATGTAAGGGGGGTGAAATTCCGGCCAGCGCTGTTGCAGCTGGGCAACCCGTGTTTTCGCCTTGACCAGCACCTGTTTTTTGACGGGTTCGGCCAGCTCAGCAAAACCGGACTGGAGCAGCGCCGCATCGAGCAGGCTGATCTCAAACAGGCCACGACAGCAGGCAGCGCACCCTGGGCGGCAGGCAATCTGATCGCGTGAACACTCAATACAACCGGCGAACCAGTCGTCAATGCCGCCCAACAACTGACGATATTCAACAAGAATTTCGTGCACCCGTGGCCCTCTGCTCAACGCTGCGATGTCGCCAGCCTGATGGCCAGGGCAACAAACACCGTGCCCGCGAGACGATTAAGAACCAACTGCACCCGCTGCGAGCGGTTCAACCACTGCCCGAGGCTGCCGGCCAGCAGAGCAATACTGCCGAACACCAGAATGGTCGCCAGAATGAACAAGCCTCCGAGCAATAGCAATTGATAAACAACGGCGCCGCGACTCGGGTCAGCAAATTGGGGCAGAAACGCCAGAAAAAAAATCGACACCTTGGGGTTGGTAAGATTCATAATCACACCACGGCGGTAATAACTCCAGTAGCAGGGCGTTGCACTTGTCTCGCTCTGGAGGGTCTCCGGTTGCGAGCGAAAAGCTTGCCAGGCGAGGTAAACCAGGTAGCCGGCACCAATAAATTTAAGCAGCATAAAAGCACCGGTGGAGGTCTGAAAAATAATCGCCACCCCAAAAGCAACAACAGCTGTGTGCGCCAGTAAACCGCTACACAAACCGAGAACAACAACAAACCCCGGCCCACGGCCACGCAAGGCGGACTGGGTTAAGACAAAGATATTATCCGGCCCCGGCGCTAGTCCCAGAAGCACCGCAGCAGAAAAAAACGTGATGATGGTTTCAACAGGAAGCATGGGTTGACCGATAATTGCAGGGGCACAATTCATTGTGCCCGACGTTAGAATGGCCTCGCAACATCCTCTTACGTCCTGCTACAGCAGTAAGGCTCGTTTTTCCAATTCCAGCAACTGATCGCGCAGTTCGGCGGCCTTTTCAAATTCCAGTGCAGCGGCGGCTTCGAGCATTTGTGCTTTGATTTCATTTGTTTTTGCTTTGAGAGCCTGGGGATTATTATAGAGAGCCTGTTCTTCGGCACACAGGGGCAGTTGTTCTTTATCTTTTCGACCGATGAAATTATCAACAATCGAGAACAGGGACTTCTTCACCGAGGCCGGGGTAATACCGTGCTCCAGGTTATAAGCCAACTGCTTGACCCGCCGGCGTTCGGTTTCATCGAGGCAGGCCTGCATCGAGCGGGTCACACGATCCGCGTACATAATCACCCGGCCATCAAGATGGCGGGCGGCCCGCCCACAGGTCTGGATCAGGGAGCGCTCGCTGCGCAGGAAACCTTCCTTGTCGGCATCGAGAATCGTCACCAGGGCCACTTCAGGAATATCGAGCCCTTCGCGCAGCAGATTAATGCCGACCAGCACATCGAACTCACCCTCTCGTAACGCACGAATAATCTGCACGCGTTCGACCGTATCGATATCGGAATGAAGATAGTTCACCCTGATTCCCGCTTCCTTGAGATAACCGGTGAGATCCTCGGCCATGCGCTTGGTTAGAGTCGTTACCAGCACCCGCGCGCCCTTTTCCAACGTGACGTGAATTTCCTCAATCAGATCATCGACCTGATTGACGGCCGGACGCACCTCGATGGGGGGATCGACCAAGCCAGTCGGACGAATCACCTGCTCAACAAACACCCCTTCGGCTTTTGCCATTTCATAATCGGCAGGGGTAGCCGACACGTACACTGTCTGCGGCTGACACTGCTGAAATTCCTCGAACATCAGCGGTCGGTTGTCCAATGCTGACGGCAGACGGAAACCATAGTTGACCAGGGTTTCCTTGCGTGAGCGGTCACCGCGATACATGGCACCGACCTGACTGACGCTGACATGGCTCTCATCAATGAACATCAGGGCATCTTCCGGCAGGTACGATAGCAGAGTAGCCGGCGGCTCTCCGGGATTGCGGCCGTCAAGAAAGCGCGAATAGTTCTCGATCCCCTGGCAATATCCCATTTCTTCAATCAGCTCAATATCAAAAAGGGTGCGCTGCTCAATCCGCTGCGCTTCGAGCAACATGTTCTGCTCACGAAAATGTTGAATCTGCCGCTGCAATTCATCCTGAATTTCACCGATGGCACGCTTGAGGGTGGGCTTGGTGGCAACATAGTGACTGGCAGGAAAAATCGCGGTGCGTTCAAGCCGGTCAATCACCTGGCCGCGCAACGGGTCGATCTCGCTGATAGCGTCAATTTCATCGCCGAAAAACTCGATACGCAGGGCGCGTTTTTCCTCGTATGCCGGAAATACCTCGACACTGTCGCCACGGACCCGGAAGGTGCCACGGTGGAAATCAATATCGTTGCGTTCATACTGGATCTCCACCAGGCGATGGAGAAAATCATTGCGTTTCAGTTCCATTCCGGTCCGCAGGTCAACCAGCATGCCGTAATAGGCTTCCGGCGAACCGAGACCGTAAATACAGCTGACCGAGGCGACAATCAGCACATCCCGACGCGAAAGCAGGGAGCGGGTAGCACTGTGACGCAGTTTGTCGATCTCTTCATTAATAGAGCTGTCTTTCTCAATAAAGGTATCGGTCGAAGGCACATAGGCTTCGGGTTGGTAATAGTCGTAGTAACTGACGAAATATTCTATCGCGTTATGGGGAAACAATTCCTTGAACTCGCCATAAAGTTGTGCCGCCAGGGTCTTGTTGTGAGCCAGCACCAGGGTCGGGCGTTGTGTCCGGGCCACGACGTTGGCCATGGTGAAAGTTTTACCCGAACCGGTGACGCCCAGCAGCACCTGATGACGGTCACCATGGTCAATACCGGCTACCAGTTCATCAATAGCATGAGGCTGGTCACCACAAGGGGAGTAGGGGGATATCAGTTCAAATTGCGCCATGGAATTTCTTTTTGAAAAGGGTTGTTTTTTTGCGTCAAAGGGTTAATGTGATCGGTTCGAACGCAATGTCGCGAAGGATACGGGATGACGAAAGAAAAAAGCAAATTTGTTTACTCAGTTTTCTGGAACTGTGCCCTCATCACCTGCGGCTCACTGATCCAGACCCTGGCTCTTAAGGGGATTGCGATTCCCCATCATTTTGTCCCCGGCGGTTTATTCGGGGTCAGTTCACTGCTTTACTATCTGACCGAGGCTCTTAATCCCGGCCTGCTCTACCTGCTGCTGAACATTCCGCTGTTTATCCTCGGCTACCTCTTTATTTCCCGTCGATTCCTGTGGTACAGCGCCCTGGCGATGGCGCAAATTACGATTTTTTACCAGTTGATCCAGTTTGAAATCCATATTGAAAGTCAGCTCTACGCAGCCTTGACCCTGGGCGTCATGCTCGGGTTCGGTGCCGGCATGGTCCTGCGTTCCCTCGGCTCCAACGGTGGTCTTGATGTTATCGCGGTCATCCTTTATCAGAAATACAACATCGGCATCGGCAAGACCTATTTCGGCTTCAATCTAATCCTGTTCAGCTTAAGTTTTTTAAGTCTCGACAACGATCTGGTGATTGCATCAATGATCGCCGTCTTTGTCACCTCAGTGACCCTTGAATATACTCTGTCCATGTTCAATCAACGTAAGCTGGCGTTTATTATTTCAGAGAAATCGGAAGCCATCGCCGACCGGGTGATGACGACATTGAAGATCGGCACCACCCTGCTCCCGGCTATCGGTGCCTACCGCAAGGAGGGGCGTACGGTCATGATGGTGGTGATCAACAATATCCAGCTGAAGCGGCTGGAAGAGATTGTTTTTACTACCGACGAACATGCTCTTTTTATTGTGGAAAACACCTTCAGCGTGCTGGGGTCAACCTTCTCGAAAAGGAAGATTTACTAGAAGCAACTCAATCCGGCATCGCACCAACCAGCAGTGCCGGATCAAGGCGGACATCGAACCAGTTGAGCCGCCAGTCGAGATGCGGACCGGTCACCCGACCGGTAGAACCGACGGTGGCGATGATCTGCCCTTGAGCAACCTGCCGACCGACTTCAACCAGAATCTCATCCAGATGCAGAAAGGTCGAGGAAAGCCCATGGCCGTGGTCGACAATCAGGGTAGTGCCGGCAAAAAACATCCCCGAATGAGCATAGGTCACCACCCCGCCAGCTGGCGCCTTAACCGGTGTACCCGTAAGGGCAGCGATATCGACCCCGAAATGGGGTTGCCGGGGTTCACCATTGAAAATTCGCTGACTGCCATAGACTCCGGTAATGCGCCCGGTCACCGGCCAGATAAAAGCATCGCTAAAATCGCCGTTGGCGTGAAACTGTTCGCGAACCGCTGCAATCTCCCGTGCCTCCCGTCGGATCCGCTCCAGATCTTCTGCCGAGGGTTCCATTAACCGCTGACTGATGCCGTCAATCCGCTGTATCTGGTAATCGCGCGGAGCCAGTTCAATCTGTTGTTGATGCACTTGCCCACCAGCACCCTGCACCAGCAACTTCTTTTCACGGGCAGCATCACGACCAAAACCGATAATGAAGTCACCCTCAGCGGTTACCGGCACCCAGCGCCCCTGAAACAACACCTGACAATCTCCACAGGTACGCCCAAAGACCATGCCACCTTGAGTGAAATGACCACGTAATTCCAGTTCGATCGCCGCCGCCGGCGTGGCAATCAACAGCAGTAACAACAATAAAGTTCTCTTCACTATCTACCTCGGTATAATCCCCAACTCAACCCGACTCGCCGGACCCTCTTTGGGGACTGAAAAGATATCGGTTTTTTTCAGAAAGAGCCGCGGAGTCAGTTCAGCATTGATTGATTCGAGGGTATTGCGCACCGCCAGAGCGCGATCACGAGCCAGATTCGCCAATTGTTCTTCTTCAACAACGATATTAGTCAGCAGCAGCTTCTCCATCTCCTCATCCGGCAGCTTGGTGAGCATGCCGATCAGGTTACGCGGACGTGGGAAGGTCGCCTCCTCATACACCTGCAGCAGCAGCTCAGAATAATTTTCTTCATTAATAGCCGCTTCTTCTCCCACTTGGAGCGATTGGCCCTGACGTTGCAGATTGCGCAGCAGAGCTTCTTTGAGCATCTGCTCAAGGCGATCCTGACGATAGGCTTCCGGGTCATTATCACGATCAGCAAAACCGCTGATTTCTAAGTTAAACGCCGGACGTGACTGTAACACGTCGGCTAATTCTGTCAGTTTTTCCTGTTGCGCCTCATCGAGGCGGGCAACCCCATAGGAAAACTCGACACCACTGTAGTCTTTATCACTACCAAGCATCGCCGTCAGCAATGAAAAAGGCGCTGTTGCCGCCCGCACCAGAAGATTGCGCAAGACGGTAAAAATGGTTCCGGCCAAGCTGAAATTCGGATCGTTCAGATCGCCGGAAACCGGAATATCCAGATGAATTTCTTCATTGCGATCTTTCAGCAGGGCAATGGCCAACCGGATCGGCAGATTGACCGCCTTATCACTCTGGACCGTATCGCCAAGGTTGAACTGATCGAACATCACCTTGTTGCTGGCGCGGATTTGCTGCTGCTCAATCTGATAATTCAAATCGAGATGAAGCTTACCACGATCGATGGTGTAACCCAGGTACGTTCCCGAATAGGGTGTCATGGGAGTCAGATCGATATCCCTGAAACTCAAGGTCAGATCAAGATAGAAATCCTCACTCAAGGGGTTGATCTTGCCGCTGATGGTTAAAGGTGAGTGATTTTCCAGGCGCCCGCGCAGATCAACATCGGCGAGCATATCAGCGGCCGATCGCATGCCGCTGATACGCCCACCGAGCTCATACATGGTAGTCGAAAATACCCTTGGCACATGGCGGTCAACAAAGGACACCGTCCCCCCCTGCAGGGTGACCTCATCGATGCGGATATCTGCCGGGATCCTGGTGGAATCGTCAGCGACAGCAGGTGATTCGTCAACGACTGGTGGCTGCTCTTCATCAATCGGAGCACCGAAACCGGTCAGGTTCATCTGCCCATCGGGAGTGATCTGAATGGCGGCCAGATAGTTATTCAAAACCAGCTCACGAATATGCAGACGCAAGGGGTCGATATCTCCATCCATCCCCTTAATGGCAAATCCGTCCCAGGCGATCATGGTGCCGCTGCCGACAGGATCACCCAAGGCAAAGAGGGTCAGATCAAGGTCACCGGAGAAAGTGCCGCTGATGTTGTCATCAAGCTGTTTGACCTCCAACCGGAGTTTAGTCTGAAGATAACCATCGTTAATAGCAAGGTTCAGCTCCGGCGGAATAAAGTCGTTGAAACCAGCCAAAGGTAAAGCGTCGACATGGATCTGTGCCGCAACGTTTAAGGGGGCGTAAACCAGTTGACCCTCGGCTTGAATCCGCCCCCGCTCACCGATCTGCGCGGCAAACTGGTAGGGGCTGGGTTGCGCCACCGGATAATGCAGGTCTTCCAGTTCCAGATTGATAGCGTTCAGTTCCAGATGGGGATTCGCTGCCAAGGTTGCATCGGTAAGCCTGAAACTTGTGTTCTCAACGGCAAAAAGCCCCAATGCCAGCGCCCACTGCCCTTCGGTAGCGTCTTCGGCAGCGTCTTCGGCAACCTCCTCTGTTACCTTCTCAATCGCTTCGACCTCCTGCTGTTCACGTAGCAGCAACTCCGGTGAAAAACGTCCATTCGCCAGACGGGTAAAGTCGATTTCGCCGCCGATTAATTCAAGACCTTCAACGCTTATCTGTTGTTCATGCAGATCAAGAATACCACCGGTCAGATTCACTTCGGCCAGTTTGAGCTGATCCTCATCAGTGAAAGGAATCAGTAGATCACGCAAATGCACACGGGTAGCGGCTAACTGCACATCGGTTTGCGGGGTATAAGAAAAACGCGTGGCAAGATCGACACCCCCCTGTAGTGGCCGGGTCAACCAGGGCTCCAGATAGGGGTAGTAGGGCTGCAACGGGAGATTATCCAATTTGGCAGTAAAAATGACAGAAAGGGGCTGAAGCATCAATTCCCCACTGACATCTAGGTTGACCTGGCGGGCGCTCTGCAGGGTCAGGTCGATAGCGCTACGCTGCTGGGGATGATTGTTCAGCCGTTGCACGTCCAGATTGATGGCCTGCAAAGTTTCAGTCACCGGTTCTGCTACAAAGGCATCGTGAAAGTGAAGCATTCCGTCAAAAATTGTTACCCGTTCGGCGTTGAACAAAAAGGATGGCGTTTCTTCGGCCTCCTGCGAATTCTCGTCTGGTTCATTTTTTTCTGTAGCTGCACCCATCAAGGCTTGAAGATTCCAGCGGCCGGCAGGGTTACGACTGATCCACAGTTGCGGAGTATGGAGTTCCACCATCGCCAGGTTCACATCCCGACGCAACAGATTGGCCCAATCAAGTTCGACCGCCAGTAGCGGCAGATCAAACAGCGGCTTCTGGTCACGCTCCTGCACGCGCAGATCGTCAAGCACCAACACCCCCCCCACCAGCAGCTGCGGCTCTGCGTTACTGGATATCTGGTAGGACAAATCCAGGTCGATATCAAGGGTCCCATGTTCAATTACAACCGGCAGGGGCACGGGGGAGTGATAGGCATAAAAAGCCAGATCCAGATCAGTCAAGTTGACAAAGAGTTGGGTTTCGAGGGAGTCATGGAAAGGCTTTAGTCGGCCTTCAGCAGAAATTTCAGCATCATTGAACAGCAGACTTAACTGCGGTTCGACGTATTCGTTAAGCAGAAAAGGAATATTACCGACAAAGGGTACACTCAGATCCAGTTGGCGGATACGGTGGTGGGGTTGGGTGGCCGAGGTATAATCAACAAAGTCGAGGACACCATGAGTTACCACAATATTGTTCAACGAGAAATGAAAAGGGCTTTTCTCCGCCACAGGTGCCGGCTGTGTCTCTTCATCTGTGGCAAACAGGACAACAAGATCAGAAAAGTTGTATAACTGTTCACCCAGCAGCGCGACATTCAGATCGGGGCTGTCAATCTCCAAGCGACTGAGAATCAGCGCCCGCCGTAACAGGGAATGGGGACTGACCGCAACCATCACCCGCTCGAACGAAACAAAGGGATCGTTCCCATCGGGTTCGGTCAGGACAACGCCACCCAACTCGAGTTTGAGGGTAAAGGGGTTAAAATACACCCGTTCATAACTTAAGGTTCGCTCGGTGTGGACGGCGATCCACCGCTCTGTCTGTTTTTGTAGCTGCCAGGGAACGATCAACATCGACAGCAGCAGCAAACCAATAACAACGGCAATAGTTATCAGTGTTATTTTCAACCAGCGGGGCATCGTATCCTTCTTTAAGAGAGAGAGCAAAAATCGTATTATAATCTCAAGAATAACAGACTAACGAAAAAATTTCCCTGTCATTCAAACCACCTTCATTTGACGACTCATCGTCGATCTTATGCTACACTGCTAATAGTCAAGCGAAGCGCAAAAGGTGCCCTGAAAGATGCAGAAAATTCTGATTATTGTCGGCCTGCTCGTTCTCATCATCGGCCTGCTCTGGCCTTGGCTCGGCAAGCTTCCCCTTGGACGACTGCCAGGCGACATTGTCATCGACAAGCCGGGTTTCAAAATGTTTTTTCCTATTACCAGCATGCTGCTGGTCAGTGGTGTGGTTTCAGTGATTATGTGGCTATTGCGAAAATAAGGGGTGATTATGCGACGACATGAAAAAGAGATTACGGCTACTGGCGAGCTGGAACAGATATTATGGCAGGGACGGGTCTGCCATCTGGCCATCCCGGATGACCCCCTGCCGTACCTGGTGCCGCTGAATTACGGCTATCAGGATGGTGCCCTGTATTTCCACTCTGCCCCTCAGGGACGCAAGATTGAGCTGTTGAAAAAACAGCAGCAGGCGTGTTTCAGTGTCACTATTGATTACGGCATTATCGAGGCCGAGCGGGCCTGCAGCTGGGGTGCCCGTTTTACCTGTGTGATGGGCTCTGGCCGGATTGAGTTTATCGAGAATCCGCAACAGAAACAGGCAGCACTACACACCCTGATGGCGCAGTATTCTGATCAAACATTTAACTTTGAACAAGCTCAAATAGATGCGACTCTGGTTTTCAAACTGGTCATCGAATCCATGAGCGGCAAGCAGTCTCGTGGGTAAATAAACAGATGTTGAAAAGTTTGTTTCTGGCAATGAATGACCTGTTTCGCAACGCGCTACGCACCAGCTTGATGCTGTTCAAGATTATCGTTCCCATCAGCATCGCCACCCGGTTTTTGCAGCAATGGGGGGTCGTTGATCAATTCGGAATTCTCCTGGGTCCGGTGATGGAACTGGTCGGATTGCCGGGACAGATGGGGCTGGTCTGGGCCACCGCCATGGTCACCAATATTTACGGAGGGATGGTTGTTTTTGCCACTGTTGCACCGGATCTCGACCTGACGGTCGCCCAGGTGACGGTCTTAAGTACCATGATCCTGGTAGCTCACGCCCTGCCGGTAGAATTACGCATCGCTCAGAAAGCCGGTACCCGCTTTCGCGCCAGCGTGATGATCCGCGTCTTTGGTGCCCTGTTCCTCGGCTGGCTGCTGCACCTGTCCTACCAGGTGACCGGCACTCTTCAGCAGGCCAATCAGGCCCTGTGGAATCCCCCGGCCATCGACCCGACCTGGAGCGCCTGGCTCGGAGCGGAAATGCGCAACATGCTGATTATTTTCCTGATTATCCTGACCCTGATGGCGGTGCTGGAGATCATGAAAAAGCTCGGCATCAGCGCCCTGATGACCCGTCTGCTGGAGCCCCTGCTCAAACTCCTCGGCATGAGTCGTGATGCCGCCCCCGTCACTATCATTGGCATGACTCTGGGATTAAGTTACGGCGGTGGGCTGATTATCCAGGAGGCGCAGTCGGGACGTCTAAGCAAACGCGATCTGTTCGCCTCTGTCACCTTGATGGGGCTTTGTCACAGTATTTTTGAAGACACCCTGCTGATGATGGTCCTGGGTGCTCATCTGTCGGGAATTTTCTGGGGCCGGCTGATTTTTTCCCTGCTGGCGATCTTTTTGCTGGTACGGCTGATCAATAAGCTGCCGGAACATCTGGTAGAGCGCTACCTGGTTCGCGCGGTACCGGTTGTCGCTACCAATACAGCTGACAGGGCAACTGGATGATCATTTCCCTGATTGCCGCCATGGATCGCAACCGCGTTATCGGTCACGCAGGGGCATTGCCCTGGCATCTACCCGCCGATCTGCAATGGTTCAAGCGGCACACCATCGGACACAGCCTGCTCATGGGACGGCGAACCTTTGAGGCCATCGGTCAGCCACTGCCGGGACGGCGCACCATTGTCGTCAGCCGCAACCCGGACTACCAGGCCCCCGGTTGCCTTGTGGCAACCGATATACCGACCGCTATTGCAGCGGCCAAATCCACGGAACAACTGTTTATCTGTGGTGGTGGCGAGATTTATCAGCAAACACTTGACCTGGCAGAGCGTATTTACCTGACAGAGCTTGATATTGACGTCACAGGTGATACCTTTTTTCCTGAGTTTTGTGAAAATAGGTTTGAAATCGTCTCGCAGGAACAACGCTTTGAACCTTTTCATTGCCGTTTTACGATTTTTCAGCGCAAGTAGCACTCACAACCCCTTGCCACTTAAATTGAAGGAACTATCTCCATGAGCTATCGATTGCTATTCGGCCTGTTATTACTCTCTGTTCTTTCCGCCTGCATGCCGCACCCGTTACATCCCGAACGCAGCCTTGTTGTAACGGCCCCCAGCCAGACGCCGCAAGAATTGCGGGTACAGGCTGAAGGACGGGTCGAAGCCACACCCGACCAACTACGATTACGCCTTGGCGTCATTACCGAAGCAGTCGACCCCGGCCAGGCGGTGAGAGAAAACAATCAGCGCATGAACGGGGTCATGACGATGTTGGACGATCTCGGCCTTGATCGCAAGGATCTGGCCACCGGACAGTTTCAGATCCAGCCCCAATGGAGCCAACCGCCCAGACCGACCCCGGCCAATTGGCAGCGGGAAATTGTCGGCTACCGGGTCAGCAATGACCTGTGGATCCGCACCGCCCGGATTGATCTGGCCGGACAACTCCTTGGCTTAGCCCACCAGTCAGGCGTCAACCAGGTCGGCAACCTGCAATTTACCATCGCTGATCAGGACGACTACCACCTGCAGGCCATGACGATGGCCACCCAAAAAGCGCTTCGACAAGCGCAGGTACTTGCCACCGCGGCCGGTGCCGAGCTGGGGAACATTCTCTCATTAACTCTTGACACGCCCGGCGGCTCCACTGGTGCCGGGCCGCTGATGGCTGAGGCGCGGATGGTGACTGCTACTGATGCCGTACCGGTCACTCCCGGCAATGTCGATATCCAGCAGACAGTCACTGTTGTTTTTGAATTAATCTCTCCTGCCCGCAACTAGTGAGGGGTGTCGATGAGGGCTAAAAACGCGATGTATTTACATTCCTTGTTTGTTGCTTACAAGCTGCAACAGGATTTATTTCCGTGATTGAAAATGTGTCTGATTATAATGTGATCGTCATTGGTGGTGGACCGGCCGGGCTTTTTGCCGCCGGTGTTGCTGCTGAGCATGGAGCCACTGTATTGCTTTTAGAGAAGAAGCCCCGTTGCGGTGCGAAACTGCTGATCACCGGCAAGGGACGTTGCAATATCACCTATGACGAAGAAGATCCGCGGCGTTTCTGCGAACATTTCGGCAAACAGGGAAAAACCCTGTTAACGGCCCTCTACAGCTTCGGTGTCGCCCCCACCGTCGATTTTTTTGAAGAGCGGGGCTTGCCATTACAGCGCGAGCGGGGCGGTCGGATTTTTCCGGCACGTGGTGGTAGTGCGAGCGAGGTCCTCAAGCTGTTACTGAAGTATGCCCAGCAAGCGGGCGTGGAAATCAGAACTAGTTGTCCGGTAAGTAGTCTCCAGAGTGATGGGGGACGCATAGATGCCGTCGAAACCGCGTTGGGCACCTTTTGTGCCGACACGGTGATTGTTGCCACCGGTGGTTTGTCCTACCCTCAAACCGGCTGTAGCGGCGACGGTTATCGCTGGGCAACCACAAGTGGGCACCGGTTGACCCCACCCCAACCGGCGCTGGTTCCTTTGCAACTCGATGCTGACTGGGCCCAGGATCTACTCAACCTGAACCTGAAGAACGTCCACATCACTGCCTGGCACGACAACAAACCGATTACTGAACGATTTGGCGAGGCCTTTTTTACTCGTAACGGCATCGGTGGCCCGATTGTTCTCGACATGAGTGCCCAGGTCCGCGATGCGCTGGAGCAAGGGCCGGTTGAACTCCAGCTTGACCTGAAACCAGCTGTCAGTGTTGAACTTTTTGATCAGCGTCTACAGCGGGAACTTGCTGCCCATAGCAATAAAAACTTCAGCAATGCCCTGTCCGGTTTACTACCACAGCTCCTTATCCCACTGTTTGTGAGCTTAAGCGCCATCCCGGCGGATAAAAAATGCCACTCCCTGACGCGCGAGGAGCGACTACGCCTGGGCAATTTGTTTAAAAACTGGCGATTTCAGGTGACCGGTCTTGATACGCCGGAGCGAGCAATTATTACTTCGGGGGGGGTCAGCCTTGCTGATATTGACATGCGCACCATGCGCTCAAAAATCGTCGACAATCTGTATTTTGTCGGGGAAATGATCGATCTCGATGGCCCGACCGGGGGGTTCAATTTACAACTGTGCTGGTCAACCGGTTATCTGGCGGGACTCAACGCGGCCAGCGCAGTAAAAAAACCCTTAAAAAAAAGCGGTTAATTTTTAGTCGTCATTACGAAATTGCTGCAAAATACGGCCGAACGGAACTTCTAAAAAGCTGATGCTGCGGCGCAGATACGTGTCGTGGAGATAAAAATCAGCCGCGCGCACCGCCGCCTCAATCCCTTTCATATGCAAAGCACCCCAGGGGATCACCACCACATCGTAGCGCTCTAAGGCCTGGGGGAGCAGCGCAATCACCGCCTGGTTACGTTTATCGATCAGATCGTTCATCAGCACCCGGTTAGTCTCGACGGTGATATTCTCCTCGGCCCAGCTATTAAACTGCAGATATCCCTGCCACAGGGAATCAGCATTCAAAACATATCGGGCCAGGGCGTTCAGCACCTCGACACTGCGTGGATCAAACTGCTGCAGATCAATATCAGCGTCGAGGATATGCGGGCCGTCATAACGTTCACGGTAGGGTTGGCCTAGATCGGCCAGGCTGATGCGCCGGCCGGCAAAATGAAACTGCTCCTGACTCGACAGGCCAAGATTGCCGGCAATATTGCCGTAACTGAACTGTTCGCGCATCAAAACCGCCTCATCACTGACCCCTTCAGCGAGAACCAGGGTGCGCTCGGCAGGAATCGAAGCAATCAGATCACGGAAATAACTTCCGTGCCCAAGATGAATCATCGCCGCCAGACGGATATCCTTGCCATCGCGATGATAGACCTTCTCCTGCATGTAGAGGCCATCGGGACGCAGTTGAACAAAACCAGCGGTGGTTCGGTCGAGCACGCCACTGACGACCGAAAACCCGACGAGCAGCAATGAAACCGGCAGGACAACCAGACTGATCAAAGAAAACTTGATCAGGGTCGCAAAACTGAAGGCCACCGGGCCGGAGAATTGCTCCGGAACCAACAGCAAACTCTTGTTGTTCAACAGAAAATTGACTTTAAGCAGCAGGACACCAAAGATCAGTTGCGCAATGTTGGCAATCAGACTCCCCCACCCCTGGGCAAAATAGTCCAGCGGCCAATAAGCCACCAGGCTCCAGAACAACCACAACAGCAGAGGAACCAGCACCCGCTTGGGGAGGTGACGGTTGAAACCAAAACCGATGTAGACAAAGAAACCGCTGATCAGCGAGGCGCCCCAGAGAATGCGATGAAACTGGGCGAAAAAGGAAAGCACCCCATACTGCTGTGCCACCACATGAAAAATTCCGGATACGGCTGAGGCGATAAAAAGAATCAGAAACAGATTTGCCAGTTTTCGCATGAGGACTATCCCTGGGCCGGAGTAATTTCAGGAGCGACCAACGGTTCTAGGCTATTGATCTTTCATTAAAAAGTCAATATCTGCCATCAGCAGAGAGACCATCAGGCCTGTCACCCCATCGGTCTTGAAGCGCGCGGCTCATAAAAAAGGCCCCGTCTCCGGTGCCGAGAAAGGGCCTGTTTTCCACAACTCTTAATGTCAATGTGATGCTATTAAATGGCAAACCAAGCTGTCGTTTTTTATATGAGATTACAAAATTCCATCAAACAAAACACTCGACAGATAGCGCTCACCTGAGTCTGGCAGGATTACGACGATGGTTTTCCCCTCAGACTCAGGTAAAGCCGCCAGTCGGGCCGTGGCAGCAACGGCTGCACCACAGGAAATTCCGGCAAGGATTCCTTCTTCCCGGGCCAGGCGCTGAGCGTAGTCGATGGCCTCGTCATTACTGACCTGCTCAACCTGATCCACCATGTCCAGATCAAGGGTCTCAGGAATAAATCCTGCACCAATCCCTTGAATCATGTGAGGTCCCGGCTGCAGGCTTTGTCCGGCCAGTTGCTGCGAAATAACCGGGCTGTCCGTCGGTTCCACCGCAACCGAGTGCAACACCTGGCCACGGTTTTTTTTGAAATAGCGCGAGATACCGGTAATGGTGCCGCCGGTGCCGACTCCGGAAACCAGGATGTCAACCTTGCCACCGGTTGCCTCCCAGATCTCCGGGCCGGTGGTCTGTTCGTGAATCGCCGGGTTAGCTGGGTTTCTGAACTGGTGGAGCAACAGATATTTATCGGGATCGCTTGCGGCCATTTCTTCCGCCGCCGCAATTGCTCCACCCATCCCTTTGTTGCCGGGGGTCAAAATCAGATGGGCACCAAAGGCTTTAAGAACCTTGCGCCGCTCTATACTCATTGTCTCAGGCATGGTCAGGGTGACGGGAATTCCTCGCGCCGCAGCGACAAAGGCCAGGGCGATACCGGTATTACCACTGGTTGGCTCAACAATCACAGATCCCGGTCGCAATTTCCCTTTTTTTTCAGCATCCCAGATCATTGATGCGCCAATCCGGCATTTGACACTGTAGGCCGGGTTGCGCCCCTCGATCTTGGCATAAACGGTAGCTTTGCCGGGGACGATGCGATTAAGACGTACAAGGGGGGTGCCCCCGATACTCAAGGAATTGTCTGTGTAGATTTGATTCATATGGTTCTCCCAGGGGTTTGTGTCGATACGATTTCCACTTCGAGAGCAAATAGCGACTAAAGAAATAAACTTCACCTATGACAAGAACAATAGTAAACACTATTTATCATGTCAAGATAAATTTATTTATTCTACATAGGATTAATGTAGTTAGACTTGCTAGAGAGGCCAGACGTAGAGCAGGACAGGCAGACTGATACCAACAACCAATATTTCCATTGGCAATCCCAGTCGCCAGTAATCCCCAAAACGAAACCCTCCGGGGCCAAGAATCAAGGTATTATTCTGATGACCAATGGGTGTCAAAAAGGCGCAGGAAGCACCAATCGCAACCGCCATCAGAAAGCTGTCCGGATTGACCTGCAACTCCATCGCCAGACTAATGGCCAGTGGACACATGACCGCAGCGGTAGCGGCATTATTCATAAAATCCGATAGCGTCATGGTCAAGACCAGAAGCATGGTCAAGGCCAGGATCGGATTTCCTTGAGCGACGTTCTCCAGAAGGGTTCGGGCCAGCAGATCTGCCGCGCCGGTGCTTGCCATGGCGCCGGCAACAGGGATAAGGGCTCCGAGCAACACGATGATCGACCAGTCAACAGTTTCATAGACTTTGCGCGCCGGCACAATGCGCAGCAACATAAAAGCCAGAACTCCCGTCGCGAAACTGATTGCAGCTGGAGCCAGACCAAGAGCTGCGGCGGCAATCGCCAGCGCCATAATCACCGATGCCAGCAGTGCCTGCCGCTTATGAGGCAGACTGATGGAACGCTTTGCCAGGGGAACACACCCAAAGGTCGAGATAAAACCGGCAAGAGAACTCGGGTTTCCCTGCATCAACAGTACATCTCCTGCGTGAATCGGAGTGATGCGGAGCCTCTTGATTGAGCGCTTGCCCTGTCTGGATATAGCCAACAAATTGATTCCATATTGGCTGCGCAGACGGATGCCACTGGCGGTACGACCAATCAATGCAGTTGCCGGCATCACAACAAACTCCTGAATATCAATCTGTTTATCCGTGCTGTCGTTTGTCTCCTTATCATCGGAGTCATGGTTGTTTTTAGTTGCAACTTCCTGGTCTGATGGTGTTTCTTCCTTACCCTCTTCCGCAGCTGTCAGCGGGACTTCTTCTTCCAGGGTGAGATCCAGGGCGGTCAAGGCCGCCGATAAGGCATCAGGATCCGCCTCAATAATCAATATATCGTCGGCTTTAACAATGCGAGCGGGATTGGGAGCAGTAATTCGCAGTTCATTCCGAACCAGGCCAACGACCTGGGCATCAACTTCTTCAAGGGCCTCCTCAATTTCCCGTAAGTTCTTGCCAATCGCTTTGCCTTTATCGGAAACCCGCGCTTCGGTCAGGTAGTTACCGGTGTCAAAACCGGCGGCCCCCGCCTCTTCCCGCATCGGCACCAGTCGCCAACCGACCAGCAACAGGAACAGCACTCCAGCGCCTGCCACTGCACCACCCACCGGTAAAAAAGAAAACATAGCAAAAGCGCCGCTCCCCATATCAGCGCGAAAACCGGACACTATCATATTCGGAGGAGTACCAATCAGGGTCATCATGCCGCCGAGGATGGTACCAAAGGCCAGGGGCATCAACACCTTACCTGCCGGCAGACCATGTTTTTTAGCGATCTGGATAGCAATCGGCATGAGCAGTGCCATAGCACCAACATTGTTCATAAACGCCGACAAAATTGCCCCAAGGCCGACCAGAGAAGTCAGACTCAGAAATATCCTGTCAGTTTTCGGCATGATCCGCTGCACCAAAGCATCAACTGCACCGGTGCTTTGTAAGCCGGCACTTAAGATCAGTACACAAGCGACAGTGATAACCGCCGGATGACCGACACCGGCAAAGGCCTCGCCAGACGGTACCAGGTCTGCAAAAACACAGGCCAGCAACGCACCAAGGGCAACCACATCATGCCGCCAGCGTCCCCACACAAAAAATCCAACGGTTATGACGGCGATTGCGAACAAGAGACCCTGATCATAAGTCATACAAACATCTCCAGTGACACAAACAGTACACTGCCATCAACTCAAATAACCTGTACGATGCTGCGGATAGACAGAAAGAAAATTGAGAAGATAATGGAAAGTTTAGCAGAATTGAGGCAGTCGGCGAGAAAGAGAAAGAAAAAAGATCAAGCCCTGATGGCAGCCCAAGCGTTGGCGATAAGCTCCTCTGCCATTTCGCAGAGGGAACCTTCCAGAACACATTCCAGCTTGAGCTGCGCCGGTCGCAAAATCGCACCGGTAAAGGATACCGCCGAAACAAAATAGTTGCCCGGGCGAATTTCACCACTGGCCATGCCTTCCGTAACGATCTGGCGGATCAGGCGAAAAGGCTCAGTCATGCAGATCGGTGCCATGTCGCCCATAAACTCGGCATGCTTCATAAATAACAGGTATTCCATCGTGATCGGGTCACGATCGGTCTTTTCATAAACCAGTTCAGCAAAAGTCCGCAATTTGTCATAGGCCGTGTCACCGTCGATCAAACGAGTGACAAATTCATCCTGAAAGCCGGCCAGAATCTGCTGATGCAGGGTACGGGCAAGATTTTCCTTGCTGTCAAACAAATTATAAATGGCCCCGGTACTGACGCCGGATGCCTCGACAATATCCGGGATTGACACACGGTGGTACCCTTTTTTGACAAACAATCGCAGGGCACAATCGAGGACCTGATGATATTTTGTTTCCGGATCGATCGTTCTAACTTTCTGAATCAACATCTTTTTCATCTCTCACCATCTCTGGACCAAGCCTGAATACTTGAACAAACTACTATAAAGCGTCTTTTGCATCAATCGATTAATGGCCCGGTGTTCGCGAACAACCAATCACCCCCGACTGAGCCCTTCCACGGGCCTCGTTGATGGCAAGAGCAATGAACAAAGCCGCGGCAAACAGCACTGCACAGAAGAGGATAGAAGCCTGTAAGCCGAAAGCTACCTGCAGCAGACCAATGCCGACCAGCCCGACAATTGCTGCGGCCTTACTGAACATCCCCCAGAAACCAAACAGTTCAGCAGCCTTGTCGCGCGGCGACAGCAGTCCGACCAGAGCGCGACCAGCTGACTGGGTGGAGCCCAGACAGGTGCCGGCAACACAACCAACCCCAAGAAATACATATTGTGCCTGCCAGTCCCAACCGAACAGTTGAACCGCCCAAGCGGCCAGATCCGGGGTCAGATAGATCAGAATAATGGCAAGAATCCACAGTAATAATGTCATCACATAGGTGACCTTGGCACCGATGCGATCCTGGACAAAACCGAAACCAAGGGCCCCCAGGGTTGCAGTAATCTGAACAATGACAAACATCATCACCCGCACGGACTCATCCCAGCGAATCACCTGGGCACCATAGATGAAGGTAAATGCGATGATAATGTAGATGCCACACATGGCAAAGAAAATCGAAGCAAAAAGCAGAGCAAGATCGCGCAATTGTCTTAATTGGACAGAGGTTCTTCGCACCCGGCGAAATCCCAGGAATAGATATTGGCGTGGACGGGGCAATCGACGGCCACGACCGCGCTCTTTGAGCCAGATAAAGGTGGGAATGGCTGCCACCAGGAAAAACCCGCCGGCAAAGGGGCCGACCCAGCGGATCCGCGCAAAGTTATCCAGGCTCACTTCGCCAAGAAACAACAGGGCAACAGCGGTGGCGACCAGTCCACCGACATAACCCAGAGCCCAGCCAAAACCGGATATTTTACCGAGGTCCTCGGGTTTACCGAGATCGGTCAGGAAGCTGGCAATAAAAGATTCACCAATAGAATAGGCATAGTTGGACACAACCAGCAACACCATGGCCAACAGGATATAGCCGGGAGCAACAAAATAAAGCAGGGAAGTACTAATCACCGTCAACAGGTAGCTGGCAAACAAAAACTTCTTGCGGGTAGCAGAAAAATCGATAATCGCCCCAAGCACCGGTGCGGTCAGAACCACCAGAGCATAACTGGCGGCCAGAGCCAGACTCCAGAGCAGGTTGCCCAATCGATAATCACCGGCGGCATCGCCGACAATGATGCGGGTAAACAGGTCGCCGTAAATTACGGTGATAATCAGCAGGGTGTAGCCCTGGTTGGCAAAATCGAACATGGCCCAGCCAAAAATTTCTTTTTGGGGTGCCGGTAAGCTGCTCATTAATGACTCCATTCCGCTTCGTTCGGTCAATGCGCACATAAATTTTTACATAAATTTTTATTTGTCACTTTTTTAAAACATTGTTAAACTTAAATGCCAACGTAGAATTACCTTTCAGGTTACATAAGAGCTCTTCCAGCAAAAGGTAGCCATCCCTGAGGAGTTCAGGAATATAACAACAGGGTTCACCTTGTATGACTGAAAATCAAACAACGCTTGCGATCACTGCACACCAGGACGAGGATTGCTTAATCGTCACCTGCGCTGGTCCCTCTGACTGCCGCAACTGTATTGATACACTTTATCGTCCCACCCTGAATAAAATGGAAGATTCGGAATGTACCGGCCTGGTGATAGACAAGCGCCAGATTTTTTGTTCACGCGGGGAAAAAAGTATCAATCTGGTTGCTGAAACGATCCTCCACTATTC
The DNA here is from genome assembly GCA_964565445.1 of uncultured Geobacteraceae bacterium. Lineage (GTDB taxonomy): Bacteria > Desulfobacterota > Desulfuromonadia > Desulfuromonadales > Geopsychrobacteraceae > Pelovirga. Next base: position 21,984 of record CAZMFD010000003.1, read on the forward strand.
GCATCGAGCCCTGTTGCGCAAACTCGCCATTGTCACCACCATTGAATACAAAAAAGACGAGCAGTTACTGCTGGAGACCCTCTACCAAAAAGGGGTCAACATCCGTCTGTTTACCGAACTTGAGCCCGCCATTTATTGGGCAAAAGCTTATCCCTGAACACCCCTTTGACGTCAACAGCTACAAATAGGTTCGCGCCCCCACATAGGTTTTTTTAAAGTAATTGTTGGACAGGCTGGCAACCCGAACCGTTTGTCCGGCGCGGGGGGCATGAATAAACTCATCGTTACCGATATAGATTCCCACATGAGTCACCCGTCGTCCCCCCTGGGTAGCGAAAAACACCAGATCCCCCCGCTGTAGAGCCTGCTGCGCCACCGCCCGTCCAGCGTCAAACTGGGCGCGGGAATTTCGCGGCAGATCGAGCCCGTTAAGGCGATAGCTGACCATGGTCAGACCGCTGCAATCGAAGCCGCCTTTATCCTCCCCGCCCCAACGATAAGGCACACCAAGAAAACGCCGAGCGGTCATGACCAATTCTTCACGAACATCTCCACGGCCGCTACGCTGAATTCTGGCAACGCTGTATTGATCGGGGACAGCAATAAAAAAACTGTCGAGCAGACTCTGCTGTTGAAACTGTCGCGCTTCAGCGCGCGCCGCATCATAGGTCGCGTAATTGCCGAACTGGACCTTGTAGAGCCCGGATTCAGCACGGAAGTAATAGGCATCAATTCCCTGCCGCGCCAGGGATGCTTCCAGCCCCACGGCGTTTTCCAGAACCGCAAACGCGCCAACCTGCACCGCGTATCCCATGCGTCGTAATTCTTCCCCGCTAGCGGCACCCTCATCGGCACTGGTCGATCCGGCCAGCAGATCGGCAATAGGGTCAGTCTCGTGGGCTCCGCTTACATCCCGTTGTGATGATCTGGAACAACCACCAATCACCAACAGTGCCATCAACAGCACCGCTGTCAGCAGGACTGAACGGCGAGTGAACTTTCTCTGGACTGGACTTTTTCCGGTCATGAACGATCCCAGGTTGCTTTGGACAACAGATAAAAGAGCAGCGTCTTTACAGCGTCGCATGAACTCTGCCATCATCAGACAAGTAAAAACCCTATTGTTGATCAAGGAAGGTCGTCGATGAAGCCCCATAAAATTTACGCCACCGACCTCGACAGCGCAACCCTCGATCAGTTTTACCGTGCCCTTGAGCAGGATTTCAGCGTCCGCGGTGCCCTCATGCCCGATGCCCACCTCGGTTACAGCTTGCCGATCGGGGCTGTTGTGGCAACCTTCGGAGTCATCCTGCCATCCTGGGTTGGCTATGATATCGGTTGTGGCATGTGCGCTATCCCCACCAGTTTTATCCGCGATCAGGTGCGGCAGCAGGCGAAACATATCTTTACAGCCATCTATCGCGCTATTCCGGTCGGTTTCTCCCACAATCGCAGCGACACGCCGTGGGATTACCAGCACATTCCACGAACGCCCCTGATTGATCGGTTGCTGACCAAAAACGGCTTGAAACAGTTGGGATCCCTAGGATCGGGCAACCATTTTATTGAAATCAGCAGCGATGAATCCCGACGGATCTGGATTATTATCCACTCCGGCTCACGCAACCTTGGTCACAGTGTTGCCAGCCATTATATGAAGCTCGCCGGTGGCGGCAAGGCACGCGAAGGCCATTTTGGTTTCGCCGTCAGTAGCGAACCAGGACGGGAGTACATCAAGGACCTAAACTTCTGTCTGCAATTCGCCCGGCAAAATCGTTTTGAGATATTGCGGCGGGTGGTGACAGCAATGCAACAGCATTGTGACGGCGACGCAAGTTGGCAGGAACAGATCAATCGCAACCATAATCATGCCGAAGAGAAAGATGGTCTATGGATTCATCGCAAAGGAGCCACCCACGCCGAAGAAGGGATGCGCGGGGTGATCCCCGGTAACATGCGTGACGGCTCTTGCATTGTGGTTGGCAAAGGCAACCCGCAAGCCCTGTGGTCAAGCTCTCACGGCGCCGGGCGCGCCCTGGGGCGCAAGCAGGCACAGCGACAGATTTCAATGCAACAGTTTAGCGCCAGTATGGACGGGGTCGTTGCCCGCATCGATCAGACGACCCTCGACGAAGCCCCAGCAGCTTACAAGAATCTCGATACCGTAATGGCGTTGCAAAAAGACCTGGTCACCACCCTCCATCGGGTACGCCCGCTGATCAATGTCAAAGGATGACTTATCTTTTTTTCAGCCGCGCAGCATATCAACACGAAAATGCTGCTTGAGGGTTGAAATAAGAGCCACCACCACCTCCAACGCCTCCTTGAGACGTCCCATTTCAACCCGATCCAGGGTTTCGGGCGCGACATAGTTGGTGATCTCTTTACCGGCGTCAGCAGCATCGATCTGAAAGCGTAAACGCATCCCCGTCAGCAGGGAAAAAGCCGCCTCCAGATCCGCCGTCTGACCCTTGTCGAGAACCCCTTGGGCTTTTAACTGACTCAACTTTTCCAGGGTACTGCCACCAAAAATGCCGACACTCAATGCCAGCGTCTTCACCCCTTCGGTGAGGGTGAAAATTCCGGCCTTTTTCAGATCTATCATGCCGGCATGGGGGCCTTTGCGTTCCACCTTGATGCGCCCGAACCACCCCAGCGGCTGGGAAAAATTGACGACATTCTGCGCCATGCGGGCCATAAAAATACTGTTATTCTGGGCTTTTTCCAGAATAAATTGACGCAGTTCCTGTTCCAGATGACGATCGCCACACAAGCCGCGCATATCCGAGAGCATACCAAAATTGAGAATATTTTCACTCTTGGGACTCTCAATCCAGACATTGACAATCCGTTTCCAATCACTCAAACTGCGGCGCCAGAAATCATTGCTGGCCATGATCCCGCCGGGACACTCAGGAACGCCGATCGCGATCAGGGATTTGATCAACTCCTGGGAAAAACTTTCAATCTCTTTAAGCTCTTCTGCTGCTAGATGATCTGCATAAATAATCGCATTATCCTGATCAGTCTTTAACGTCTGCTCCCGGCGCCCCTCACTGCCAAGAACCATGAAGGTGCTGTTTTTCCCCATATCGGGAAACCGCTCCTGCTTGAGCAGTTGAATCAAACGGTCAGCCAATTGATCATTAATCAGGGCGATCAGCTGCACCAGATTGGTGGTGCCGACCCCGTTGCGACTGAGGAAAATAATCAACTGCTCACTATCTGCGTTGATCTGGCGTAAATCTTCACTGTTGCCGGCTTCATCGATGGATCTTAACAGGTGCTGCGGTGAACGGTTCTGCAGACGGATAATATCGGATTCGTTAATAAACCCAACCAGGGTATTATTTTCATCGACGACACCGATGCGATGGATACGGTGGCGAGACATACGATAGAGGACCTCGAAAAGGGTGTCATCTTCTTTGACCGAGATGACCGGCGAAGTCATAATGGCACTGACCTTGAGGGTACGTGGTTCGAGGCCATCAGCAACAACCTTGCCGCGCAGATCACGATCGGTCATAATGCCGACCGGCTGGCCCTCGTCATCACAGGCAATCAGACTCGAAATCTTGCGTTCGCGCATGACCTTCGCTGCCGCCATCACCGAGTCATTGATGCTGCAGGTAATCAGATTACGGTGACAATAATCCCGCACCGGCAAAAAAAATGTCGCCTCTTCAGACATTGACACAGCCTCCAGATTCAAGTGTGAAGCACTTCACATTTTTTTTTGCGGGCGAACAGCCCCACCAAAGATCCCCCCTTGCGTGACGGTTCAAGCCCTTCCTCGTAAAGCATGATCTCCCAGCCGAAAAAAAGTCTGAGCAATTCGCCGGGGACAAATGATATTTCCCGATTAACCGGCCCGAAGCGCTCCACCCCGGCCTGACTGAAGGTACGGATAACAATGTACCCCCCTGGACGAACGGCATCCTGCAATAGTGGCAGTAACGGACGGTAAAGATAATAAAACTGCAGCCCCAGATCAAAGGAGCCTGGCGCAACCCGATAATCACCTGCTTCCAGATCGGCGCACACCGCAGCAACTGGTAGATCCTCCTGAGCTGCTGCCGTGCTTAGCTCATCAAGGGCAACCTGGGAGAAATCAACCGCAGTAACCTGATATCCAACCCTTGCCACAGCCAGCGCGTTGCGTCCCATACCGCAAGCAAGATCTAGGGCCATCCCCTCGTCCGGCAGATGAGGCATAATCCGCAACAGCCAGTCGTCCGCTTGCCCTGCAGACAAGGCCGACTTTTTCTGCCAGCGCTGATCCCACTTCTCCCGGCTGTACCTGCTGTTATTCATGAATGACCCTACAGACAAAAGAACTTAACGCACCTTTTTGCGCCCCGGTATAGCACGGCGGCGGCGTGCTTTTGTTGGGAACACCGCAATTTCTTCATTGCGTTCTTCTTTCGTGCGCGCTTCGCTGACCTTGATGTAACGACCAGAAAGGTAGGTGCCATCAAGGGTATTGATGGCTTCCCGGGTTTCTTTGGCACTGGCCATGCGCACAAAAGCCAGCCCCTTGAACTCGCCGCGGGCATCGGGTACTAACTGTACCGACTGGACGCTGCCACACAGGGCAAACAGCTGTTTAATTTCTTCCTCACCAATTTCGTAGGGCAGGTCACTGACGAAAATATCCCGATAGGCAGTGTTGCGTTTCATTCAAACTCCTGATACTGGTCAAATGCGCTCGCTTCTTCAGCTGGACGCTCCAGGCTGATACGGCCAATTTTATTTGCGCGTAGATCGCGCAACAACATTTCTGCAGCACGATGCAGATCGACATCGCCCCCGCTGATCAAACAACCACGGGCACGGCCAATCTGCTCCAATATGGTCAGCGCAGCCCCCGCCAAGTCGTCAAGCTGATAGCGATTCTTTAATTGTTGCGGGTAGTTTTCCCGCATGTAGTCCAAGCTGGCCAGTGCCACCTCAAGGGTCGTGTAGGCAGCCTCACCAAGGGCGCCGCTGGCGGCCAGACGGCATGCTCCGCCGAGGTTGTCAAGAACCGGCCAGAGGATACCGGGGGTGTCGAGAAGCAGGATTCCGTTACGCAGGTCGATCTGCTGGGTGGTGGTCGTAATTGCCGGTTTATCGCCGACGCGGGCGATCTTTTTGCCGGCCAGGGTATTGATCAGGGTTGACTTGCCGACATTGGGGATGCCCACCACCAACACCCGTAGGGGCTTACCGGCTTTAAAGCGTTGCGTCAACACCGTACGACAAAGTTTGGGAATCAAGCCGACGTCACGCCGGTCCTTGGCCTCCAGCGCCAGCGCTTTGACCTGCTGCTGTTTTTCCAATTGCCGCAACCAGGAACGGGTGATGTTGGGGTCAGCCAGATCTTTCTTGTTGAGAATCTTGATACAGGGTTTATTGCCCCGCAGTCGCTCCAACAGTGGGTTGGAGCTGCTTAACGGCAAGCGTGCATCAAGAACCTCGAGAACCAGATCAACCTTTGGCAGGATGTCAATAATCTGCGCCCGGGCTTTTTTCATGTGGCCGGGATACCAGTCAATAATCATCGCAGATCCCGCCGAAAATCCCCAGATCAGAAGCCTTCATGTAAGGTCCAGCCATCAGCTTCTCATCCTCTGGATCAGAGCAAGGTCGGCCAGGACCAGCGCTGCCATGCTTTCAACAATCGGCACCGCACGCGGTACCACGCACGGATCGTGGCGCCCTTTGGCCTCAAGGGTCACCGGCTTGCCGGCATAATCGACGGTCTGCTGTGCCAGGCCAATGGTTGCCGGCGGCTTGAAGGCAACCCGGAACCAGACCGGCTCGCCATTGGAAATTCCGCCCTGGACACCGCCACTGTTGTTGGTCACCGTACCAAGGCGCTCCCCTTTACAGACAAAAGGATCATTATGCTGGGATCCGTGGCGCTGGGCACCGGCAAAGCCGGAACCAACTTCAAAACCCTTGGTTGCCGGAATCGATAACATCGCATGGGCAAGCAACGCCTCCAGGCGATCAAAGGCCGGTTCGCCCAATCCCACCGGCAGGTTACGGCAGACACAGGTGATCACCCCGCCGACGGAATCTTTATTTTCGCGGGCGGCAACAATTTCCGCCGTCATCTTCTCAGCTGCAAGCGGATCAGGGCAACGGATGGCGTACTCATCAACCTGATCACGTTGGATCGTCTCTAAGTCGATGGCAGCGGCAGCTTGTTGTCCGACGCCACTGACCCAGGCGACAATTTCGATACCATACTGCTCACGTAAAAACTTATCGGCAATCGCTCCGGCAGCAACCCGGCCGATGGTTTCCCGTGCACTGGAGCGTCCACCGCCACTGGAGGCATGAATACCGTACTTTGTCCGATAGGTGTAATCAGCGTGGGATGGCCGGGGAATTTCGCTCATGGAACCGTAATCAGCAGGGCGCTGATCCTTATTTTTTACCAGCATGCCGATGGGGGTTCCCAAGGTCAGACCGTTTTCAACACCCGAGAGAATCATCACCTGATCAGCTTCGTTGCGTTCTGTCCCGAGCCTGTTACCTCCCGGTCGACGGCGGTCAAGCTGGTGCTGGATATCGGCCTCGCACAGCGCCATTCGCGCCGGCACCCCATCGACATTGACCCCGACCCCGTAACAGTGGGACTCACCAAAAGTACTGATATTAAATAATCGTCCGAATCGACTCGACATCTTGTTCCCTTGAGTTTTTAGTGTGACCAACTACCCGCAACTTCAGGCTCGGCCCTAATGGATTACCTATCTGCTATTGCCGCTGCAGCATATCACAAGTTCTTCGCTCGAAGCCATTGACATTACCTGTACCTCTTGACCATGATTTTATGAGATTTTGGGCTAACCGAATCCATGTAAAAACAGTGTTCTAGCTATTTTTTTATGCTACAATTCCCGCCATATTACCTTTAATGGAGAATGAATCATGGCGGATGTAAGTAAATTCCTCGATGGTATTGGCGTTTATCAAAAACAACATTTCGGAGAAAACGCTGAACTGGCAACCTCCCTCGCTGCGGGTCAACGACCGCAAGCCCTGCTGATCGGCTGCTGCGATTCTCGGGTCGACCCGGCACTGCTGACAACTTGCGCCCCCGGCGATCTGTTTATTTTGCGCAATATTGCCAATCTGGTTCCCCCCTACGTTAAAAGTGAAGCAAAAAGCGATGACTACCACGGAGTCAGTTCAACCATTGAATATGCTGTCTGTTACCTCAATGTTTCTGACATCATTATTCTTGGCCACTCCCAGTGTGGTGGCATCAACGCCTTGATGAATAGTGCCAAGGGGGAGATTGCCGGTGAATTCATCAGCAAGTGGGTGAGCATTGCTGCTACTGCCCGCGACAAGGTGCTAAATGAGTTTGCCGATGCGCCGGAAGAAAAGCAACTGCGCGCCTGTGAAAAGGAATCGATCCTCGTCTCGTTAAAAAATCTGATGACTTTCCCCTGGGTACGCGAACGGATCAACCGTGGTCAACTGAGCCTGCATGGCTGGTACTACAATATCGGCACCGGCCAGCTGCGCTGCTACAATCAGTTAACAGCTGAGTTCGAGATCCTGGTTGAGCGCTACAGCCCCCAGCAGGAAGATCAAAAAGCCGGTTAACCCTGCTTTTTTTTGCCAAGAAGATAAGCATGCCTATTCATCAACAACCGATTGCCGAACGTATCGCCTGGTTGCAGGATCTCGCCCAGCGTCACACCACGGATTTCCGCAGCCCTGATGCCAGTCTGGCGCGGGAATTCTACCTGGCCAAATTTCCCACCGCCATCATGGTACTTAAATGCATGGATGGGCGTATCAATATACCCGTCGCCACCGGCACCCCGCCAGGCATCATCCAGCCCTTTCGTAACCTGGGCGGCATATTTGACCTCGGCTGGCCGCATCTGGGCGAAGTCCTGGCCGCAGACGTTCACCGCATGCTGGCGGCCGGTCGCCAGATTCTGTTTTTTATTACCTATCATTTCTCCCGCGGTGATGACCGCCGGGGCTGCGGTGGCTTCAACTGTGATACCGCTGCCGCCCGCGCCCACTGTCGTCAGATCAAGCAACAGGCAGAATATATCTTTGGTAGCCGCCACGGCACCATCTACCCCCTGCTGTGCGGTTATGAAACCGATGAAGACGCCCTGATTCTGCATGGGGCCAACGACGAGCTCCTCGACCTGTCGACCCTCTCGGCGGCCGACATCCCCGCGCTGAACTACAAGATCGGCAACCTGTTTCCCGACATGTCAGAACAGATGCAGCACGACCTGCTACCCTTGCTACAGGGGAACATCAAGCGCATCGCTGAGGTACGCAACACCTGTCGGCTTTTGGATGTGGAACATCGGGAGTGGATGATCTGTCTGGGGCGCGGCTTTGACTTTCTGCATACACCGAATCTGGCGCTGATTATCGGCCCTTACAGCCCGGATCTGGCTGATCCGATCCGCAAGGCGGCAGGGATTATCGAAGGGAATATGGCTGCCGGACGGATTCCCGACGACGGATTCTTGTTATTTACTTCAGTTCCTTACGAGGGGATCGGGATGGATCGCGCGCGCGCAGAGCTTAAATCGCGCTTTCTTGCTGACTTTGCTGCCAACGTCATCCACAGTGGCTTTCCGCAGCTTGCAGAGCGGATGCACACCCAGATTGGCGTGCTTTCGTGGCGCTCACGCGCCCTGGAGCTGCTACCATACTTACCTTGAACGCTATTCTGGGGTCGGGATAGCTTACTGTTTTTGAATCAGGCGACCACGCTGTACACCTAACAGGTTCAGCTCCTTGAGTGACTCACCCTCCAGATCAAAACCCCTGGTACCAGTTACCCCGCGAATGTCATCCAGATGCAGCAAGGCGATCCGCAGATCGTCGCGATTAGCTACTTCGGGGCGATCAATGGTCGCCAGCAGCAGGCTCGCTGCGTCAAAGGCCTGAGCTTCGAGAATACTTGGCTCCTCACGATAGGTACTGCGATACAGCTCGACAAAACGTCTTACTTCGGGATTTCGACTTTCGGCATAAAAAGCCTCAACAAATACCGCATTATCCAGGAAACGACCGGCACGATTGATCAGTTCCGGTGAATACCAGCCATTAATCCCCAGTAGCAGCACATCCTTGATGCCATAAAACATCAACTGCGGCGCAATCAGACTGATATTATCAGCAAAATCGGGAATAAACAGGGCATGAAAGGGAGCCAGGGGATATTCAGGCGGCTCTAGTCCGCCACTTTTTTCTTCGGGAATCGGACGGCTGCGATTCGACCAGAGCAACTGCTCAATCTGCGTGCGAAAATCGGTAGTTCCCTCCGGGTAACTGATGACGTCAACCAGCTCCCCACCATTACGGCGCACCATCGTCTCGAACAGCTGGGTCATCTGCTGACCGCTACGGGTCTGTGGATGTAACACCGAATAACTGATGCGCTGATCAGCTTTGGCATAATCCACCAGAGCCTTGACCTGCTTTTCAGCGGTCACGGTATCGCGAAAAATAAAATTACCAACATGGGGCAGCTCTTCAGTCTGTGCCAACGCCAGCAGTGGCACCATCTGCCGCTGTGCTTCGCGCGCCGCAGCCATAGCATCGGCACTAAGCAGTGGGCCGATAATGCCGATCACCCGATCCTCATTGGCCAGACCGTTGACCAGGCGTGCAACGGGTACATTGCCGGCGCTATCCCGGTAGATAAAACGCACGGGAAAACGGGTTTTATTGTGCTCTGCGAGGGCCAGTTCAAGGCCGTTTTTCACCATTTCGCCATAGGAGGCGTAGGATCCGGACAGAGGTAACAGCACCCCAATGGCATTGCGATTGAGCCAGCCATCTTCCTGGGTGCGCTGTAACAGCTCCTCGGCTTCCTGCCAGTAAGGAAAACGCACACCTAATGTAAACAGGTTTTCCAGCTGCTGTCTGGCGACTTGTGGATTCTGTCGCGCCAGAGCCCGCCGCGCGAGCTGTAGCCGGGCGTCCTGACCGATTTCTGTTCCCTGCCACATAAAAGCTGCTTCGGCCAGGTCAACATCAGACAGCCGATTCTGCAGCAGTTGCCGTGCCCGCGCCAGAACCGCCTCCCGGTCAGCGCTCAAATCCAGTTCCTGGTCGAGGTAGTATAAGGCGAATAACGGCTGATTTTCGGCGATAACGGCACTGGCCAGAGATTGAAATAGACGCTCCTGATCGGCAACAGCCAACGGCTCGTCGATCAGCGGTTGCAACATGCGCAACCCTGCGGCAACGCTACCGGTAGCCACCAGGGCGTTGCCGTGGAGCAGATCGATTTCCGGGCTTCGTAATACCTCAGGGGTGCGCTGCAGATAAAGAATAACCTCGGGATACTGTTGCCGCTCGCTCAGAATTCTACCAATCAGGGCATAAGCACGGCCGGTTTCGATATTTTCAGGGGCGTTACGAATGTGTTCCCGCAATACCGCGAGGGCTTGATCGTGACGCCCCGACTGATAAAGCTCCTGGCCGCGCTCAACATCAGCAGCGCTTGCCACACTCGACCATCCCGGTGACAAACACAAGCCAAACAGCAAGAGAAACATAAAAGCGAATCGCTTCATCAATACTCCATGATCGTCGCGCCGCACCAACAAAAATGTCAGTCGAACAGTTCCTTCACCTTATCCAAAAAACCCTTGCTCTGGGGATGGATCTCTTCGCCACCAGCTTTGGCAAAGTCTTCGAGTAATTCTTTTTGCCGGGCATTTAGCTTGGTAGGAACCTCGACCCGCAGAACCACTAACTGATCGCCACGACCATATCCCTGCAGAGCGACAATCCCCTTACCGGACAATTTAAAAACCTTGCCACTCTGGGTGCCCGTTGGCACCTTGAGGTTAACTCGTCCTTCAAGAGTGGGAACCTCAAGCTCGCAACCAAGAGCTGCCTGAGCAAAAGAAATCGGCACCTGACAGATCACATCCTGACCATCACGTTCAAAAATCGGATGCTTTTTTACGCTGATCACAACGTAAAGATCACCAGGAGCACCACCCTGGCTACCCATTTCCCCCTCGCCACTGAGCTTGAGGCGGGTACCATTTTCCACCCCGGCCGGCACATTGAGGGGAAGCGTGCGTTTTTGTTTAACGCGTCCGCTGCCTTTACAATCGGGGCAGGGATCTTTGATAATTTTACCTTCGCCGTGACAGTCCGGACAGGGGCGGGTCATGGTGAAGAACCCCTGCTGATAGCGCACCTGACCGGCGCCGCGGCAGGTTCCACAGGTCTGGGGTGACGTCCCGCTGCGGGCACCACTGCCCTGGCAGCTGTCACAGGGCTGACTGCGCGGCAGCTGCAGTTTCTTTTCGACCCCGAATGCCGCTTCTTCGAAACTGATCGTCAGATTGTAACGCAAATCGTCGCCGCGGCGGCCGCGGCCGGCACGTCGTGAGCCACCGAAAATGTCACCGAAAATGTCGCCGAAAATATCCTCAAACGGTGCGCCGCCAAAGTCGAAACCACCGCCTGAGAAGCCGCCGGCACCGTTGACGCCGGCATGACCGAATTGATCATAGGTTGCCCGCTTCTGGGGATCGCACAGAATCGCATAGGCCTCGGAAAGTTCCTTGAATTTGTTTTCAGCTGCCTTGTCATCGGGATTTTTGTCCGGGTGATATTGCACCGCTAAGCGCCGGTAGGCTTTTTTTATTTCTGTTTCACTGGCGTTACGGTTGACTTCAAGAATCTCGTAATAATCTGATTTTGACAAAATAATTATCCAAACAGTAAAAAGACGGACGCCGACCGATGGTTAGCAAGGTCGACGTCCAGCCCGGTTAGCAATTTACTTCTTCTCGTCCACATCCTCGAATTCAGCCTCAACCACGTCATCCTTGGCTGAATCCTCCGTTGCCGGCCCCTCGTTGCCGGGAGCACCGGCATCTTCCTGGCCCTGGGAATACATTACCTCGGCGAGTTTATGAGAAACCTGGGCGAGGGTCTCGCTTTTTTTCTTGATCAATTCGGGATCATCCCCTTCTACCGCTTTTTTCAGCTCGTCCAGTGCTTCCTGGATTTTTGCTTTGGTGTCACTGTCAACCTTTTCACCATGCTCGGCCAGGGATTTTTCCGTAGTGTAAGAAAGACCATCGGCCTGGTTGCGAGCTTCGATCAGTTCACGTTTCTTTTTGTCATCACCGGCATGGAGTTCAGCATCCTTGACCATCTGCTGAATCTCATCGTCAGACAAACCACTGGAAGCGGTAATCTGAATCGACTGTTCCTTGCCGGTGCCCAGATCCTTGGCTGATACGTGGAGAATACCATTGGCGTCGATATCAAAGGTGACCTCGATCTGCGGTACTCCACGCGGTGCGGGTGGCAAACCAACCAGTTCAAAATTACCGATGGTCTTGTTGTCATTGGCCATCTCACGCTCACCCTGGAGAACATGAACCGACACCGCCGGCTGATTGTCAGCCGCAGTGGAGAACACCTGACTCTTCTTGCACGGTACCGTGGTGTTTTTCTCGATCAGTTTGGTCATGACCCCGCCCAGGGTTTCAATCCCCAGAGACAGTGGGGTTACATCGAGGAGCAGGACATCCTTAACATCGCCAGTGAGAACGCCACCCTGAATCGCAGCACCAATAGCAACAACCTCGTCAGGATTAACCCCTCTACTCGGGGTTTTGCCGAAGATCTCCTTGACCCGCTCCTGAACCGCAGGCATCCGGGTCATGCCGCCGACCAGCACCACTTCCTGAATATCTCCGGCTGACAGACCGGCATCTTTTAAGGCCATCTTACAGGGGCCAACCAGCTTATCAAGCAGGCCGCTACAGATACTTTCGAGCTTGGAGCGAGACAGCTTGATGTTCAAGTGTTTTGGCCCCGACTGATCCGCGGTAATAAAAGGCAGATTGATATCGGTCTCCATCGATGAAGACAACTCGATCTTGGCCTTCTCAGCCCCTTCTTTCAACCGCTGCAGAGCCATCTTGTCATTACGCAGATCGATTCCCTGATCTTTTTTGAATTCGTTGGCAACATAGTCAATGATCAACTGGTCAAAATCTTCGCCACCGAGGAAGGTGTCACCGTTGGTCGATTTAACCTCAAAGACGCCATCCCCCAGATCGAGAATGGAGACGTCGAAGGTACCGCCACCGAGGTCAAAAACAGCGATGGTCATTTCGTTCTTTTTATCCAGACCATAGGCCAGGGATGCAGCAGTTGGCTCGTTGATGATACGCAGCACGTTGAGGCCGGCAATCTTGCCGGCATCTTTAGTCGCTTGACGCTGGGAATCGTTGAAGTAAGCAGGCACGGTAATGACCGCATCGGTGACCTTTTCACCAAGGTAGTCCTCGGCGGTCTGCTTCATCTTCTGCAGCACCATGGCTGAGATTTCCGGAGCACTGTATTTCTTGTCGCGCACCTGTACCCAGGCATCGCCATTCTCCGCCTCAATAATCTTGAAAGGACTGATTTTCATATCTTTTTGCACGGCCTCAGAAGTGAACTTGCGGCCGATCAGACGCTTGATGGCAAACAGTGTATTCTCCGGATTGGTCACCGCCTGACGTTTGGCCTGTTGACCGACCAGACGTTCACCCGATTCGGTGAAAGCGACCATGGATGGGGTTGTGCGTGACCCTTCCGAGTTTGCAATAACAACCGGCTCGCCACCTTCCATGATGGCAACGCAGGAGTTGGTGGTGCCTAAATCAATACCTATAACTTTACTCATGATGTTGTTTCCTCCCTAGATCTTTTTTGTCCTGATATCAGGTAGTTTTGTTGTTATCGTCGGCTGCTGAAGCATTTTTTTCCGGCGACTTTGCCACCAGCACAAAAGCTGGGCGCAGCAAACGTTCATTAAGTTGGTAGCCTTTCTGCATTTCCACCATCACCGTGTTAACCGGATGATCAGCTGATTCCAGCTGACCCATGGCCTGGTGATATGCAGGGTCGAAAGGCTTGCCAACAGATTCAATTGTCTCCACCCCAAAGCGGCTGAGCACTTGATTGAACTGGGTCAGGGTCATGCGTACCCCCTCAAACAGTCCTTCGCTGTCTTCAGACTTGTCAGCATGTTCCAGCGCCCGCTCGAGGTTGTCGATCACCGGCAGAATGTCACGCAGAAGCCCCTCATTGGCAAACTTGGCAATGTCTTCTTTTTCGCGGGATGTGCGCTTGCGCAAGTTATCCATGTCCGCCAGGGTTCTTAGATACTGCTCATGCAGCCGCTGTTTTTCTTCGAGGGTTTGTGCCAGCTGCTGCTCTAGATCACTATTTTCCACAAGAGGTTCAGCCTCCGGCTGAATATCCTCGGCAGGGTTGTCTGCAACCTGATCTGTTGCACTTTGTTCGGTCTTTTTACCCACAGTACATCATCTCCTTTTGATATATATTTACTCAGCTTCCCGATCAAGCACGCGGCTGACCAATTGGGCGGTAAAATCAACAATCGGCACAACCTGGGAATAATCCATACGCATTGGTCCGACAACCCCCAGGGCCCCTATCGCACCTTTTCGATTAGAAAAATTCGCTGAAATCAGACTGCATCCCTTCAAATCGACATCACTGCCGATAAAAATCTGCACTCCTTGAGCCGATTGACTGCGATCTAGTAAGTCTATCAGAATTTTTTTGCTTTCAAAGGTCTGAATCAGTCGGCGCATCTGATCCGGTGACGAAAACTCAGGTTGCTCAAGCATCAGTGATGTACCAGTAACATAGAGCTGATCTTCGATTTCGTCCTGCAGGGCAGCGAGAGACAAGCTCCAGGCTTTCTTACGCAGCTGGTCGTAGAGGCTCATTTCGTCCTGCATCTCTTTTTTCAGCTTTTCCCTCACCTGGAGTATAGTCAAGCCATTGAGCTCACGATTAAGATAGTTACTGATCTTTTCTAACTGGCGTTGATCAATGTCGGTATCAGCCGAGATCACTTTGTTTTGCACCAATCCGGTTTCAGAGACGTAGATAACCAGCAGACGTCCATGGGACAAGCGCACAAACTCTATCTGACGAAAGGCCGTTGATGCAAACTTAGGCACCATCACCAGCCCCGCATATTTGGATAAACCCGACAGAATCCGCCCGACCTCCTGCATGATATCTTCCATCTTCATGCCGGAAAAGCGGTAACTGCTACGTAGCTGCTTCTTTTCCTTATCGCTTAAGTCACGGATCTGCAACAAGGAATCGATATAATATTGAAACCCCTTTTCCGTCGGGATCCGCCCTGCCGAGGTATGGGGAGAACAGAGCAGGCCCATCTCTTCAAGATCGGCCATGACATTGCGCACCGACGCCGGCGACAGGTTAAACTGATGTCTGCGCGTGATGGCACGACTGCCTACCGGCTCTGCGGAAGCAATATAATCCTTGACGATCGCTTCCAGGATATTCTGGCTACGCTCATTCAATTCAGCCATCAACACGACTCCATGACGCCCCTGACTCCATTGACATTAGCACTCAACTAGCTCGAGTGCTAATGACGCAGACTAACAACGCTTATACCCTTTGTCAAGATCTAACCGGGCAAAGCCCTGGCTACGAACAGAGGCCTGGTTAAAAAAATGACGCGATCAGATGATCGTAGATCAGCCAATGCTGTGGTGGCAGAATAACCCGACCATCGCTGCATATTAAAGAGCCCTGCAGCTGAGCAAGGGCGGCAGGAAAAGCATGCTGCAACGATTCTCCAAAACGCTGCTCAAAAGCCGCAGAATCAACACCGTCACTGGTGCGCAGGGCGAGATAGGCGGTCTCGACCATCGCTCCCTGACGGTCGAAAATCTCAAGCAATTCAGATGGATCTGCTCCTGACTCAAGGAGCTGGCGATAGCGCTCCAGGTCACCGGGCACATGCCGGCGCTCACCGTATCCGGATTGGACAAAACTGTGGGCGCCGGCACCAACGGCCAGACAACTGCGCCGCTGCCAGTAGCGCTGATTATGCTGACAACGCCATCCGGGACGGGCAAAGTTCGACACCTCATAGTGTTCATAGCCGGCGGCAGTAAAACGTGCACGCAACAATTCGTATTGTCTGGCGTATTCTTCCTCGTCAGTCACTTTAAGCTGACCCTGCCGGCGCCAGTGATCAAATTCGGTTTCTGCTTCAATGGTCAATCCGTAAACCGAAATGTGTTCAGGCTGCTGCTCTAACAGTAGGTCGATATCCCGATTCAGATCATCGCTGCTCTGTCCCGGCAAGGCAAACATCAGATCGAGGCTGAGGTTGCCAAATCCGGCACTGCGGGCGGCACCCACAGCAGCTCGCGCCTGATCACTATTGTGACAGCGTCCCAGTTGCTGAAGTTGCCGGTCGTCAAAGGATTGAATGCCGATCGATAAACGATTAACACCAGCCTGATTCACCTGCTGCAGATAATTGCCGCCGAATGTTCCAGGATTGACCTCAAGGGTGATTTCAGCGGTGGCCCGCAGGTCAAACCGGTCATGACAGATTGTCAACAATCGGGTCAACTGTCCTGCCGTGAGCAGCGAGGGCGTCCCGCCGCCAAGGTAGATAGTCTGCAAAGCAATGCGTGCTGATGTGTCGGGACACATCAATTCAAGCTGACGGCACAGCAAATCAACATAAAGATCAAGTTCCACGCCAGTGGATGTTGTTGAAAAAAAATCGCAATAACGACAACGGCGGCGACAGAAGGGGATATGGAAATACAGAGAACTCACTAACAATCAATCCTTTATCGACAGTTTTAAGCATCAGATCTGATAGATTGTATCAAGAACCAAAAAATCGCCGGCCCCACTGTCGATCATACTTGAACCGCCCGGCGCAGATAAGATAAGTTCCATATACTGTTCAACACAAGGAGATCATTGCCGTCACATCTTCAGTCCCGCTTTCACCAGGATATGAATCTTGATTCAAAACCCCGAACAGCACGACCATACTCCCAAACCCGGTGGCAATCAGGAAGCCCTGGTTGATGACCACAAACAATTAGGATTTGTCTGGTTTTTTACCCTGATCGGTCCTTTTGCCCTGTCGTTAGGGCTATTGTTTCGGTTTTATTTAGAACATGGCTGGCCCCTTGTTAAAAGCCTGCTCCTGGCAGCGGCAGCGGTTTTTTTCTTTTTCGGTCGTTTTGTTATTTTAGGTGGCAGCTCCAGTTCAGCTGATGAAGTTGGCAGGGGCGTTGATGACGTCATGCAGGAAGCGGTGCAGGAAGCTGCACGTTTTTTTTCTTCCGGAGAACTCGCCTTCCTGGTGTTCTATATGGACATCATGGTGGCTTGCCTGCTTGCATTCCATATCGGTTTTTTGTACCGCCTGCCCCTGCTTGGCCAAAAGCTGAAAGAATTGCAGGAAGACGGAAAATTTATACTTGCCAGCAATCCATGGATGAAAAGCGCCACCTTTGCCGGTATTGTTGCCTTCTGCGTCTTTCCACTGGCTGCCACCGGCAGCGTCGGCGGTTCTATTTTTGGACGCTTATTGGGAATGTCCCGCCTTGGCACCTTTTTTGGGGTTGTGACCGGCAGCGCCGTTGGCTGTTCGCTCATGTATTTTGGCGCCACCCTGATCAATCACTATCTTGATCGCGACAATCCCTGGCTGACCATCGGTGGTATTATTTTTGTGGTATTGATGATTCTCTGGCTCAATCAACGCTACCGCAAACTGAAAGACCAATGGAAACAAAACTCCGTTGATCGATAACCCTAATGATTCTATAATTTAACAACACAAAAAGACCGCAGATTATATATTTGTCTGCGGTCTTTTTGTGTTCATGACAATTCAAGAATCACGCGTCAGGATGATCTTTATCCTCATGCAGGCGTTGATGGCGTGCCGCTTTGGCGAGAAAATGGGCACTGACCGGCGCGGTGATAAACAAAAACAGGGTAATCAGTACTTCGTGCAAACTGATCCCTTCCTTATGAAAAGTAAAATAAATCGCCGAAGCAATGGCCAAGCATCCAACTCCCAAAGTGGTTGCCTTAGTGGGGCCATGCAGACGAGTGAAAAAATCCCGCAACCGGAACAGACCGATAGAGCCGGCGAGTGCGAAAAAGGCTCCGAGAATCAAAAAGAAAGAGACCAGAATCTCTACCATCATCATGTCATACTCCTCAACTTATTCGACAATATCGCCACGCATCAGGTATTTGCTGGTTGCTACGGTACTGATAAAACCCATCACGGCAATAATCAACGCGGCCTCAAAGTAGGTTGCCGTATCAAAATAGATCCCCAACAACACGAACAGAGCCAATGCGTTGATGTACATAGTATCCAGAGCCAGAATCCGATCCGGTAGACTTGGCCCCTTGAACAGCCGATAAAGGTTCAGTAGCTGGGCCAGAGTCATAAAAACGAATGCGATAATCAGGGCGATGTTCAACATGTGAAGATCTCCTTAAGGGTAGCCTCATAACGCGACTTGATCTCAGCAATAGCCGCCTGTTCATCCGGCACATTGAGACCGTGAACAATCAAGATCTTTTTGTCTGCAGTGATTTCTGTTGATACAGTTCCCGGGGTCATAGAAATAACATTAGCGAGAATAGAAATGACCATCGGATCATCAGTATCAAGGGGTACCTCAATAAACTTCGGCTGCAGCTTGGAAATGTCGGGCTGCAAAATCAGGCGCACCACGTTGAGGTTGGCGACGACCACATCGTATAAAAAGGTTCCGAAGAAAAATTTCACAAACAAACGACGCTTGCAGATTTGCGGCCGCTCCGGCCAAAACCGATTGGTAAACCAGGGGATCATGATCCCGAGCGAGGTACCAAGTAGTATATGGCCAAATGAGAAGGTATTATTCAGCAGCAACCATAGAATAATCAGCGCAATACTCATTAACGGATGAGGAATCCAACGATTACCCTGCATTAGTGACCTCCTGCCGACAGCAGTGCAGCAACGGCATCAGTGCCAAGTACTGCTTCAATATAATGTATCGGCTGGCCGACCTGGGCGGCGACTGCATAACCAAAATCACTTAAGGGGCCACCGAACAAGACCAGAAGCGGACTGATCGCCAGAAGAATCAATGCCGGGAGGGCATAGCCAATACCGTAGCGGGGGATATCGGCATGAGGATCCTTGGTAAAGGCGCCAACACCACTATCATCAAGAGGTATGGTTTTCCAGAAAATCACACTGCCGGCTCGCCCCAGGGCGATCAAACCCAGCAGTCCGCCGATCAGCACCAACGACCAGATCCAGGGCGCAGCAGCATGGGTTTGGACGCCCATCAACATCATCACCTTGGCGGTAAAACCACTTAACGGCGGCAACCCGCCGATCGCCACCGCAGCACCTAAAAATAACAGGCCCAACAGCCTTTCTTGCCCCACCGGTCGATCAGGGATCAAAGCTGCACCGGCATCAAGGCGTTGCTGGCGGATCATATCGGCAACCAGAAACATGGCGGCAGTCATAAAGGTGGTGTGGGGCAGGTAAACGATAGCGGCAGCAATAGCATCGCTGCTGAAGGTACCGATCACCGCCAGCAGGGTCCCCACCGACACCACGACCATGTAGGCGATGGTGCGGCGCAGATCACGGCTGGCAACCACGCCAATGGAGCCGGCGACCAAAGTCACCAAGGCGACCGGCAGCAGCCAGGGCACCAGCACATTGGCTGCGACGCCGCCATACTCGCCAAAAATCAGGGTATAGACACGCAGAATCACGTAGACGCCGACCTTGGTCATCACCGCAAACAGGGCAGCAACCGGAGCGCTGGTAAAACCATAGGCATTGGGTAGCCAGAAGTAGAGGGGCAGCAGTGCCGCCTTGAGGGCAAACACCCCGAACAGAATCAAGCCCCCGGCCTGCAGCAAGGCGGCGTTGTCCGCCGGGGCAGTGGCCAGACGCACCGCCATATCCGCCATATTGAGTGAGCCGAGCAGGCCGTAGAGAATGCCGACACCAATCAGAAAAACACTGGAACCGACCAGATTGAGCATAACGTAGTGCATCCCGGCCTTGGTACGTCGGGCGCCGCCACCATGCAGCACCAGCCCATAGGAGGACAGCAGCATGACTTCAAAAAAGACAAACAGATTAAAAATATCGCCGGTCAGAAAAGCACCGTTGATACCAAGCAACTGAAACTGAAACAGAGCGTGGAAGTTTTTCCCCTGTTCATCGGTGCCCTTCACCGCATACAGCAGACAAAGAAACGCCAGTAACGAGGTGATAAAAATCATCATCGCACTCAGACGGTCGAGCACCATGATGATGCCGAAAGGTGGACTCCAGTCACCCAGAACATACATCTGGATCGGCCCGGTCATGGCCTGATAAAGCAGCAGCCCGGTGATCAGGGCCACCGCTGCAGAGCTGACCAAGCCAAGGGTGCGATGCAGGGCAATACCGCGGTTGACCGCAAGGACAATGATCGCCCCCATCAATAACGGCAGCAACAAGGGAGCAACAATCAGATGGTTCATGACTTGCTCTCCTTGTGACCATCGACATGATCAGTGCCCAACTCGCCACTGGCTCGCAGCGCCAGCACCACAACAAAAGCCACCATGGCAAAACCAATAACAATCGCTGTCAGCACCAGCGCCTGAGGCAAGGGGTCGGCATACTGGGTTCGTTCCGGGGAAATAACCGCCGGTAGATTGGTTTTGAGGCGACCGCTGACAAACAGGAACATGTTGACGGCATAGCCCAGCAGCGTCAGTCCAAGCACAAAAGGAAAGGTTCGCGCGCGCAGCATCAGGTAAACACCACAGGCAATCATGACGCCCAGACAGGATGAAAACAACAGCTCCATTTAGTGTGCTCCTTTTTGTTCTTCTTGATCTTTTTGCACGCTGGTTGACACAATTTCAGCATCCGTCGAATTCATTGATCCCAACTTCACCAGTACCAGCATGACCGACCCGACCACTGCCAGAAACACGCCGAGGTCAAAGGCGATGGCACTGGCCACTTCAAATTTACCAACCAGGGGCCAGTTCAGATAGGTGAAACTGCTGGTTAAAAACGGATAACCAACGACCCAGCTTGCAACACCGGTCAAGACCGCGATCACCAATCCCCAGGCCATAATGATATGGTTATCAACATTGAGGCGCGGCCGCGTCCAGACAATTCCGTTAGCAACATACTGGAGGATCAACACCGAAGCGACAATCAACCCGGCAATAAAGCCACCACCCGGTTCATTGTGCCCACGCAGGAAAATATACACGGCGAACAATAGCGCCAACGGCATCAACGGCCGGACAATCTGTGACAGGATCATCGGAAAACGGTCCTGAACCCAGGAGCGCCCCAGCCCATCAATCCTGGGTGCGGTCAGATCAAAATTATGCAGCATGGCGTAAATCACCAGTCCGGCAATCACCAGCACGGTAATCTCACCCAGGGTATCAAAACCACGGAAATCAACCAGAATGACGTTGACCACATTGGTGCCACCGCCCCCGGGCTTGCTGTTCTCGAGGAAATATCCGGCAATCGTGTCGTAGGGGCGGGTCAGCACTGCCATCATCAGGGCGGTACAACCGCCGCCCGCTGCCACCGACAGGACAATATCGCGCAGGCGCCGGGCGCTGGTCGACTCGACCGGCGTGGTGCGCGGCAGTAGATGCAGAGCCATCATCAGCAGGATAATAGTGACCACCTCAACGGAAATCTGGGTCAGGGCCAGATCCGGTGCCGAAAAGCGGATAAACGCCAGGGAAACGATCAGTCCCACGGTGCCGAGCATGATGATCGCCAGAATCCGGTTACGATGATTGATCGCCGTTGCCACGGCACAAATCATCAGCACCAGCCCCATGATCAATGTCACCGGATCGACCGACGCCATGGCCAGGGGGCCGATAAAAGGCGCGTTCGATCCGAAAAACGGACTCGCGCCCAGAACCACCACGGCCCCTACCAGCAGCGCAATGTAACGCTGTAAAGAGCCGTTTTCCATCAGGCCGGTCAGCTTTCTGCCGCCGTAGACCACACCACTGATCAAGGCTTCAAAGGTCGCCTTGCCGTCACAATAGCGCATGCACCAACGGTGGGAATCAAACAGGCGCAGGCGCTGCAGATAAAAAATGGCGCCGCCACCCAGAGCGATGACACTCATCGCCAGAGCCATATTGAAGCCGTGCCAGATGGCAATATGGTAGTCGGGGGTCGCTGCTCCAAGGATACTTCCGGCCGCAACATTGACCATGGGCGCCGCCAGGGTCATAGGGAAAAGACCCACCAGCACACACAGGGCCATCAGTACCTCCGCCGGCAAACGCATGCCATGGGGTGGTTCATGGGGCTTTTTCGGCAGATCAGTAAAGGGTTCCTTGAAGAACACATCATGGATCATGCGGATCGAGTAGGCTACAGCAAAGATAGCCGCCAGGGTCGCACCTACCGGCACAATCCAGCTGAAGGCCCCGAACAGGTTGGGGCCCAGGGTCTCGGCGAGGAACATCTCCTTGCTCAAGAAGCCGTTGAACAGGGGAACACCAGCCATCGCCGCGCAACCGAGCATGGTCAGGGTACCGGTTATCGGCATGTACTTCCACAATCCCGACAGCCGTTTCATGTCACGGGTACCGGTTTCGTGGTCGATAATCCCGGCAAGCATGAACAAACCGGCCTTGAAGGTTGCATGATTCAAGATATGGAACACTGCGGTAAAGGCTGCCAGCGGGCTGCCAAGCCCGAGCAGCAGGGTAATCAGGCCGAGGTGACTGACGGTGGAATAGGCCAGCAGTCCCTTGAGGTCATCCTTGAACATGGCCATATAGGCGGCGAACATCAGGGTGATCAGGCCAACGGGAGTAACGATAAAAAACCACAGGGAGCTGCCGGAGAGCACCGGGAACAAAAGGGCCAGCAGGAAAACCCCGGCCTTGACCATGGTTGCCGAGTGAAGGTAAGCACTGACCGGGGTTGGTGCGGCCATGGCATGGGGGAGCCAGAACTGAAAGGGAAACTGTGCCGATTTGGTAAAAGCGCCCAGCAGGATCAGAATCAGGGTCAGCGGATAGAGGTGATGGGCGTGAAGGATCTCTTTTGATGCCAGAATCGTGGTCAGCTCAAAACTGCCGACAATAGTGCCCAGCAGAATAAAACCGGCGATCATCGCAAAGCCGCCGCCGCCGGTAATCACCAGGGCCTGACGCGCCCCTTCGCGGGCATCGGTGCGGTAACTCCAGAAACCGATCAGCAAAAAAGAACTGATACTGGTCAGCTCCCAGAACATCATCAACAGCAGGATATTCTCCGACAGGACGATCCCCAACATCGAGCCCATAAACAGCAGCAGATAGGAAAAGAAGCGCCCCATCGGGTCATCGGCGGAGATATAAAAGCGGGCATAGAGAACAATCAGCAAACCGATGCCGAGAATCAAAAAGGCAAACATGAAACCGAAACCGCTGACCCGAAACGCGAAATTCAATCCGATCGCAGGAATCCAGCTCCAGCTTGCCAAAGGCATCTCGCCGTTAAACACCGCCGGGGCCTGTAACAGCAGCAGCAACATCGACAGGCCGGCAATAGCTCCAGCGGTTAGCGCATTCAGATTGCGGCTGCGAAACAGGGAAGGGATAAAGGCTCCCAACAAGGGGAGCAAAGGGATCAATGCAAGATTCATTAGTTCATCCTGTCGGGCTTTGCATTTGTTTCAAAGGACGATTCAATGGTATAAAAAATACCGTCCAAAAAGGTATTCAATTCGGGAGGCAAAAGCAAGAATTATCGAAACCACTGTTTGTAAAACGCTACTATAGCACAACATTTAAGTGGCGGAAAAAAGCCTCTATGGGCTGTTTCCATCAAATTACCGCAGAGAATTGGGGCATTGTTTATCTACAATATCCCAACTGATAGTAAAACGCCTTTCTATCTGGTTCAAGGAGATCGCTTCATGAAACAACTACGCTGTGCCGCCATTCAATTCAATATCGCTCTGGGAAACATCGATAGCAATCGCAAACGGGCCGCTGCCGCCCTGCGCCGGGTCGCTGCCGCCGGCGTTCAGCTTGCTGTTTTGCCTGAGATGTGGAGCACCGGCTACGACTACCGCCACCTTCCCACCCTGGCCCAGCGCACCCCCGAGATTGTCAAAGAGCTGCAACAACTATGCGCAGAACTCGGTCTGGTCAGTGTCGGCAGCCTGCCGGAGTTGAGCGAGGGCAAGATCTACAATACCGCCTATGTCATTGATCAGGGAGAAGTCGTCGGCAGCTATCGCAAGCTCCATCTTTTTTCCGCTATGGGGGAGGATCGACACCTCGGATCGGGTAGCCGGAGCCTGGTCGTCGCTACCTCTGCGGGCAGAATCGGTGTCACCATCTGCTACGACCTGCGTTTTCCTGAGCTCTTCCGCAAGCTGGCCCTGGAAGGAGCCGAGGTCATCTGCGTACCGGCGGAATGGCCGAAACCACGCGGGGAACACTGGCAGACCCTGTTGCGGGCCAGGGCAATAGAAAATCAACTCTTTGTAGTGGCCGCCAACTGCTGCCGGGTGCAGGGGAAACTGGATTTTTGTGGCATCAGTCGCATCATCTCGCCGTTGGGGACGATCCTCGCTGAGGCCGAAGAAGAAGATATCGAGCTGATTGCTGATTGCGATTTTGCTGAAATGCAGACCTATCGCGATCAGATCAAGATTCTGCATGATCGCCGCGCCGATATTTACGGCACCCCCTGACGAACCCGGATGAGGCTGATTACTGGGCCAACTGCTGAGCACTCTGGCGATAGGCCGGGGGCACTTCTTTGAGGCTGTCGGCAAAATGCAACACGCCGGCAGCGTCAACATAGAGATAGCGCGACTGAGCACCCTCAGCGGAGGGATCTTTTTGCGCCTCAATGGTCTGGCCGATGCGGTCATCGCGGCCATCAGTGTGCCCCAAGGTCAGTAACCGCGTGCGAAAATCACGGTAAAACGTCTGGGCTTCCTCCAGTACCGGTGTGGTAAAGTGGCGCCTTATCATCAATTGATCAACTACCACAACCAGTACCATAGTTAATATCACCCACAAGATAAAACGAATGAATTTCAAACCGTTGCCTCCCACCGTGAAAAAATCTCAATATCGCTGAACAGATCACATCATACTCAACGGAATTGTCTGGCTGCAAGGTGTTCCATTTTCACTATAATTATGCGAGAATCCGAACATGTATTACACGAATGAATTGCCCTAAGGAGTCAAACATTATTATGAGCACCACCGATTACGATGTCATTATTATTGGCGGCGGTCCGGCAGGAATGACCGCCGGGCTCTACGCTTCACGCGCTTGCCTGAAATCCCTGATGATCGAAAAAATGATCCTCGGCGGTCAGATGATGACCACCACCCTGGTGGAAAACTGGCCCGGGTACCCGGGCGGCATTGAAGGCCCGGAACTGATGATGCGATTTCAGGAGCATTGCGTCGAGTTCGGTCTGGAGACCGCCTACGGCACGGTCGAAAAGATTATCGACAATGGTGAGGTTAAAACCCTGCTGGTCGATGGCAAGGAAATGACCTGTAAAGCGGTCATCATCACGACCGGGGTTATTCCGCGCAAACTGGGAATCGACGGTGAAGCCGCCCTGGTCGGCAAAGGGGTTTCCTATTGTGCCACCTGTGACGGCGCTTTTTTCCGCAACCAGCCGATTGCGGTGATTGGTGGCGGGGATACGGCAGCAGAGGAGATCCTGTTTTTGACCCGCTTTGCCAGCAAGGTTTACATGATACATCGTCGCGATCAACTTCGCGCCACCAAAATCCTCCAGGATCGCATTTTTGCCAACGAAAAAATCGAAATGGTATGGAATTCCGTTGTTGAAGATTTTGTCTCCGACAACAGCGGTCTGACCGGTGCAATCCTGCGCGACATGAAAAGCGGCGACAACCGCCAGATTGACATCAACGGCATGTTTGTCGCCATCGGCGTCACCCCGACCACCGGCTTTGTCAAGGGGATGCTGGCCATGGATGAAGACGGTTATATTCGCTGTGGTGAAGACACCATCACCAATGTGCCGGGTATCTACGCCGCCGGTGATTGCCGCACCACGGTCCTGAAGCAGGTATCCACCGCCGTCGGCGATGGCGCGGTAGCCGCTATTATGGCGGAGAAATATATCGACGAACTCAACCATTCGTCCTGAACTTAGATGACAGTTGCGGTGGACAGGTCGCCGAAGCTCTCAGAGCAGGAGGGGGAATATGCTCGCCAAAGTCACATCCGGTGCCCTGATCGGCATTAATGCCTATCCGGTTACCGTCGAGGTCGATATCGCCCAGGGTCTGCCACAGTTTGCTACCGTCGGCTTACCTGAGGGCGCAGTCAAAGAAAGTAAGGATCGGGTCAAGTCAGCGATCAAGAACTCCGGTTATGAGTTCCCCGCACGGCGCATCACCATCAATCTCGCCCCTGCCGACATCCGCAAGGATGGCGCGGCTTTTGATCTGCCCATCGCCATAGGCCTGCTAGCCGCCACCGGCGTTGTCAATGCCGAACGTCTGGAAAAATTCATCCTTCTTGGTGAACTGTCCCTCGACGGACAGGTCAAACCGGTACGCGGAGTTCTGCCGATAGCCGTTGTCGCCCGCGACTGGGGTGATCTGGCGCTGATTTTGCCCATAGATAATGCCGAAGAAGGTGCCGTCGTTGCCGGCCCGGCCATCTATCCGGTGCGCGATCTGGCAGAGGCGGTGGCTCTAATCAATGGCGAAAAAGAGTTCACTCCCTTTGTCATGCCGCCAGCCACAGCGACAGCCCTACAAACCGCTGACAGTGAGGATTTTGCTGAAGTACGTGGCCAGGAACACGTCAAGCGCGCCCTCGAAGTAGCAGCGGCGGGATCTCATAACATTTTGATGAGCGGCCCACCCGGTAGTGGCAAGACCATGCTGGCCCGCCGGCTGCCGACCATCCTCCCGGATTTTTCTTTCGAAGAAGCGCTGGAAACCACCAAAATTCACTCCGTCGCCGGCCTGCTGTCCCGCAACAAGGCGTTGGTGCGCCAGCGGCCGTTTCGCTCCCCTCATCACACCATTTCCGATGCCGGACTGATCGGCGGCGGCAGCTACCCGCGCCCCGGCGAGGTATCCCTGGCCCACCGGGGAATCCTGTTTTTAGACGAATTTCCCGAGTTCAAAAAGAATGTCCTGGAGATGCTGCGTCAACCGTTGGAAGACGGCCAGGTCTGTATCAGCCGCGCCGCCTTAAGCCTGACCTATCCGGCCGATTTCATGCTGGTTGCTGCCATGAATCCTTGCCCTTGCGGCTTTATGGGCGACACGGTCCACGACTGCACCTGCACCCCACCGTTACTGCAGCGCTACCGCAGCAAACTTTCCGGCCC
Organism: uncultured Geobacteraceae bacterium; assembly: GCA_964565445.1. Lineage (GTDB taxonomy): Bacteria > Desulfobacterota > Desulfuromonadia > Desulfuromonadales > Geopsychrobacteraceae > Pelovirga. The sequence goes on from CAZMFD010000003.1 coordinate 49,277, forward strand.
GCTGCTGGACCGTATCGACCTGCATGTTGAGGTCCCCCGAGTTACCCACAAGGATCTCACTGAGATTGCCGCGGGGGAAGCTTCCAGTGCTATCCGCGAGCGGGTCAATCACGCCCGTAATCGCCAGCGCACCCGTCTCGCCCCCTTTGGTCTCCACGCTAACAGCCAGATGCAGGCCCGCCACATCCGTAAATTCTGCAAACTCGACCCCCAGGGCGACGCCCTGCTTGAACAAGTTACCGACAAGCTCGGGCTTTCAGCACGCAGCTACACCCGCATCCTCAAACTTGCCCTCACCATCGCCGACCTGGCCGGCAGTGAGCAGATCGAGCGATTTCATTTAAGTGAGGCTATTCAATACCGGGGACTGGATCGCAAGACGGGGTGAAAATCAGTTCATTGTCACCAACAACACAACAGGAGGGGCCTATATGCACAAGATTCCACAGATTACCATGTACGCCAGACAAGCTGGAGTTTCCATCTCTCCCCATGAACGTCATAGCGAAGGGCGGCCAGCTGAAGGACGTATTGTCCTGCGTTTTTTCCGCCTGGAGAGCGGCAGTAGCGCCATCCGTTTTATTGTCGAACCCGTTGAGGCCTTCGCCTTGTTCAGCAAAATCCAGCGGATAGTTCACGACGGCGGTCAGGAAAGCCTTAACCACTCGTTTACCGGACCGGACAGCGAGGTTCATACCCGCCTGACCGTCGAGCACTGGTCCCGCAATGGCAAAAGCGGTTATGCTGTGTCGGTGAAACGGGGCGAGGATCAACTGAATGTACCGCTTCAGCTTGAACAATTCCTCTATGTCGCCGAATTCTTGCGTCACCTGTCACTGCAGCAAGCCTGGATCAAGGAGGTGGAGCGAGCTGAAGGATAATACGGACAGGGTCCTGAGCTAAGGGCCCTGGTTACTAAGAATCGCTCTTACAGCTGAAACAAAGGGATAAAAAAAGATGACAAAAACCAAGGGGCAGCTCGAAGCACAGATCAGCGATGCCATCATTCGCTTCGAAAAAGACTACATGGGACGCGGGCCGCTGGAGACCAAAACCTATATTCTTGACGACCTGGTCATCGTCAGATTGAAAGGCGTGTTAACCCGAGCAGAGCGCCAGCTCGCTGAATCAAACCCTGCCAGCAACGGTCGTGAATTGATCAAACGGATGCGTCACGCCTTGCTGGAAAAAGGGCGGCCGATGCTGGATGCGATTGTCGAAGACGTTGTCGGCGTTGCAGTCATCAGCCTGCACACCGATTTAAGTACTGCAACCGGTGAGCGACTGATTGTTTTTTCCCTGGCAGAAGTGCCGGATTTATCCGGCCAGCCGCAGGGTTAAGAATATCCTTGACCTTTCAATGCTCAGCCACTATTTTACTTCGTCAATCAACAGGAGATGCAGAAGGTCGTATAGACAAGCTGCAGTCAGGTCACTTGATTTGAAGTGCGCCCTTCTCGTGTTGAACCCCCATAAAAAAGTCTAAGTCAGATTAAAAACCGCCTGTATGCGGGATTTAAACTCAATAGGGCTGTTGATGCGTTATCGGCATTGACGGCCCTATTTTTATTTCATCGTAACTATTCAGCTCCGTTCTTGCACCGGGCCGGGGGTCCTGTGACAAGGGTGTCTGTCGCCATGGACGGCGACAGTCAAGCGGCCAGGGATGGCGAAGAGCGTCCCTTGGCATAGGATCCCCGACCCGGTGCTCTACAGATCATTTCGTCAATAACTTAAGCGGCATAGAGCCGCCATCCATACAACAGCGACAGGAGAAAAGATCAATGACAGCGAACAGTTCAAACGCAGCGCCGCAGGACCCCATTCTGGTCGGTATTTTAACCGGCAGCCCCAACGACCTGCCGAAGGTGGTAAAAGTCCGAGACACCCTGGATGAACTCGGTATCCGCAGCGAGATTGTGGTCGCTTCGGCGCACCGCACACCGGATAAGGTCTTTGCCTATCTTGATCGTGCCCACAAAGAAGGGGTGCAGGTGCTGATCGGTTGCGCAGGAGTTGCTGCGCACCTGGCCGGGGTGGTTGCCGGACATACCCGTCTGCCGGTTATCGGATTACCCCTTGGCAATGGCCCCCTCTCAGGGTGGGACAGCCTCCTCTCTACCGTACAGATGCCACCTGGGGTACCGGTAGCGACCGTGGCGGTAGATGGATCCCGTAACGCGGCGATCCTGGCTGCACGTATTCTGGCACTGAAATATCCCACTATCGATGCCGCCCTGGAGAAATTGGCCGAGCAGGAACGGCAGCGTTATGACCAGACCGCAGATGAGGCGCTGGCGGCCTTGCGGTCGGCCTGAAAAACTAACCCGCCGCAAACAGCAGGTTGGTGGAATTCAGAATCCAGGGCATTATCTTAGCGGCAATGCCTTCTGAATTCTGACTCCGGCATTTCTTCAGATTAACGCAGCAAACTGCGGGGAATCAGGTCCGGTTTTTAATTTAAAAAAAGGAGAATAACCATGCGTGATGTTAACAAGTTCATATCCGGCTTCAAACGTTTTCAGAGCGATTGGCTGGGACCGGATGCCGGTCTTTTTGATCGCCTGAAAAAGGGGCAATCCCCTTGCACAATGGTAATTGCTTGTAGCGATTCACGGGTCGATCCCCTCTTTCTCACCAATAGCCATCCAGGCGATTTGTTTGTTGTCCGCAACGTTGCCAATCTGGTTCCACCCTGCGAACCGGATGCGGGACATCACGGTGTCAGTGCCGCCCTCGAATTTGCCGTCTGCCATCTCAAGGTCGATAACATCATCGTCATGGGCCACTCCCAGTGTGGCGGCATCAAAGGGTTAATGGAAGGGGTCTGCGGTTGTGGTGACCATTCATTTATCAGCAACTGGGTCGGCATTGCCCACAATGCAAAAGAAAAGATCCTGGCAGAACTGCCTGACAAACCCCTGGAAATGCAGACCGGCGCCTGTGAAAAAGCGGCTATACTAGTCTCCCTCGAAAATCTGATGACCTTCCCGTGGCTTAAAGAGCGCGTCGAAAAGCACCATTTGGCTCTGCACGGCTGGTATTTTGATCTGCAAGCGGGCACGCTGTCAGGATATTCTGCCGACAGCAACAATTTTGAGCTGATCAGCTAAGGGCAAACCCCGAAACGTCCAGAAAAGCAGACAGATCCTGCGGCAAGGGCGATTCGATCAGCAAGGGGATAGCGGCAAAAGGATCCACGAAAGCTACTTGCCGACAATGTAGAAATAGCCGGGACAAATTATCTGGGCAGGGGCCACCATAACGCCGGTCACCAAAAAGAGGATGCCCAATCTGCTGAAACTGACGACGGATCTGGTGCTGGCGCCCGGTCGCCAGTTCAATCTGCAGCAGGGACGCGTTGTCACTGACGGCCAGCACCTGGTAACAGGTAACGGCAGTTTTGATCTTTCCCTTGGCCGGAATCTCGTCAGTTAACGTGCCGTTAATAGCGATTTTCCCTTTGACCAGCGCCAGATAGGTTTTTGTCACAGCCTGGGTCATCATCATGGTGCCCAGCACCGAACAACTCTTCTTCCCTTTGCCGAACAGCACGACCCCGGAGGTTTCACGATCGAGGCGCTGAATCGGTGCCGCCATAAAATGATCTCCGCGGCGGTCGAGCAAATCGGCCACCCGGGCGGTGAGGTTATCCACCTCGTGCCCCTGTCCGGCATGGGTGGCTAATCCCGACGGTTTGTCAACCAAGAGCAACTGCTCGGTCTCATACAGAATAGTCAGCGTCAGCTTCTCACTCTGTTCCAGCAGATCGATCAGACGGCGGCTGTGGGGTAGCAGGATGCGCTCCCCCATCGCCAGAGCGGCATCCAAATCATTACTGCGCCGGACCTTTCCATCCCTTACCAGCTTACGCAGATACGCCACAGGAGCCGCAGGAACCCGCTGTTGGAGAAAATTCTCAAGCGACAATCCAGTCTCGTCACTAGCAACAAACATTTCAGGCATGATGTTCGAGACTCCGTTGGCAACAGGGTGTTAAAAAAAAACGCCGCCGACCAGCAAAAACTGATAGGCGGCGGGTTAGGGTTTTCTGGTTGGCGTTACAGGCTAAAATTCTGCATCGCGCGTACGCAGGTATTTATAATAATCGGAATCGGCGGAGATCACCAGTTTACCGTTTTTGGTCAGGGTTTTCTGGTAGGACTCCATGGTCCGTAAAAAGGCATAGAGTTCCTTATCCTGATTATAAGCATCGGCATAAATTGCAGCTGCGCGGGCGTCGGCATCACCACGAGTTTCCAGGACCTGGCGGTGAGCCTCAGAGCGGATCTGCTGCAGTTCCAGGTCCATTTCACCCAGAATATTGGCTTTTTCCCCTTCACCTTCCGAACGGTAGCGGGCTGCAACCTGTTTACGTTCATTGATCATCCGCTCATAGACGCGCTCACGCACCTGCTCAACGTAGTTGATGCGTTTGATCTGAATATCGACCAGTTCAATACCGTAAGCCGGGGTGCTGGTGCTGGCGCGCTCAAGAACATCGCGGAAGATGGTTTCGCGGCCGATCATTTCATCCACCCCGATTGCTTCGCCGTCAACCTCAAAGGCTTCATCAGCGTCGGCCTGATAATCACTGCCGCGGACCAGTTCCGCCAGCAGGTGGCTGGAGACCGCATCACGCACTACCGAATCGAGAATATTATCAAGACGGCTCAAGCCCCCCTGGATATTGAATACGGTTCGATAAAAAACCAGCGGATCGGTAATCCGCCAACGGGCCGTGGTGTTGACCCAGATAAAGCGCATATCCTTGGTCGGAATCTGATTGGGTTCGCCGTCCCACTTGAGGATGCGTTTTTCGAAGCGGTTGACATTCTGAGCAAAGGGGAGCTTAAAGTTCAGCCCTGCCTCCGTAACGGTACGTACCGGATCACCAAACTGGGTAATGACCACCTGCTCAGCTTCGTTTACGGTATAAAATGCGTCCTGGCCGACAAGTACAGCGACCAGAATAATCACAACCAATAATCCTTTTTTCATCGGGCGGCTCCTTCTGTGACTTTGCGCAGGGGCAGCAGGGGTAGTGCGCCACCGTTTATGTCATCCATGATGTAGGTTTCATCGAGCTGCGGCAGCACCTGCTCCATGGTTTCGATAAAAATCCGCTGACGGGTCACCTCGGGCGCACGCTTGTATTCGGTCAGCAGCGCCAAAAACCGGTTGGTTTCACCGCGGGCGCGATTAACCCGTTCTACAGCGTAACCTTCGGCCTCCTGCAACGATCTCTGGGCCTCACCGCGGGCGCGGGGGACTTCTTTGTTATACTGGGCACGCGCCTCGAGGATCAGGCTTTCCTTCTGCTGCTCGGATTCGTTGACCTCATTAAAGGCGCCTTTGACCGGATCGGGCGGAGTGACATCCTGGAAGCGGACGGTGACAATCTGCACACCGATATCATAATTATCGAGGGTTTCCTGCAGTGACTCTTCTACTTCCAGTGCCAGGGATACCCGTTCGGTGGTTAGAACCTCCGTAACATTGGCGTTACCCACCGCCCGGCGTACCATAGCCTCAGAAACATCGCGAATGGTGCCGACGGGATCGTGGATTTTAAAGACATACTTATAAGGATCACGAATCTGGTATTGAACAATCCACTGAATGTCACTGACGTTCAAATCCCCGGTCAGGGTCAGGGACTCTTCTTCCATTCCTCGTGTGGAAAGAGCAGGGCGGCCGCCCGACTCAGTCGACCGGAATCCGAACTCTTCTTTGAGCACCCGACCGGTAGGGACCAGATAAACCTGATCGATCCCGAAAGGTACCTTGAAATGCAATCCCGGTTCGGAGAAGGTCGCAAACTTGCCGAACCGCAGCACCACACCGGTTTCTTCAGTATTGACTTCGTACATACTGCTGTAAGCGCCGATGATGATGACCAGCACAGCGACAATCAGGATAATCGGTCGCGCACTTTTTTTCGGATCCAGTTGCATTTTTTCTTTAAAGCGATTGGTCATGTCGATGACCTTTTTCTCCAGGTCTTCCCCGGAAGGACCTTGTCCCCAATTCTGCATTGCTACCTCTTTTTTCTGTGCCAGGGTTGATGAACGACGACTTGTTATAACTTAAGCCTGCCATGAACATTTCAATATAACAGATTTTTGTTTCTGGTGGGGGATTTTCGGAGCCTAAGTTTCGCTTTTTGCCTCACCCGGTACTGGTCAGCACTTTGGAGGATGGCTATACTATCAGTATCGGAGCACAAACTCGACCAAACAAAGGAGTAAAACCATGAAGGTGATTGTCGATCTTTGTATCGTCCCCCTGGGGGTGGGGGTTTCGGTTTCCAGCTATGTTGCGCGCTGTCAGAAAATTCTCGAAGACGCCGGACTAAAAATCAATCTGCATGCGTATGGCACTAATATCGAAGGCGAGTATGACCAGGTGTTTGCGGCGATCAGAAGGTGTCATGAAGAGATTCACGCTGCCGGCGCCCCCCGCATCAGCACCACCATCAAATTGGGGACACGCATCGACCGGGAACAGACGATGTTGGACAAGATCCGCAGCGTTGAAGAAAAGAGAACCGCAACCTAAAAAAGAAAGCCACCGGCTGACCGGCTTACTTTCTGCTCCGGTTCAGGCCGTTCAGTTCACCTTTCAACTTGTGATAGCTGGCCAAACGATCACCATCGAGGGTTCCGGCATCTGCTGCCTGCTGAACAGCGCAGCCCGGCTCACAGGTGTGACTGCAATCACGAAAGCGGCAGTGCTGCGCCAGGGCATCAATCTCGGCAAAGGATTCGCTCAGATCCGCACTTTCCCCCCACAGATGTAGCTCGCGCATGCCGGGGTTGTCCATCAGGATGCTGCCGTTCGGCAGCAGAAACAGTTCCCGGTGGGAGGTGGTATGGCGCCCCTTGCCATCGGAACTGCTGACCGCGCCAACCTTCTGGCGCTGATGCCCAAGCAGGCCGTTGGCGATAGTCGACTTTCCCACCCCGGATGACCCCAACAGGGCGATTGTTTCTCCCGGCTGGAGATACTTTTGCATGGCTGCAAGCTGGACCTCGTCGCGGGCCATGCACAAAAGAACCGGGGTTGTTCCGGCAATCGCCAGAACCTCGTTCAGACAGGCTTGTGGATCGGGGTGCAGATCGGTTTTGTTGAGCAGCACCACCGCGTCGGCACCGCTACTGATGACTAACGTGAGGTAGCGTTCAATCCGGCGCAGGTTGAAATCCTGATCAAGGCCGCTGACAATCAGAACCAGATCGACATTAGCGGCGATGACCTGTTCTTCTGAACGCTGCTCCCTGCCCTTGCGCTGGCCGGGCAGGTTGCGGGAAAAGGAACTTTTGCGTCTGAGCAGAGCAACAATGGTTCCCCGTTCTTCTGCTTGGGGTTCAACCACAACCCAGTCGCCGACAACCGGCAAATCCGGCCGGCCACTGGAGGCGTGACGGATTTTACCGGAAAACCGGACCGTGAGTTCACCCGCCGGCGAGATCACCCGGTAATAGTTTTTCTCGCCACGGATGATCCGTGCCGGCAGCCGCTGCTCCCCTTTCCAGGGGGCAAATTCCCGTTCAAAGTGGGCTGACCAGCCCCAGTCTTCTAATATCATGCCGTTTCTTCTTCCCTGGCTGCCTTCACCCGATATAGCGTGAGAGTAGCACGGAAACAGCTGTCTCAACGGATAAAATGCGGCGTCCCAGATGGACCGGAGCAAAGCCTGCCGCGCCCAGCTGGTCGATTTCATAGGGGATGAATCCCCCTTCCGGACCAATCGCCAGGCAAACCGGGACCTGCGGTTGCGGCGGAAAAGGGGTGCCACCACCCGGATGCGCCACCAGGTTGGCGGTGCTGCTACTGAATATGGGCAGCTCATCCTCGACAAAAGGGCGGAAGCGCGGACACAGATGGATATGCGGCAGGATAGTATCGCATCCCTGCTCAAGTCCCAGAAGCAGCTGTTCATGCAATTGTGGCGACGCCAGCAGCGGACTTCCCCAGTAGCTTTTATCGACCCGATAACTGTTGATCAGGTAGCAGGATTTTACCCCGATACTGCTGATGGTGCGCAGGATTCGGCGCAACATTTTTGGTCGCGGCAACGCCAGAATCAGCGTCACCGGCAAAGACGCCGGCGGTGACTCGTTGAGGTGAACCTTTAAGGTCAGAGCGGCAGAATCAACAGAATCAATCACCCCTTGGCCCATCAAACCATTGACCTGACCGATGCGCAAACCGTCACCCTTACCTTTACCCAGCAGGGTGGTGATGTGATCAAAACGGCGACCACTGATTCTGACGCGGTTATCATCAAAAAAATCATCATCGTCAAGCAAGATCAGATTCATAACAGTCGCGTCAACGATGTTCCCCCGGCTGCCAGAAGATATCTGCCTTGCCGCCGTCATTACACAACCGCGCCCAAACAAAGCACAGATCTGAAAGGCGGTTAAGAAAACCCAGACACAGGGGGTTGATCTTTTCCATTTGCGCCAAGGTGACCAGCTCGCGCTCACAACGGCGGGTGACGGTGCGGGCCAGATGGAACAGGGCTGCTGCGCGTGTGCCCCCGGGGAGAACAAAATTCTGTGCCGGTGCAATTTGAGTTCTGGCCGCTTCGAGCCAGCCTTCCAGGGTGTCGATCTGCCCCTGGTGAACGTTGGGGATGCGGGCAGCAAATTCGCTGTCGGCCGGAGTAGCCAGTTCTCCACCCAGGTTAAACAGTTCGTTCTGCACCTGCAGCAGCTTGTCCTTGATTCCTGCCGGCAACTCTTCGCAACGTACCAGCCCCAGCACGGAATTGAGCTCATCAACGGTACCATAGGTGTTTACCCGCTGTGAGGCTTTGGAAACGCGGGTTCCATCAACCAGGCTGGTCTGCCCTTTGTCACCACCGCGGGTCATGATCTGGTCTAGAGTTGGCATAATAAGCCTCCCTGAGCTTGGGCCACAATTCATAAAAATTCGGATTTCCAGTTTACGTAAATAACGGCAGGATGACTAGCCCC
>CAZMFD010000003.1:58363-60767 GCA_964565445.1 uncultured Geobacteraceae bacterium
AAAAGAATTATTATTTTTCACAGATTGGCATGCAGGTTGCCTTAAAGAAGATCATTCAATCGCACCCAGGAGAACTGCCATGGCAATCTGTCCCTACTTTGATCAAGACCAAACATTCTGCGACGTCGGTGAAGACTATATTTCCCCCTACGATGTTGTTGCCATGTCTCATTACTGCTCGAGCAGGTACCGGGAATGTGACAAATATCCGAGCCTGACCGAACGTTACCCGGAGATACTGGCGCAAGTGGGCTGCCATGAGGCGATCCCCAAGCAGGTTGTAGAAGCCCAACCAATCTACACCTACGCTAAACCGGTAAAAAGAGAAGTCGTCGAGAAGGTGCGGATTCCCCTCGCTATCAAATTCGACAATAAATGGCCCTTATTCCACCGCCTGAATCGTGTGATGTCTACGCAACAATCTAATGTCATAACACCAGAGGAGAGAGAAGTAATGAAACCAGAAACCATCAAAAACCGTGGCAAGCAAGTCGTCTTTGCCGGACTCGGCATCAACCTGGCCCTGGGCATTCTTTATGCCTACAGTATGCTCAAGGGTGAAATCAGCAAATTGTTTGCCGGCTCCGGCGACCCCTACGCCACTGCCTGCCTGGCTTTTGCTCTATCGATGATTCTTGGTGGCAAGATGCAGGACAAGGTCGGCCCACGCCTGACCGCTATTCTCGGTGGACTGCTGGTTGGTGCCGGCTTTATCGTCTGCTCCATGACCTCAAGCTACTGGGGTTGGGTGTTCGGCTTCGGAGTTCTGGCCGGCCTCGGCATCGGCTTCGGCTATTCGGCGGCTACGCCACCCGCACTGAAGTGGTTTTCTCCAGCCAAAACCGGGCTGATTGCCGGAATCGTCGTCTCCGGCTTTGGTATTGCTCCGGTGTATCTGGCACCCCTGTCTCAATACCTGCTGGGTCAGTACGGTCTGCATAGCACCATGATGATTCTTGGTGTTGCCTTTATCGTTATTGTATGTGGCATGTCGATGCTTCTTGCCAATCCCCCGGCCGGTTTTACCGTCGCTCCGAAAGATGCCACAGCCAGGGTCAAAACTGCCCCCACTGCACCCACGGTTGATGTCGGCCCGCTGCAGATGCTCAAGGAAGGTCGTTTTTACACCCTGTGGTTGACCTTCTTCATCGGGGCCGGGGCCGGGCTGATGGTGATCGGCAGCATCGCCGGTATCGCCAAACAGAGCATGGGTGAAATGGCCTTTATTGCTGTCGCGGTCATGGCCGTCGGCAATGCTGCCGGACGGATTGTTGCCGGCATTTTATCCGACAAAATCGGCCGCGCTTCGACCCTGACCCTGATGCTGGTCTTCCAGGCCGCCTTGATGTTTGCTGCTATCCCGGTTGTTTCCGGTGCCGGTTCCGGCGCCCTGCTGGTAACCCTGCTGGCGAGCTTTATCGGCTTTAACTACGGTTCCAACCTGTCCCTGTTCCCCTCTTTTGCCAAGGATTTCTGGGGGGCCAAAAACTACGGGATGAACTATGGTATCCTTTTTTCATCCTGGGGAATCGGCGCCTTTGTTCTGGTAAAAATCTCGGCACTGCTCAACGCCAAATACGGCGGCATGGAAAGTTCCTTTATGGTTGCCGGCGTTCTGTTGCTGGTCGGGGCGATGATGGCCATGTCCCTGCGTCCACAAAAGGCCGCCGTACCGGCCACCGCACCGATCTTTGTCGAAGAAGAAGATCTGGTTCTGGAAAAAGTACGCGACTAACTGTCAACCCTTCATGGTGCTAAAAGACAGCCCTCTATTGTGAGGGCTGTCTTCCCTTTTACAGGAGCCGACATGACTGCACCATCACTTCGCCCCACTCAGCACGAACTCCCCGCGCCGGCACTCCTGGCACTAGCCGCTTCACTACTGATCTATCTGTTCAGCCTGCTCGGTCCCTACAGTCCTCCGGTTCTGCTGAGCGGCATCATTCTGGTAAGTGGCGGGATAATTCAACTAACCTACGGATTACGCAGTCATCAGCAGGGGCATCCACGAGCGGCAGCAACATTGCTCCCCTTCGGATTCTTCTGGCTGTCGCTGATCAGTTACGAAATCTTTCCTGAATTGGGCATTGGCCGTCATCCCAACGCAATGACCATGTTCTCTTACTTGAGCCTGTGGGCCCTGTTTGCCGCTATTCTATTTCTCGGCAGCTTCCGCCGCAGTATCGCAGTACAAACCCTGTACGGTGCCATTATGTGCTCCTTGCTGGCCCTCTCGATGAATCACTTAAGGGATGATCAGGTGTTTCTGTTACTTGGCTGCCTGTGCGGTTTTATTGCTTCACTGACCGCCCTGTATATTGCTGTTGCCCAGACTATTAATGAAAGCAGGGGACAGGAAGTTATTCCCCTGGGTCACTGGAACGAACAATGGGATGAACAAGGC
>CAZMFD010000003.1:60867-62749 GCA_964565445.1 uncultured Geobacteraceae bacterium
CGGGGATAACGGGGTAGAATGAGTCCTGCACAACAAATGACATTACTGGGGCTGGTTGCTCTGGCCTACTATGCCGTTCTGGTGGCATCGGGCGTTGTCAGCACCGATGTTATGCCCCAATTTGTTGTTTCGGCGGTCATATTTCTGTCGTCCGGACGGCTACTGCGGGGATTGGCACGCAGCCGCACCAAAAAAGAAGAACATAAGGACAAAAACGGCAAGCCCCGCCCCGAACCCAACTGGGCCCTGCGCACCCAGATTCTGAACTGGGTGATGGTCATCCTGATCATCTGTGCATTAGGGCTGTGGATTATGAAACCGGTGGGTGTTTCCTTTTTTGAAATGTTTGGATTCGGCTGAGCCCGGTTCTACTTTCCCCTATCACCGAGCAAATCTTCCTTGCGCAGTCCATACTTTTTCATCTTCCGATAAATCGTCGCCATATTCATCCCTGCTGTGGCCGCCGCTTCCTCAATATTTCCTCCGGCAGCACTGAGCAACTGACGCAGATAGTCGATTTCAAAACGCGCCAGGGCATTGTTGTAATCGTCGCCGCCGGCAGACATCTCTTCAATATCAATAAACTGGGCCAGGGTCGTCAGGCTGATCTGATCCTCGGTTTCAATAGTAATACAAGCCTCAATAACATTTCTCAGCTGACGGATATTTCCCGGCCAATCATAATTGGTGGCCGCTTGTTGAGCTTCTGACGACAAACTACTGATATTGGTAGAAAACTTACGATTCTGCTCACGGATAAAGTAGGACGCGAGCAACAGAATGTCGGGCTGACGCTGACGCAAGGGGGGCAAATGCAGATTGATAACGTTGAGGCGATAGAACAGATCCTCGCGGAAGGTTCCCTGTTCGACCTCCTTTTCCAGCTCGGAATTGGTGGCGGAAATAAGCCTGACATCAACCCGCGTCGGCGTGGTATCCCCAATCCGCCGGAATTCCTGCTCTTGAAGAAAACGCAGCAGGGTTTTCTGGACATTAAGCGGCAGGTTGCCGATTTCGTCGAGAAACAGGGTCCCTCCATCGGCCGCCTTTAGCAGTCCTTCCTTGTCGGTATCAGCGCCGGTAAAAGCCCCTTTTTTGTGGCCGAACAGTTCACTTTCCATCACTGAGTCAGGTATCGCGCCACAGTTGATGGCAATAAAAGGCTTGTCTTTACGCGGTGAATTGTAATGAATCGCCTGAGCAATCAACTCCTTGCCGGTGCCCGATTCTCCGGTAATCAAGGCAGAAGTGTCGCGCACCGCAACTTTTTTTACTTTTTCCAGTAGCTGCTGCAGAATCGTCGAGGTACCGATGATCTTGTCAAAATTGAACTTGCCGGCAAGCTCCTGACGGAGCTGCTCATTTTCGCTGAGCAGCTGGTTATGTTTGAGGGCATTACGCACCCGGAACAACAGCTCATCCGGCTCAAAGGGCTTGGTCAGCATATCGTAAGCCCCTTTGCGCAACGCCTGAATCGACATATCGACGGTGGCAAAAGCGGTGATCATGATCACCGGAATGTCAGCTTCCTTGGCCTTGATCCGCTGCAGCACTTCGAGGCCGTCAATACCCGGCATCTTGATATCACTGATGACCAGATCCCACACCCCGGGGCGAAATACCTCGATCGCCTCAAGGGGGTCGGTGAAAGTGCGCACGGCATGGCCATCATCCATCAACACCGCCGCCATCATCCGACACAGCCCCTCTTCATTATCAATAACCATGATCTGTTTTGCCGTCATTCTTCATTCCCCTGATATTTTCAATATAGTCTTCTATCTGGCTCTGGTTATACAGGAAGCACACAATCCAACCTGAGTATCTGTACAACCCCGGGTTGGGGGTCCTATGACAAGGGTGTCTGTCGCCATGGACGGCG
>CAZMFD010000003.1:62849-95535 GCA_964565445.1 uncultured Geobacteraceae bacterium
GTACAACCCCGGGTTGGGGGTCCTATGACAAGGGTGTCTGTCGCCATGGACGGCGACAGTCAAGCCGCCATGGACGGCGCAAAGCGTCCTTTGGCATAGGACCCCCGACCCGGGGCCCGGTCGAAGCTGAACAGTTATCAACTTGATCTGTCAATATTCCTCACGCACCAACGGCAGCCGGATAATCACCCGGGTGCCTTTACCAATTTCTGAATCGATGGCGACCTGACCCTGGTGCATATCAATAATCTGTTTGGTAATCGCCAGCCCTAAACCGGTGCCACGCGCCTTGGTGGTAAAAAAGGGTTCAAAAATCTTATCCAGATTGTCCTCACTGATCCCTTCGCCCTGATCAGCAAACTCGATCCGGATATACTGATCATCTTCGATACTGGTCGTCACGCTGATCTGTTTGCCCGACTGCGACGCTGCTCCGGCATTAAGCAACAGATTGATCGCGACCTGGCGTAACTGGTCACCATCGGCGGCAATCATCGGTAGATCGTCAGTAAAATTCTGCACAATCTGAACGTGGTTCATATCAATGTGGTTGCCGGCAAAATCAATAATCTGGCGCAGCAAACGATTGATATCAGTGGGCTCCAGTGCCGGCTTAGGGGTGCGGGAATAGCTGAGCAGATCCTGAACAATTTTTTTGCAGCGCTTGCTCTCCCTCTTGATCTCATGAATAAAGCTGTAGTTAGGATCATCATCCGGAATCTTTTTTTCCAGGTAGCCGGCATAGCCAAGAATCACCCCCAGAGGATTATTGATCTCATGAGCCACTCCGGATGAGAGCACTCCGAGTGAAGCCATTTTCCCCTGTTGCGCCAGGGCTGCTTCCATCTCCTTGTTCTTGCGCAACATTCGCGTCATGCGGTTAAAAGCGATGGCCAACTCCCCCAGTTCGTCCTGGCTTTCCACCGGCATCTGCTCATCAAGCCGGCCCTGGCGTACCTTGCGGATAACACTGATCATGCGCTGGATCGGATCGGTCAGCACCTTCGCCGCCAGAGCGAGCAGGGCGGTCGCCACCAGACCGATAATCAGCGGTAACAACAATACATACAGGGCAACGCGCCACTTGAGATCGTTAGCCGTCTGGTAAAATTCATCCTCATAACTGCCAACGGCGACAATCCAGTCCCAGGGTTCAAAATAGCGATAGCGGACGATTTTCATCCGGGTTTTGTTGTCCTGCGCCCCACGCCACGGGTAGCGAATCCAGCCATCGCGCTGTTGTGCCATTTCAGCGATAAATGCTCGCCCGTCAACATCGGTAGCGTGCAGCAGATTTTCACCTTCAGCGTCCGGATGAATGGTCAGGGTGCCGTCACCGGTCATCGTATAGATGTATCCGGTCTGGCCGACCTTTTTACTTTTAATCTGTTCACCCAACAGGTTCATGGCGTTCTGCTCAAAAGCCGGGTCGTCATAGGTTTCATCCAGGTAACCGCCGGCAGCAACAATCCAGTCCCAGGTGTGGCAATAACGAAAGGCGACAATCTTGCGGCGTGGACGGCGATCACCGAGTAGCTCATTGTACCAGGGATAGATGGTGTAGAGGACTTCCCCCGGTTCGCTCGCCAGGGCACGCTGTTTCATCTCGCGGATAAAAAACCAGCCGTTTTCATCCTGCGCAGCACTGATATTCTCCCCTTCACGTGCGGGATGTACGGTCAAGGTGCCGTTGCCGGTCATGGCAAACAGGTAGCCACTGGTGCCAATACTGACTTCCTTGAAACTGTTACCCACTGCCTGTTGTGCCGACTCAAGATCGATCTGACCGATCCGTTGACGGCGTTGCTGTTCATTGATAACGCCGAAGGCCAGCTCAACCAGGCTTTTCATCTCCTGCTCGACAATCTTTTTCTTGTCATCACGATACACCTCAAACTGGCGGTGGTGATTTTCCAGCAGGTCGAGGGTAAAGCTGGCCATGTGATCAAGGTCGGCGCGGCTGACTTCGGTCAGGCCTTCGTAGGCCTGACGGGTGGCAACATAACCGATAATCGCACCGAGCAGGAAAATCGGTACGATGATCAGAGGCAGGATAATCACCAGCATTTTCCAGCGAATTTTCAGTTTGTTGAGAAAGCGGGAAAATAGACGGATCATGGCGCCTCATTGTCAGTCAGGATCTCCGAACAAAATCTGTGACTTTATAACATGAGTTGGCAAACGGAGGAAGGATCAGGTGATTGAAACACCCGATTAAATGAATCAGCGAGGCGGAAGTGATAAAATCATGTTTGTGGCATCGGGCCGAATCAGAGCAGCCCCTGCACCTGGGCATTATCTCGCGCCGCCTGACGCAGACCATCACTGATACTCGGGTAAACATGAACAGTGGTACTTAAATCGACCACCGACAGACCAAAACGGATCGCCAGGGTTGCCTCATGAATGATATCGGCAGCGCGCGGACAGAGCATCTGCACCCCAAGAATTTTTCCGGTTCCCTGTTCAGCTGTGAGCAGCACACCACCGAGCATCTCCCCCATGACATGGGCCTTGGGCACCCGCTCGAGGTCAACATAGGTGCTCACAACAGCATAGCCCTGCGCTTCGGCCTGGGTTTTAGTGAGACCAACGGTAGCAAACTCGGGGTCGACAAAAACCGCCATCGGCGAAAATCGATGATCGATGGAATGATTGCCGCTCGGATCAAGCATATTCTTAACCGCAATCTGGGCTTCCCGCGCGCCGGCCGGCGCGATCAGCGGCGCACCGGTCACATCGCCGGCGGCCCAGATTCCCGGCACGTTGGTACGCAACTGACTATCAACCTTGATAAATCCACCAGCATCGGTTTCCACGCCGATCTCCTCTAACCCAAGATTTTTCGTTACCGGCGAGGTACCGATGGCAAGCATCAGACGTTCGGCACTGAAACCGACTTCAGCACCATTGATCAAAGCAAATATGCAGGTATTGTCACCGTGCTTTTCGACCCGCTGGGCCTCAACATTGCAGAGGATTTCAACTCCTTCCTGCTCAAGCATCATGCGGAACTGTTCGGTCAGGCGCAGATCAAATTCAGCCAGCAGGCGGGGTCCACGTTCGAGAATGGTGATCTTGGTACCAAAGCGGGCAAACATCTGGCCCATCTCCAGGGCAATAACACCGCCGCCGAGAATGACAATCGACTGCGGAAAGCAGGGAAGATGCAGGGAATTATAACTGGTCAGAAAATCAACCTTATCAAGGCCGGGGATCGGCACCACGCGCGGCTCACCGCCGGTGGCAATCAACATCTGCGGCGCCGTGTAGCGGGTTCCGCCGGCCTCTATTTCACGGGGAGAAACAAAATGTCCACGCGCCTTGATGACCTTAATATTCGGCGAGTGATCGACCTCACGTTGATAGTGGGTTTCACGTACCGTCACCACGGCCTTTTGCTTTAACGGCATCAGGGTTCCGCAATGCGGGGCTCCGGCCTGAAGATTCAGCCCCCAGCCTTCTCCTTTGCGTGCGCCATGATACATCTCCGCCTTGTGAATCAGGGTTTTACTGGGAATACATCCCCAGTTGACACACGTACCGCCCAAGTGGGACTGCTCAAGCATCAAAACCTTTTTACCTGCAGCAGCAGCAATACGAGCACCGGCAAATGCCGTGGTACCGGCACCAAGAACAATCAGATCAAAATTAGTGGGCATCTTTTTCTTTCCATTAACAAGACAAGGGGATATATGTCGTTAGCCGCCATTAGTTGTCCGTGGCCTGATGCCGATGTCGCAGTCGGCAGATTTCCAGCTTGGCTTGATAGAGATCGCGAAAAACTTGACTGGAGCGTTCGAGCATCTGTTGATTGTAACTGCTAAACAGCTGGCCAAGGCCATTTTTAATGTCATCGAATTGCTCCTGGGTTAAATCTGACGGTAGTTTCAGGGACACTTCGGGGATATCATCAATAAAGTATGTTTCAATAATTTTTTCAAGCTCCGTTTTCAAACAATCCATGACTTCCGGACTCTGGTCAGGGGGATGCTTCGCCAGCGCCTCGTCAATAATGCGTGCAATCTTGCTTTGCGATGTTTTTATCGGAATCACTTTGGCTGCCATCTGTAAAGATCCTTTTTTAATGCGCGCGGCTATCCGGTGAAATTACAACAGCTACAGCATAACGGATAATGGCCAGCAGA
This sequence comes from uncultured Geobacteraceae bacterium, assembly GCA_964565445.1. Classification (GTDB taxonomy): domain Bacteria; phylum Desulfobacterota; class Desulfuromonadia; order Desulfuromonadales; family Geopsychrobacteraceae; genus Pelovirga. The sequence goes on from CAZMFD010000003.1 coordinate 66,998, forward strand.
TGCAAAACGGCCACCCCAAAATGAATTGAAGCGGCCGCATGACATTAAAAAAACCTAGATTAGGCTGGATCAGAAGCGCACCAGCAACCCGCCAAAGGGCCCGGAAAACTCTGTTTCCACAAACAGGTCACTCTCATCAATCTTCAGGTCGAAATAGCGATAACCGGCGTAGAGGCCAAGTGTTGGTAACGGCGAAAACTCCACCTGAGCCTCGGCATCCAGAAACTGGTTATTATCGTATTCCATATAACCTACCCGACCTACCAGACCGATAAAATCAGCCAGGGCAACACGCCCACGCACACCGATGGTGGGGATGGGCACCAAAGCTGATTCTTTTTCCTCAAAAATCAAACTTCCTGTGGTGCCTAAATTCCTCAACATGACTTCAGCATCGGCTATTTTTACCGCCAACTCAACGCCAAGCTGCAGACGGCTCGGCAGATCATCCAGGTTGAGCAAAAAATACGTGTAACCGATATCGTAAAGGGCAATATCCAGTTCACTTTTTACCCGATCATTAACGGAGAAACTCTGACCGTTGAATGTACCATTGACTTTGAGGGTGCCGGTGCCGGAAAAACTGATCGGCAGGTAGTTAAATGCGAGGCGGGAATTGCCCAGCTGCAGGGCCACCTCGCCGGTGAGTCCGCCGCTGTCATCGAGATCAAGGTCGCGACCTACATCAATCTTCTGGCCGACTCCGTTGACAGTTCCGGCAATGGAACCTTCAGGGCTCAGGAGCTGATAACCGGCCTTGAACGACAACAACTCATCAGCAAAAGCGGTTGAGCTCAGGGTGAACAAAAACAACAGGGCGGTAGCTAACCAGGGTGTCACTTTACATTTGGATGGCATGGCCATTCTCCTTGCCGTATAGGGTTTCAACAATAATTAACACAACCCACCAACAGGGGTCATTCTTTTTAATATTAAATTGGTAAGGGTCAATTTTATTGGGTCTCTTGCATTTCAGCGGGTCAACATATGATAATAAAACCACAAAGGTCAACTATTAAAGGACTTGAGAAATGAAAACGTTAAAATCTTCTGTTACCAGACGACAGTTACTGACGTTGCTGGCATCGCAACTGGGGATGTTATGGCTGGCGACACGGGGATTCTCAACACAAGCTGATAAGGATAGAGCCATGACTGACAACGAGTCAACCGTCCGTGTGTTTTCTGTAGAAAAAGACGCCTACCTCGAAGTGGATAAAATTGTTCGCAGTGAAACCGAGTGGCGCGAGCTGCTGACTCCACAGCAGTATGACGTCCTGCGTGCAGAGGGAACAGAGCGGGCCTTTACCGGTAATCTGCTCGACAACAAGGAGCGCGGTGTCTACCGCTGCGCCGGCTGCGGCAATGACCTCTACCACTCCGATCACAAGTACGATTCCGGTAGCGGCTGGCCCAGCTACTATCAGCCCGTAGCAACGGAAAATGTTGCCACGCGCGTTGATCGTCGCCTGTTCATGACCCGCAACGAGCTGGTCTGCAGTCGCTGCGAGTCACACCTGGGGCATGTCTTTGATGATGGTCCGGCGCCCACCTTCAAACGCCATTGTATCAATTCAGCGTCCCTGACCTTTCACCCACTGTAGGCGGCAGCCATCCCTTGTATCATGCTCACTAAGACCCACTAGTTGTCAAACAACATAAATTGGTATCATCCTAATTACTATCTACAGGAACAGTTTCTGATCTCCCGCTTGCAAATCAAGAATTTTCATCTAGAATTATATTCGTCAGCGCTATCAATTTGATCATTATGATTGTTATTTCGAATCTACATGGCTCCGGGAGGGGCTATCATACCCATTTGGCGGGCTGAAGATTGGCTAACCATGGAGACACTATGAGAGTACTTGTTGCAGAAGATGATCCGGCGCTACTCACTCTTCTTAAAAAAAATCTGATCTACTGGGGTTATGATGTTGTTGCCGTTGCCGAGGGCAATGCTGCACTAGATGTATTGCAATCTGACAACCCCCCGGGGATGGCTCTCCTTGACTGGATGATGCCGGGGCTAACGGGGGTTGAGGTCTGTCAGCGCATTCGGGCAGAAGAAAAAGATTCCTACACCTATATTATGATGCTGACCTGCCTGCAGCGGGATGAAGATCTGATGACTGGCCTGGAAGCCGGTGCCGATGACTACATGTTCAAGCCATTCAAACAACACGAGCTGCGCTTGCGCTTGCGAACAGGACAACGCATCATCGAACTGCAGGACGAGCTGCGACAGGCTCGTAATGATTTTCGCACCAAGGCCTTGCATGATCCCCTCACCGGACTGCTCAATCATGGTGAAATCCTGCGCAATCTGGCGCACGAGCTGGATCGGGCTGAACGCGAAGGGAAGCAGGTCGGCGTGATCATGGCCGATATCGATAACTTCAAACAGATTAATGATACCTATGGCCACCTCGCCGGCGATATGGTACTGCGGACCATCGCCACCAAGATGCACTCGTTGATGCGCTCCTATGACTTTATCGGGCGCTATGGCGGTGAGGAGTTTCTGGTTGTCCTGCCCGATTGTAACCCTGAATATGCGGCTTCTTTTGCGGAAAGGCTCAGGCTTGCAGTCAGTACCGACACCATCGATAACACCGATAACGGTCTCGCAGTGACCATCAGCTTCGGCGTCGCCGCGAGCGACATCAACCAGAGCAAAGGTATCGATGCGCTGGTCAAGGCAGCGGACGACGCTCTCTATCAGGCAAAAAAATATGGGCGCAACCGCGTCGAAGTCGCCCGCGTTGCCGCAGAAATAGAATAAGTTCTGATGAGTCACCTATTCATTATTTTTCCCGCAGATCATTAGTTCGTCACCCCCCGCATGCTTTAGTCGAGGGTCCACTAGAGGACAATTTCTGGATTTTTCCCTGAGCTAAACAACCTTAAACCGCTCTGTGCCGTGTTCAACGATCTGGCCGGAGCGGATTTTACAGCGTTTGCGCAGTTCCACCTGATTATCAACCTTCACTTCCCCGGCGGCGATCGCCAGCTTGGCACTGCCGCCACTGGAACAACTTCCCGTCAATTTGAGCAGGTCACAGAGTTCGACAAAGGGTCGTCCGGTCAACTCAAATATTTCCACATTATTATCCTTTTTTCTGCGCCACCCAGACCGCATGGCGATAGCCGCCTTTGCCTGGCCGCTCAACGCGCACCGAAAAACCGGCTGCGGCCAGGCGCTGCTCGAAGGCGGTATCGGGGTTTTCTCCCCAGACGGCGAGGGTTCCCCCCGACTTTAAGCTGTTGCGGGCGCGTTCAATCGCGCAACTGCCATAGAGGGGGTCGTTGCGATGGTCAGTGCGGGGGTGGGGACCTCGGTAGAGGTCGAGGATGACGGCATCAAAGGATGCTCCCGGTGACTGGCGAATCAGCTCGGCAACATCGGCGATCACAACCTCAACCCGCGGGTCGGCGGTGGCCGCAGCGGTCAATTCTGCCAGCGGGCCGAGACACCAGTTGTGAACGATGGGGTTCATCTCAGCGACAACTACTGTGGCAGCGGCAGGGAGCTGATCGAGAACGGCGCGCAGGGTGATGGCCATCCCCAGCCCTCCGACCAGAACCTTCGGAGCCGGATGCTGCTGCAATCCCTGACAGCCGAGCTTGCCCAGGGCAATTTCGGAGCGCTGAGCCTTGCTGTTCATCAGGATCTGGGTGCCGATGGTGATAAGAAAGTCCCCGGCGCCGCGCTGCCGCAGTTCAAGGGTCTCGCCATTCTCGGTCAAAAATTGATCAAGGGTTTTCCAGGGCAGGGCCACGTGTGATTTCCTTTTATTGTTTCAGGTTACGTCAATAACGTCGGGCAGAGGGCCGGGATCCCTTCTCCATGGACGCTTTTCGCCATCCCTGGCCGCTTGACTGTCGCCCTCCATGGCGACAGACACCCTTCCGAAGGAATCCCGACCCTCTGCTTCTTATGTTTCTGGAGCGGTGTAGGTAGCCAGCTTATAGTTTCATCTCGGCAACACCCTGACAGAGCTTGGTCCGCAGGGCGGTGATGTCAGGGCTGTCGAGGTATTCGTCAAAGCTCATGACCCGGTCGATGACCCCATTCGGGGTCAGTTCGACGATGCGGTTGGCGGTTGTCGCGACAAACTTGTGATCGTGAGAGGTGAACATCATCACCTCAGGAAAACTGATCAGGCTGTTGTTCAGAGCGGTGATCGATTCCAGATCCAGGTGATTGGTCGGCTCATCAAAGATCAGGGCGTTGGCATTGGTCAGCATCATCCGTGCGAGCATACAGCGGACTTTTTCGCCACCGCTTAAGACCGTGGTTGCCTTGGTCGCTTCATCGCCGGAAAAAAGCATGCGGCCCAGATAACCGCGGGCAAAGCTCTCCCCTTCGGTCGGAGCAAACTGCCCCAACCAGTCAATCAAGCTCATCTGCTTGGCAAAGTAGCTGCTGTTTCCCTTGGGGAAATAGGCAGAGGTGATGGTGACACCCCAGCGGTAACTGCCACTGTCCGATTCAAGTTCGCCTGAGAGAATCTGGAACAGGGTGGTTTTGGCCAGACTGTTGCCCCCGACAAAAGCAATCTTGTCGCCTTTGTTGACGACCAGATTCAAGCGATCGAGAACCTTGACCCCGTCGATGGTTTTGCTCAGGTCAGTCACTTCGAGGATGATATTGCCGCAGGGGCGCTCGGGTTTGAAAATGATGAAGGGGTATTTGCGCGATGAGGTGGGTAAATCATCAATCTCCAGCTTGTCGAGGAGTTTTTTTCGTGAGGTTGCCTGTTTGGCTTTGGAGGCGTTGGAGCTGAAGCGGGCGATAAACTCCTTGAGTTCGTTGGCCTTGTCGCTCGCTTTTTTGTTGGCATCCTGTTTCTGTTTCAGGACCATCTCGCTGGCCTCATACCAGAAATCATAATTGCCGACATAGGTGCGGATAGTACCGAAATCGATATCGGCAATATGGGTACAGGCCTGGTTAAGAAAGTGGCGATCGTGGGAAACGACAATGACCGTATTCTGGAAGCGGCTCAGAAACTCCTCCAGCCATTGAATCGATTTCAGATCCAGGTTATTGGTCGGCTCATCGAGCAGCAGTATATCAGGGTTGCCGAACAAGGCCTGGGCAAGCAGCACCCGTACCTTGTCGCCCCCTTCCAGCTCTTTCATCTTCTTCTGACGCAGGGCTTCGGAAATACCGAGACCATTAAGCAGGACGGCGGCCTCCGATTCCGCATCATAGCCGTTTAATTCGGCAAATTCCGCTTCCAGCTCACCGGAACGCACCCCATCGGCATCGCTGAATTCTTTTTTGCTGTAAATTGCCTCACGTTCGATCATGACCTCATAGAGTTTTTTATGCCCCATGATGACCGTATTGAAGACCGTTTCTTCGTCAAAGGCAAATTGATCCTGCCGCAATACCGCCAGGCGCAATCCTTTGTTGATCGTGACTTCGCCCTTATCAGGCTCCGAATCTCCGGCAAGGATTTTAAGAAAGGTCGACTTGCCGGCACCGTTGGCACCAATCAGTCCATAACAGTTACCGGGGGTGAACTTGATATTAACATTGTTGAAAATAACTCGTTTACCATAAGCCAGACAGATGTTTGTAGCACTAATCATCGTTGTTTTTTTCTCTCTTTACATATCCAATAGAAAAAGACCACTTAAGGCGAGGCCTGTGGTCTTCGTGTTGCCAAGCTATAGCATGGATTGCGGGAACGGGCTAGGGCAAATCATAACCCTCTGAGTAATGCACGTGTCATAGCACATGAATCCTTTGTCTGCCGCTGTCCGTTAATGCTATATTGCACGTCGGTTTGTCGGTCGTCCCCGACACTTATGCGATACCGTAACAAGAAGGATGCCACTGATGGATATTCTTGAAGTTTACATGTACGGGCTATTGGCAGCGGCAGCTCTCGCCCTGGCCTGGTCATTTGTTCTGGACAACAACAAGCCCCCGACCACCAGGGAGTTCGGGCTCAAGCTGTTGGCGCGCTTTGCCTTTCTGACCTTCATGTTTGGTGTGATTATCGGCTTTTTGTATCTGGCCATCGGGCTGTTCAGCACCACATAGACAGGCGCTTGCGCTGTGTCCGAACTGATAAATCAGAACAACTGGGGATAATTTATTCTTTTGGTTGCGGCATTGTCATCTTCAGGGATAGAATCCCCATTTGTCTTAAGAGAATGTTTTTCTTCCAAACTAACGAGTCGACCTGTGTATACCGAAAAAGTCATGGAGCATTTCAACAATCCCCGTAACATCGGCATCATTGCCGAGCCGACGGTACTGGTGCAGGTCGGTGAACCTTCCTGCGGCGACTCCCTGCTGTTGTCGCTGAAAATCGAAAATGAACGGATCGCCGACGTCAAATACAAGATCTACGGCTGCGGGGCAGCCATTGCCACGGCATCCGTTGCCAGTGAAATGGTCATGGGACTTGCCCTCGACGATGTCCTAAACATCACCGACCAGAAGATTGCCGATGCCCTTGACGGCCTGCCTCCGGAGAAAATGCACTGCTCCAACATGGCGGCCGGTGCGCTTCACGGCGCGATCCGCGAATATCGCAAAGTCATGGCCACTGGAAAACAAGGCAGCGCAAACTGAAACTACCACACCTTGTTGGGAGAATGAATACATGCTGGTTGTTCTGGCCATCTGTGCCTATCTGTTTGGTGCCATCCCCACCGGGCTGCTCCTGACACGCCTGTTTGGCAAGGATGACATCCGCAAAGTCGGCAGCGGTAATATTGGTGCCACCAACGTTTACCGTGTCGCTGGGCGCAAGCTCGGCATCGTTACCCTGCTTGGTGATTGCCTTAAAGGTGTGATTCCAGTGCTGTTCGCCCAACAGGCACTTGCCCTGACCGGAACCTCATTGGCGCTAATCGCCCTGGCTGCGTTTGTCGGCCACTGTTTTCCGGTCTATCTGGGCTTTAAAGGCGGGAAGGGGGTTGCCACCGCTCTGGGGATTTTTCTGGTGCTATCGCCCCTGGCAGTGCTGACGGTGCTGGTGGTTTTTGTGCTGTTTTTGTGGCGCTGGCACTATATCTCCCTGGCATCCATCGCCGCCGCTTGCGCTATTGCCCCGGCGGTCTATCTGACCACCGCCTCGTGGCCAATCTTTAGTGTTACTCTGGTGATTGCTACGATTGTCATCTGGCGCCACAAGGGCAATATCGAACGCCTGCGTAGCGGCACTGAAAACCGCTTTAACTTTTAGTCCTATATGCATCGTTTTTTACTGATCCTCATCATCCTGATTTGTCTGCTAACCGGTGGGTTAGCAACTGCCGGTTGGTGGCTGCTGACTACCCCGGTTAGCCCACCTGAGGCCATCTCTCTTGAGGTGACCCCCGGTAGCAGCCTACAGCGGGTAGCACGTCATTTTGAAGAACAAGGAGTCATCAGCAATGCCTTACTGCTGCGCCTGTTAGCCAAGTGGCACGATCAAGAACAGCAGGTTCAGGCAGGCCGCTACACTTTTGTTGCACCGGCAACCGCAAACGAGGTGCTGCAGCGACTGGTGCGGGGAGATGTCGACCGGGTCAGTCTGACAATCCCTGAAGGCTATACCCTGCAACAGATTATTGAACGGATTGACGCCGCAGGGTATGGTGAGGCATCGCGTTTATGGCAACTGGCGCGAGATCAGGAATTTATCGCCGGTCTTGGCATTGAAGCCGACAGTCTGGAAGGTTACCTGTTTCCGGAAACCTATCGCTTTGTCCCGGGGACAACAGAGGCGGCGCTGCTGCGCATGATGGTCGAGGAGTTACAGCGCAACCTGAGTGCTGAAAAACATGAAGCTGCTCGGCAACTAGGCCTTTCACTCCACGAACACGTCACCCTGGCTTCCCTCATTGAAAAGGAAACCGGTGTAGTCGAAGAAATGCCACTGATCTCTTCGGTTTTTCATAACCGCCTGGCCCTCAATATGCGCCTCCAGACTGATCCGACGGTCATTTATGGGGTCGAGGATTATTCGGGCTCCATCACTCGCCGGCACCTGAACACCCCCACTCCCTACAACACCTACATTATCTATGGTTTGCCGCCGGGACCGATTGCCAGTCCCGGGCGAGCAGCCCTTCTCGCCGCCGTCTTTCCTGAGGAATCAGATTACTATTATTTTGTTTCTCGCGGCGATGGCAGCCATTATTTTTCCCGCACCCTGCGCGAGCACAATAACGCAGTGCAGAAGTATCTTCGTAATCGCCGCTGAGCGTTTCAGCTCTATTTGCACCCATTTACAACAAAAAAAACCCCGGCAGGACCGGGGCTTTTATGTAGTTATTATAACCAGAAGCCGTGATCAGGCCCTTTCTATTTGAACCGCTGTGCGGTTATCGCCATCGGCCACCAGGCCGGTAATCCCAACGGTGCTGAAGTTCGCACTGGCATAGATTAAGCCTTTGGGAACCTGCTCTGAGATCCGCGCCCGGGCCACCACTGCAACACCGGTAGCACCTGTGATTTTTATTTTTTCACCATCGCGCACGGCAACATCTTTGGCATCTTCAGTACTGATATTCAGCATGCCTTCCGGTTCCACTTCACAAATCGCCGGAGCGAAGGTCGACGTAGTTCCAAAATGAGCCATGGAAGAACTGACCAGCAACTGCAACCCCTTAACCTCATCCTTGGCGCTGATTGGCTGATAAACCAGGCTCTTGTCAGCGACTTGCCAGGCTTGCTTCAGACTTGAATGCCAGTCTTTGCTGGTAAAACAAATATCCTGATAAAGATCGGTCAAGGACTGAACTTCCTGAATGACCCCATGCTGGTTGTACAGGGTACTGGAATTCGTCAGCCGTCCGATCAGTTCAGCAAAGATCACGGCATCAGCGCGACTCTCACCCAGCGGATGCAGTGCCTGGTGAACGGGACGAACCGAATGATCAAGAGAGGTAAAACTGCCATCTTTTTCCGCGAATGTCGCGCCCGGCAGGACGACCTGGGCCATTCCGCTGATCAGCGAGGGGAAAATATCCTGAACAACAAGTACCTCCACCTGTTTCAAGGCTTTCAACCAGCGTGTACTATTGGGGAAAGACAGGGGATTCACGGCGGCGAGATAAAGGAAACGGATATTGCCGGCCTCAATTTCCTTGAGCATACCGTCGGCATCGAGCCCACCTTCTGGCAATTTGCAACTCCAGGCTTTCTCAAAGGCTTCTTTTGTTTTTCCGTAGGGCTGATAGCCGGGCAGGGATTCGGGATAAACGCCCATATCCAATAAGCCCTGGCTGTTGCCCTTTTCGTCGATCGGGAAGAGCCCACCTTCATTATTCAGGGCACCACAGACAATCGCCAGATTGCTGATTGCTGCTGCCTTGGCGACGCCATTGACGGAACGGTGGATATCACCGCCGAACACTACCGCTACATTGGTAGCATTACCGATCATTCTGGCGGCTTCTTGCAGCTGTTCCAGACTGATACCAGTTGTGCTGACGACTTGGTCCAGATCTATCCCGGCCAGGTCGGCTTTTAGTTCATCAAGATTTTCCACCGTCTGTTTGAGATCGTCGTGATCGACCAGATCGCCCTCAATCAGCAACTTGGCCAGGCCCTGGGCCAGTTCAATGTCACTGCCGGGTTGATAGGTCAGTTGGTTGTTGGCAAACTGGGTCAGATGGATCTGGCGCATATTGGCGATAATCAGCTGACCATCACCGCGACGCACTGCGTCCTGAATCTGCCAGTCGACAGCGGGGGCTTCAGCACTGGGATCAGCGCCGAACACCAGCACCACATCAGCACGCCCAATCGTCTCCAGGCGATTGCTGGCGCCACGCAGTCCGATTCCCTTGTTCAGGGCGCGCAAGGAACGCAGGGCACCAAAACGGGCCTCTGAATCGATATTGTTACTGCCGATAGCCGCACGAAACATCTTCTGGAACAGATAGTTTTCTTCATTACTCAGGCGCGGCGAAGAAAGTCCGGCAATGGCAGCCGGGCCATGGTCTTTTTTGATCCGCGCAATCTCTTTCGTCAGATAGCCCAGAGCCTCATCCCAGGAAACCGTTTTTTCACCGATCCGGGGGGCGGTCAGACGCTTGGCGTTGTTGACATAGCCGTAACCAAAAAAACCACCGATACACAGGGTTCCCTGATTGCTGGTGGTCTCATCATCAGCGGTAATCCGGTAGATTTCATTGTTCTTGACATGGATATCGATCTGGCACTGGCTTGGGCACAAGGTGCAGATCGATCTGGTCTTGCGCAGCTCCCACGGGCGGGCCTTAAACTTGAACGGCTTGGAGATCATCGTCCCGGTCGGACAGACGGATACGCAGTTGCCACAGTAAATGCAATTTTCGACGCGCTTGTCGATATAGGCACGATCCCCCTTGTCATTGACAAACAGCGCATCTGCACCCATCAGCTCATGGCAAACCTTGACGCACTTCTCACACATGATACAACGCGAGGGAACCTGCTGAATCAACGGCCAACGGTCGATGGTCGGCGGATTGACATCTTCCGACTGAAAATGCTGACGATTAACCCCGAGCTCAAAACAGCTATCCTGCAGATCACACTCACCGCCGGCATCACAGACCGGGCAGTCAAGGGGATGGTTGAGAAGAATCAACTCCATGATCTGCTTGCGTGCCTTAGTCAGAGCTTCTGACTGGGTGGTAACGACGATCCCTTCCTTGACCGGGGTATTACAGGCGGTCATGGGGCGATCGACGCCGGCAATTTCTACCGCACAGATACGACAAGCACCTGTTGTCGAGATTTTTTTCAGCCAGCACAACGTTGGAATATGAATGTTCAGTTGGCGCGCAGCCTCAAGAATCGTTGAGCTTTTGGGGACGCTTGTCGACTTGCCGTCTATCGTCAGGTTGACCATATTGTGTTCACCTCAAATACTGGCGGACGTCATTCCGGCGCGTCATTGCAGACGCCACCGCACCCAGCCATCGTGTGTTTTATTGAATTGCAATCATTGAGACCCGGTAGCAGCGCAGGCACCGCTCAGCTTCCTGTACGGCCACGCTGTCGGTATAACCGAGCTCCACTTCGCTGTAGTTTCCTTTCGATGCCCGTTCACGCCCATGAACTTCAGCCTGATGGAAACGATCAACAGCATCCAGCCAGGAGACTTTTTCATTTTTATCGTAAACACCCAGGTTCGACAGGATATCATCATGGAAATCCTCGTCGGTCAGATAGGCTTCCCCTTCCTCGAGCCAACGCTGAATCACATGGGCAACGCGGTGAGCGTTGCCGACACAGGCGACAACGGTCAGAGGTCCGATTTCCGCATCACCGGAGGCAAAGACACCATCCATATCGGTGATCAGAATCCGCGACAGGGGATTTCCCATGGCATCGTTCAAATCACGTCCATCAGCGTTTTTGAGGGGCACATACTTGGTCACCACAGTATTCCACTTGGTGATAGCGATACCGGTATCCTCGGTGATAAAAGACAGCTCCGGATCCTGACCGATGGCCGGGATCAGGGTGTCACACTCAACCACAAATTCACTACCTTCAATCGGTTGTGGGCGCCGGCGGCCAGAATCATCAGGTTCTCCGAGTTCCATCCGCACGCATTCAACACCGGTAACCTTGCGCTGCTTATCAACCACAATTTTTTTCGGCAGGATCAGAAACTCAAACTGCACCCCTTCTTCTTCGGCGCCATCAATTTCCCAGGAATCGGCGGGCATTTCATTGCGCGTCCGACGATAGAGCAGAATCGCATCCTCAGCCCCTTCACGCAGAGCGACGCGGACGCAGTCGATCGCGGTGTTACCGCCACCAACAACACAGACCTTTTTCCCCATGCCCGTCGGCTTATTCATATAGGCATCCCGAAGGAACTCGATACCTCCAGCCAGTGAGCCCTGATAGTCTTCCTTTTCGCCTTCGACACCCATGGGTTTCGATTTATGGGCACCGGGAGCCAGCAGTACGGCGTCGAACTTTTCTTTGAGTTCTATCAAGCTGATATCTTTACCAACATGGGTATCGTAGAGAATCTCTACGCCCAGGGAGCAGATGATATCGATATCGCGCTGGAGGATATGGCGCGGCATCCGGTAAGCGGGGATCCCGACAGCGATCATGCCGCCACCAAAACCTTCGGGCAGGGACTCATAAATAGTGCAGGGATAGCCTTCCATGGCCAGATAGTAGGCGGCAGCCAGACCGGCCGGGCCGGCACCGACAATAGCAACCTTTTTACTTTTACGTGGTTTAGGCTGCATCGGCGGTTGGTGATTATGCTTCCATTCATAATCAGATGCCGTGCGCTTGAGCACCATGATACTGATCGGGTTGTCCACATTAGCGCGGCGGCAGGCGGTTTCACAGGGGTGGGGACAAACGCGACCGCACACTGAAGGCAACGGCATGCTCTCACGAATCACCTCAAGGGCCTCACCGAACTGGCGATCCTTAATAGCTTCAATATAGGCAGGAATATCAATGTGAGCCGGACATTTGTCTTGACAGGGGGCCGTCAGCTTGACCTTGTAATCAACCGCCGCTGCTTTGCGCGAGGAGCCATTGATGTAGGCGAGATAATCATCGCGGAAGTGCTTGACCGTATCAACAATGGGAACTGCTGAACTCGGGCACAGGGTACATTTGCAATGCTGCAACAGTTCAGCAATCTGTTCGATGGTTTCCAGATCACTTTCCTGCCCTTCACCTGAGACGATCCGCGCCATGGTATCCTGCATCACGCGGGTGCCTTTTTTACCGGGTGAGCACTTGGCACAGCAGAAATCTTCCTGAACCCGGCGGGCATACTCTGCCGCCATGGCGACAACATCAACATCAGGGTCATTGACAATCAGGCCATCCCAGCCCATAAAGGCGGCAATTTCTTTCTGGCCATCAAAGGTTACCGGAAATTTCTTTTTGGCGACCGGCACTTCGGCATCGCCGCCCTGGCGATTATCAACAACCTGTCTCCCCCAGCTGGAAAATGCAACTTTCGACAAACCGGCCTCCTTTGACCTGCTTCGACTTCCCATGAATAAGGAAAGTCGAGAACCCCGTAAATAGGGAGAAAAGCCAGACTTTCTGGCGATTTTTAACGCACTGGATCGTATACAGTATGCAGGTAGATAACACAAACCAGGGTTTTAAATCAAGGCAATTTTCCCGGAAAAACACAGGGAAACCACCACAAAGACAAACAAAAACACATTGTTGGGATTCGTGTTGAAGATCTACCGGTTCCACGGCAGCAGTGGTGGTGGCTCGCTAATCAACCACACCGTTTCAGCAGCAAAACGACTCGGTTGTTTCTGCCACTGCTGCTCCCAGGTCCAGCGCTCAATGCGACTGGAGGGAAGACGGTAATACTCGAGCTGATAGACAACCTCAGCCGTGCCCTCGTCAGCACCCGGATGGATATTCTGAATCCGGCTGTCTACAACGAACAGGTCAGGATCCTCCTTGAACTGCTCAAAGAACGCCGGGCGCTGCTCTGCCTTGACAAACTTGGCGGCTCCGTACCAGTCTTTCCAGCGCATGGATTCAGTAAAACGCTCAGTGATCTGTGGCAGGTTGGCGGTTTCGCCACCGGTCAGGGTCGCACAACCGGACAGCAGCAGACCCGCGACTAAGAGTAGCAGCAGTGAAAAGCGGCGCATGAGAGTCTCCCATTGATATTCATCAGATTGAATCAGCCGCGAGCAGCCAGCGCGTTATCACGCAGCTGCTGGATCGTTGCGGCGTAATCGCCGGTACCGAAAACCGCACTGCCGGCAACAAAAACATCAGCGCCAGCGGCAGCAATATGCTCAATATTATCGACCTTGACGCCGCCGTCAACCTCCAACTCGATGGGCTTACCCAGCTGATTGATGCGTTGACGCAGTTGGGCAATTTTCGGCAGACAGCTTTCAATGAACGACTGGCCGCCAAAGCCGGGATTGACCGTCATCAGCAGGACCAGATCAAGGTCGGGCAGAATCATATCGAGGGTGGTCAGAGAGGTCGCCGGATTCAGGGAGACACCGGCTTTTTTACCCAATGAGCGGATCAATTGGATAGTCCGATGGAGATGGGTTGTCGCCTCAACGTGAACCACAATCAGATCGGCACCGGCCTTGGCAAAATCGCCAACATAGCGATCCGGATGTTCGATCATCAGATGAACGTCAAGGGGCAGGTCAGTAACGCGCCGTACCGCATCAACCACCAGCGGGCCGATGGTGATGTTGGGAACAAAATGACCGTCCATGACATCGATATGGACGTAATCGGCTCCCGCCTGGTCGATGGCGCGGATTTCTTCACCCAAGCGGGAAAAGTCAGCAGACAGGATTGAAGGGGCAATTTTCATCATGGTAACATCCTTGCTATATCACTCTTTACGACGCAAACGCGCAGCAAAAAAGGCGTCCATCCCCTCATGACAGTGGGGGTAGGTGCGCAGGGTTCCGGCCGAGGTAAACAGGGGAGCCCACTGAGTCGGCATTGCTGAGGTCAGGGGCTCCAGGGTGAAACCTGTGTGCTCAGCGAGAAAGTTGTCGATGACATCATCAGACTCGATCTGACTAAAACTGCAGACCGAATAGAGCAACAAGCCACCGGGTCGTAGCAGTGGAGCCGATTGCGCGAGCAGGCGCAGCTGCAAGGCGGCCAACTGGCGCAGATCAGCGGCGGTTTTATTCCAGCGCCCCTCCGGGTTACGGCGCAGCACGCCAATACCGCTACAGGGGGCATCAAGGAGCACCCGGTCAAAACTTTCCGGCGACAAAAAATCCGCCGGGACGGTCATGTCCCAGGCGTGGGTGCTGATACTGCTGCAACCCAAACGGCGCGCCCCCTGTTCAATCAGCTCAACCCGCTGTGGCGACTTGTCCACTGCGACGATTTCGGCCTGATTGGCGGTCAGCGCGGCCAGATGGGTGGTTTTGCCACCGGGCGCGGCACAAGCATCGAGGATGCGCTGGCCCGGCCGGACATCAAGCAGATGCGCTATCAGCATACTGGCTTCATCCTGAACCTGATAAAGTCCTTCGTCATCCCCCGGCAGTCGCTGTTCTCCACGGCGTTCCAGTGCCACCCCTTCCGGGGCAAAAGGGCACGGGAGCGCCTCGTGACCGGCGGCGGCCAGGGTGGCGAGGAAGCTGTCGCGGTCGGTTTTGAGGGTGTTGACGCGGACGCTCTGGCGCGGCGGCTGGGCCAGGGCTTCGCCGAGGGCACGAGCCTGCTGGTTGGGTAGATTGCGCATCACCTCTTTGGCCAGCCAGGTCGGCAGACTGCAGACCCGCTCCAGATAGGGACGGATCTGCTGTGGCTCAGGCCAAGGGATGTCAGCACGGCCGCGATCAAGGGCACGCAACACGCCATTGAGGATACCGGTGAGGTTGGCCAGCCCCAGCTTGCGCGCCAGCTCGACGGTGGCATCGACTGCGGCGTGGGCCGGTACCCGGTCCATCTCCAACAGCTGATAAGCACCGATGCGCAACAACCACTGAGCTTCACGTTCCAGGCGCGACAGAGGCTGATTACAAAAACAGCTGAGGGCAAAATCGATGCGCCCACGCAAGCGCAATACCCCGTATACCAGTTCGGTAACGAAGCGCCGGTCGCGCTGGTCAAGGGCGCAGCGGCGCAATTCACTATCGAGGGCCAGATCAGAATAGGCGCCGTCTCCCACACGCTGCAGCACAGTGTAGGCGCTATGACGGGCATCCTGTTGGAGAGGGCGTATCAAGGGGATGATAATCCTTCGGTATCAGCAACGGCAGGGGCAGAGGCAGGCAGCTCTAAACAGGTACCGACCGGCAACGGACAGCCACTGAGGAAATCACGCGCCGCCAAAAGTTTTTTGCCCGGCAGCTGCAATGCGCCGATCAGCAACGCGCCCTGACCACAGGCAATCCGGACACCGCCGCCATCAGCACTTAAGACCTCGCCCGGGGTACCACTGGCCATATCGTCCACGCAGGTAGCAGCAATTTTAAGCACCTGGTCACCCAGACAGCTATAGGCACCGGGCCAGGGATAAAGACCGCGCACCTGATTGTGAATCTCGCGGGCGCTGCGGTTCCAGTCGATCAGACCATCTTCCTTACTCATCATCGGTGCGTAGGTGCTGGCCGCATCATCCTGCTCTTGCGGGGTCAGTTGACCGGCACAAATCAGCTGCAGAGTTTCTTCCAGCGCTTCACGCCCGAGCAGGGCGAGGCGGTCGTGAACCTCGCCGGCGGTTTCATCAGGGCCGATGGGGGTGCTGCGTTTGACCAGCATGGCGCCGGTATCCAATCCCACATCCATCAGCATGGTAGTCACCCCGGTCTCACTTTCACCATCGACAATGGCCTTGTTGATCGGCGCGGCGCCGCGATATTTGGGCAGTAATGAGGCATGAACATTGATGCACTGAAAGCGCGGAATCTCAAGCACCGATTTAGGTAAAATCTGACCATAAGCGACGACGACAATCAGATCGGGAGCGAGTCGACGCAACTCCTCCACCGCTTCGGGTCGACGCAGACGCTCGGGCTGAAACAGCGGCAATTGATGGGCCAGAGCCAGCTCTTTGACCGGTGACGCTGCCAGCTTCCTGCCACGTCCCTTGGGGCGATCAGGCTGGGTATAAACCCCGACCAGATGAACCCGGGCGTCGAGCAGCCCTTGCAACGTCGGTAGAGCAAACTCCGGGGTTCCCATAAATACGGTGCGAATCTGCTCAGGCTTCATGTTCGACTTCCCGTTCCTGGAGCATCTTTAGATATTTTTTCTTGAAGATCGAGCGCTTCAGGGGTGACAGGCGATCGACAAAGAGGATTCCCTCCAGATGATCGATTTCGTGCTGAATTCCAACCGCCAGCAGCCCATCAGCATGCCGCTCATGAACCTGTCCGGTCGGATCCTGGTAGCGCAGGGTCACTTCCTGATGACGCTTAACCGCCGTGCAGAAACCGGGAATCGATAGACACCCCTCTTCTTCGTAAGATTCTCCTGCAGCAGCGATGATTTCCGGATTAACGGCAACAATCAAATCGGCCGGTTCGTCGGAAGCAGAGCAGTCCAGCACAATTAAACGCAGCAGTTCACCGACCTGGGGCGCCGCCAGCCCGACGCCGGGGGCATCGTACATGGTCTCGACCATATCCTGTGCCAATTGGACCAGCTGTTGATCAAAAACCGTTACCTGCGCTGATTTTTTCTTCAGCAGGGGTTCAGGGTAATGAAGTATCTCGCGAATTGCCATCTTGTGCCTCCATCCGGTACAGATACCGGAATTTGTTAAGTCATGTGCCAGTCTAAACTACCGGCAATTACTTGATGCTCTCGCAAAAAGTCATGGGATGGCTAAGCAAAAATTTCGTCCTACAAGGCCTGGTGGTTTTTCAGGGGCGCAGGCATACATATTAGTATGTCAAGGTCCTGAAAAACGCCGTAACGCCGGAGGACGGACTTTTTGCAACGCCATCATTGCTTGGCTAACCCCCTATTCTAGAGACATGTTCCGACGGGGTCAACTGCAATGACAGCGAGACAGAAGTCATAGTGATTCAACTGTGGATAAAAGACCACGGGCGACAGAATCGTTCCTGTCGCCCGTGCGATGTTGCTGTCTTGCTACGCACAACTTCAGCGGTCGGCTGAGTAGTAATCCATCGCTGCCCTGACGCCGGCGCCCTGATTGATTGCGGCACCCAGGTGGCCGAGTACCGCATCCATTGCGCCCAGGCAATAGAGAACATTTTTCTGCGTGCAGCCATGCCCCATCAGCCCAACCCGCCAGACCTTGCCGGCCAGGACACCCAAACCGGCACCGATTTCAAGCTGATAGTCCTGTAGTAACCTGGCTCTGACGGCGGCATCATCTGCCCCGGCTGGAATGGTTACCGCGTTCAATTGGGGCAAGCGTTCATTTTCTGCTACGAGAAACTCCAGACCCATCGCCTCAAACCCGGCACGCAGTGCCTGATGGTGGTACTGATGACGATTCCAGGCATGTTCAATCCCTTCTTCACGCAGTATCAACAGGGCTTCGTGAAGACTATAGAGGGCGTTGACCGGCGCGGTGTGATGATAGGCACGCTTTGCCCCCTGGCCCCAGTAACCCATCACCAGGTTGAGATCGAGAAACCAGCTTTGTACCGGGTGTTTGCGATTGGTGATTTTATCCTGTGCGACGGTGCTGAAACTGACCGGTGAAAGACCGGGAACGCAGGAAAGGCACTTTTGTGACCCGGAGTAAACCGCGTCGATACCCCATTCATCGACCAGCACGGGAACGCCCCCTAAAGCCGTTACCGTATCGACGATAGTCAAACAGTCGTATTGACGGGCCAAAGCAGTCAGGGCTTGGACATCGGAAAGGACCCCGGTAGAGGTTTCGGCCTGAACGAAAGCAACAATTTTCGCATCTGGATTGGCTTTGAGGGCGACCTCAAGCTTGCCGGCATCAACCGCTTTGCCCCATTCGTCGTCTACCGCGATGACCGTTCCGCCGGCACGCACAACGTTCTCTTTCATCCGACTGCCAAAGACCCCGTTCTGACAGACGATGACCTTGTCGCCGGGTTCAACCAGATTGACAAAACAGCATTCCATCCCCGCCGAACCTGGCGCAGAAACCGGCATGGTCAGGTTGTTCCGGGTCTGAAAAGCATATTGAATGAGTTCTTTAAGCTCATCCATCAAATCGATGAAGCGCGGGTCAAGATGGCCAATCGTCGGTCGCGCCAGCGCCTCAAGGACGCGCGGGCTGACATCGGAGGGACCAGGGCCCATCAGGGTTCGCTGGGGGGGATAGAATGTAGCAGTACTCATGTTTTCTCCTCTTTGAAAAAATAAGCAATTCATAGATCACGGTGACAGCCCCGGTCCCCCGTTAGAAGAGCGGATGACAATCCTCCAGAATTTCCGAGCGGGGCCAATTATCCATATTGCTGAACAAAAGTAAAATCCTGTTACCAAACCGCAACTGCACAAGATTTCATCTGGCTAAAAATGAAAAAAATACGATCAAAAGGGCTAAAAACCCGTTATTTGTGGATATAGAACTAATTTCGTGGGCTTTAGTCAAAAAAACCAATTTCACTATTATTAAAAATTGATAAAAAATAATTTATAAAGCTGTTCTTTTTTATCAATATGCCTGGCCTGGGGACACTACATGTTCTTTCTTACCACATTGTTGGTGACAATGGCGACAAATCAGGTCGATTTTTTCTTTGTACCCCTGACCTACAGTAGGAGGAAATTCATGAATGGAAGTACCCCCGGAACCTTTCGATTACAGATCCGTGATCATCTTGAACAGGACTATTCTGACATCTACACACCGGAAGCACTGGCAGCCCTGACCTTCATGGCGCAATTTGATGCCGAGCAGAAACACCTGATGGACGAGCGCACCCGCCGTCGCTTGATGCGCATGAAAGATGGACAGAAAATCGGGTTTTTGGATCCACAATCCGAGATTAAAGGCATCGGCATCCGCGTTCAGGATGCCCGCGACGGCAACTTTGTCGGCGCCATTATCCCCCACGATCTGCAGCGCCAGTGGCTGCAGGGAACCAGACCGGCAGCCAAGCCGGGAGCTCCGATCAAATCAAGTTTGCGCAATGTGGCCTACGCCCTGCTGTCCGGTGCAGACGGCTGGATGTTTGACGGTGAGGACGCGCTGGGACAGACGAACACCCTGTCGCTGGATAATCAGCGCAGCCTTAAACTTGCCATTGCCCGGGATCCACAGTTCCTGGAAGTTGCCGAGTCAGTTGCCCAAGAGATGAACGCCTGGGCCCAGGGGTTCTTCGGGCGCGACACCATCACCGACTGGCGCAAGCAGCTCGATTTCACCACCAAAATATTCCGGGCTCGCGGTCTGCACCTGGATGATCGCCATGTACGATTGAATGGACAACCTTTCTCTGCCTCCATCGTTGACATGACCCTCTATGTTGTCAATAACCGCGTCAACCTGCAGACGGCAGGGTCTTCCATCGTCCTTTATCTGCCCAAGATTCAGACGGCTGAAGAAGCCGGATTCTGGAACCGGCTGCTCGCTGCCCTTGAAACCCACCTGGGCCTTGCGGTGGGAACCATCAAAGCCTATGTGCTGGTAGAGCAGCTTGAGGCAACCTTCCAGCTGATGGAAATCCGGGCGGCACTGGGACGCCATTTTGCCGGCTTCAATACCGGTCGTTGGGATTATATCAATAGTGTCTCCGATGCCAATTGCTGGGACCCTGACTTCATTAATCCGAATATCGAATCGATTGTCATGACTTACGGCTACATGCGCAACTACGAAGACCGGGTGCGCCGTGCCGTCAATACGCCGGATACAAACGGCAACTATGCCCTCTGGCAGGGGGATGGAACCCAACATCCCGGTAGGATCAGAAGCCGGGCGTTAAAAAATGTGGCCACCAGGCCGGCAAGGTTCTGGTGCCGGTGGATGAACAGATCAAACGCCTTAATGCCGCGCGCTTCCAGCTTGATCTGATGAAGGTCAGCGGGATTGTCGTTGCCCGGACGGATGCTGAAGCCGCAACCTTCCTTGACGGACGTGGCGATGAACGCGATCATCGCTTTATTCTCGGGGCAACCCAGGTCAATGTCCCCAGCTACAAGGTGGCATTTCTGGCGGTGATGCGACAGTTCTTCAACAAGGGGATTACCGAAATTAACGGCCACCTGATGTACCGGATTTCGGATGCAGCTTATGCCGCAGCGGATGAATGGCTCGACAAGTCCGGTCTATCGAAAGAAATCGACCGACTGATCAATACTCTGTCATCACGCTCCACCCTGGACATCAACAACGCCCTCGACAATGCGGCAACCCGCCTGCTCGATATGTGGCAGATGGACGCCAACATGAAGACCTATGGTGACGCTGTGGCCGATGTCATGGCCTTTCATCTTGATGAAGGAGCCGAACTGCCCATGAGCATTGATGAGTGGCACGCCTTTGTGGAAACCGCTGCCGTTGAGGAATGCCGTGAAAAGGCCCGGAGCATGGGCTTCAATATCGTCTGGAACTGCGATATCGCCCGCACCCCTGAAGGTTACTATCAGGTCCAGGGTGGCATCCCTTACGCTATCGCCAAGTCCCTGGCAGTTGCTCCCTTCGCCGACATTATCTGGATGGAGACCAAAACCGCCGATCTGCACGACGCGAAAATTTTTGCTGACGCCATGCATGCGGCTTATCCTGACAAGATGCTGGCCTATAATCTGTCACCATCCTTTAACTGGGACAGTACCGGCATGAGCGAAGATGAAATGCGCCAGTTCCCGGTTGAACTTGGGAAAATGGGCTTTGTCTTCAACTTTATCACCTACGGTGGCCATCAGGTCGACGGCATGGCAGGTGAAGAGTTCGCCCAGGCCCTCAAAGAAGATGGCATGCTGGCGCTGGCCCGTCTGCAACGCAAGCTGCGTCAGGTTAATTCGCCGTACAAGACGCCGCAAACCTACGTCGGTGGCCCACGCTCCGATGCGGCTCTGATGGCAGTGACCGGTGGCACCGCGACTACCAAAGCCATGGGTAAAGGCTCAACCCAATTCCAGCATCTGATCGAAATTGAAGTGCCCACCCGACGTCTCGAAGAATAGCTGAAGGTGTGGACCAACCATTATGGTCTCACCGCCGACTTGCGCATTGCTTTGCGCCCCCATACAGCCGGCTCGGAGTTGTTGGAACTGAAGGTAATTTCTAACGAAGAGATCACAGCAAATATTGTCTTTGCTGTGCTTCAGGACCGTCGCGGACGTAACATGTTGTCTATCCGTGACCAGAACACATTCCGCTCCGATTTTCGCAAAAAGCGCCTGATGTCTCTGGTTACCCTGTTCCTGATTCATCGCTACAAAGCGGTATCGGTTCATTACGTTACCCCGACGGACGATAACCATCGTCTGGCCGAGGGGATGCAGGCCCTTGGACTATTCAGTGATATCCGTACCGAGGTTGGTGAAATTATCGTCGCCCAGGTCAACAGTGAGCGCATCAAAGAGCAGATTCAGGATCAAAATAATCTGAATAAACTCATCACCAAGGGATAACACAACAAAACACTTCAGCATCCCATACAAGGAGCGGCTTTTGCCGCTCCTTGTTCAAATTTATCCATCCGCTACAGCTGAACCTAACGGCTCACATGTCACACGATTGCGGCCCTCATCCTTGGCCCGATACAATGCCACATCCGCCCGATTGATGCTTTGCTCCAAGGTTTCTGTTTCATCATATTCACTCACACCGAAACTTAATGTCAGGGTAACGTCACCAGCATCGGTCTGCAGACTCTGCCGGGCAAGCTTTACCCGGATCTCCTCAGCCAGACGAACGGCTTCCTGCAAGGTGCACCCTTTAAGCAGCAGAAGAAATTCTTCCCCGCCCCAACGTACTGCCAGATCTGACTCCCGCAGGCTACAGCTCAAGAGTTGAGCGACCTGCTGCAACGCCTGATCGCCACAGCGATGGCCAAGGCGATCGTTGATTTCTTTGAAATGATCAATATCAGCCAGCAAAATACTGATCGGACGTGGCTCACGGCGAAAATCCTGCAACAGTTTTTTAAAGAGGATAGATGATGCATGGCGATTCAGCAGACCGGTCAGTTCATCAGTTGAGGCTAACCGTTCCAGCCGCTTCTGGTAACGCACCAGCACCAGATGGGTGATATAGATAACCACCAGGGTCACCAGCAAACTGATTGCCAGATTAAGATAAAGGGTGTTGCGAATACCGCTTAAAGCAACAGATTCATTTTGGATAACAAAAAGGTACCAGTTTAGCTCGGGCAGAAAATTGACATGGAGAATATAACGGTCACCGCTAGACTGGTAATAATAGTGGCCGCGCTTTTCGCTAAGAATCAGATCCATTATCGGGCCGAGGCCGGGCATCTGGTGCAGGTCTTGGCTCTGTGTATGGTTACCAAAGGTCACCATTTTCCCATCAGAATCAACAAAGTAGATGATTCGATCAAAACGTGACTGGTACTCCTGAATCAGACGCTGTACCGCTTCTACCGTCAAACCAACGCCAGTCGCACCGATATATTGGCCGGCGTAATCAAAAATCCGGTAATTAATAAAAATTGTCAGGGCATCGGCATTGGCAAGATCAGGATCAACGTTGATTTCGTAATCTTTATGCATTGCACGTACCCGATAGTACCACTCATCACGTGGTTCATCGGGAGAGACCTTTTTCAAAACCCCTTCACCGGTATAATAATTCCCGGTTTTTTCTGACACCAGAAAACTGCTGAAGGCGCCATGACGCAAACGGACCTCCTGAAGGTAACGAACAATTTCATTTGGATTCTGCTCCCCGCGCAGAATCCAGTCCCGGACAAAGGTATCGTGGGCCATGGTATAAGAGATCAGCACCGGGCGAACCAGATCCTTCTGAATCTCAGAATAGATATTGCTTGAAGTTAAGGGCAAATCCTGATCGATGATGGTTGCCCGAATAGCCTGACGAGAAACCTGGTACCCCAGTACAGAAATCGCCACAAAGCCGATTGTCAACAACACCCACATGATGGCGATCAGACGTTTTCGATCCTGCAGATGGGGGTTTGCCATGGTTGAAGACCTTGGATCAGAAAAAAAATTAAAGAACGACAGCCGAAACTTATATCGACCGGGTTGTTTTACACAAGTTAAAGGTTGAAAATGTCCACAGAAATCTCCATATTTTCTTCTGTACTGGTTCTGCCATATACTTGGGGCTCTACTTTTGCTACAAGAGAACTGTCAAGAGACCAGAGGAGAGCAACATGAAGAAAACCCCCTTGAACTCTCAGCATCACCAGTTAAAGGCTCGAATGGTCGATTTTGGCGGCTGGGAGATGCCGGTACAGTATACCGGTGTGATCGCCGAACATCAGGCGGTCAGAACCACAGCGGGGCTGTTTGACGTATCGCACATGGGGGAGATTGAAGTCAGCGGCAGCAGCGCACAGAAATTCCTTCAGTATGTGACCACCAACGATCTGACCAGACTGAAAGACGGTCAGGTACAGTATACCGCTCTGTGCTATGAGCATGGTGGCGTGGTCGATGATCTGACTCTCTACCGTTTCAACTCCGAACACTTTATGCTCTGCGTCAATGCCGCGAACACCGCCAAGGATTTTACCTGGCTGCAATCCCTGGCTGCTGCCGGCAGCTATCCTGAGTTGTCCCTGACGGACTGCAGTACCAACTACGGACTGCTGGCCCTGCAGGGGCCACGGGCACAGACCATCCTGGCACCGCTGACCAGCGTCAATTTAAATGAACTGCCCTATTATCATTTCACCCGGGGAGCAGTTGCCGGCATCGACCTGCTGATTTCCCGCACCGGTTATACCGGAGAAGACGGCTTCGAACTTTATTGCCCGGCGGACGATACCCCCCAACTTTGGCAGATGTTACTTGAATCCGGCACATCCCACGGACTGCTCCCCTGTGGCCTCGGTGCCCGTGATACCTTGCGACTGGAAAAAGCCTACGCCCTGTACGGACACGAAATCACAGAAGATATTTTACCTTTGGAAGCGCGCCTGGGATGGATCACCAAGCTTGACAAAGGGGATTTTATTGGCCGAGCGGCACTGCTCAAAGCCCGCGAACTAGGCATCCCCCGCCAACTGATCGGCCTAAAATTGACGGTTCCCGGCGTTCCACGCCAGGGCTATCCGGTGCTATGTGACGGGTGTGCTGTCGGTTTCGTCACCAGCGGCACCAGTTCGCCAACATTAAAGCAAGGAATAGCCCTCGCTCTGGTCGATCGGCAGGCAGCAACAAGTGGTCAATCGTGGCATATTGAGATACGCCAGAACGCCAAGAGTGCCGAAAGGATATCGTTACCTTTTGTGTAACTATTCTGCTCTATCCTTGCACAGGGGCTTCGGGTCCTGTGACAAGGGTGTCTGTCGCCATGGATGGCGACAGCAAGCGGTCAGGGATGACGACAAGCGTCCCTTGGCATAGGATCCGAAAGCCCGGTGCTGAACAGATACCCTTTTGTGAAACAGAACGTACGGACATAACTCGAATCTACCAAAACAACAATCAGACATCACACCAGGAACTGATTTCACCCAAGGAGGAGATAATGGATTTTCCCGATGAACTGAAATACACCGAAGAACATGAGTGGGTTGCCATTGAAGAGGACGTCGCCACCATCGGCATCAGTGATTTTGCTCAAAGTCAGCTAGGAGATGTAGTCTTTGTCGAGCTACCGGAGGTTGGGGACGATCTTGAAGCCGGTAAGCCTTTTGGGGTGGTTGAGTCAGTTAAGGCGGTCTCCGACATCTATTCCCCTTTGAGCGGTGAGGTGGTAGAAATCAATGAGGAGCTGCCCGATGCCCCGGAAATCCTCAATACCTCGCCCTATGAAGACGGCTGGCTGATCAAGATCCGCCTGAGTAATCCTCAAGAACTGGATGATCTGCTGGACGCCACCGCTTACCAGGAGCTGGTTGCTGACGAGTGATTCCCGCACCCGGCCGGCCGTCACATAATCCCCGCAGCACTGGCCAAAAGGAGTTTTATGCGTTATTTGCCTCACACCGATGCTGATATAGAACAGATGCTTGCCACCATTGGCGTAGCCGACACGGAAGCTCTTTTTTCCGGCATCCCGGCTGACTGTCGTCTGACCCGTCCGATGGAGTTGCCACCGGGACTGGCGGAAGCTGATATGTTGAAGGAATTACGCAGCCTTGCGGCAAAAAACGCCCAGGTTAGCGACTGGAACTCCTTTTTGGGGGGTGGTGCCTACAATCACTATATTCCAGCGGTGGTCGACCATCTGATCAGTCGCAGTGAATTCTATACCGCTTACACCCCCTATCAGCCGGAGATTAGCCAGGGAACCCTGCAGGGGATCTTTGAATTCCAGACCATGATCTGCCAGCTGACCGACATGGATATGGCCAACGCTTCTATGTACGACGGCGCCTCGGCCTGTGCCGAAGCGGTGCTGCTGGCGGTCAGGGCGGCAAAAAAGCGCAACCGCGTGCTCATTTCCACCGCTGTCCACCCCCACTACCGGCAGACCATTGCCACCTACTGCCGCTATCTGGATATCGAGCTGATCGATGTCAAAACTGTCAACGGGGTGACCCCGCTGGAACAGGTCGAACCGCTTCTTGATGAACGCGTCGCCGCCCTGGTGGTTGGCTACCCAAATTATTTCGGCTGCATTGAACAACTTTCAGACCTTGCTGCCGGCGTCCATTCCGTTGACGCCCGACTCATTACCGCCGTTGCCGAACCCCTGGCCCTGGCCCTGTACAAATCCCCCGGCGAACTGGGTGCCGATATTGTTGTCGGCGAGGGGCAGAGCTTCGGCCTCCCCCTGTCCTTTGGCGGCCCGGGCATCGGTTTCTTTGCCGTGCGCGAAAAAGATATGCGCCTGCTCCCCGGAAGATTGGTGGGAGAAACCCTTGATCTCGACGCTAAGCGCAGTTTTGTTTTGACCCTGGCTACCCGCGAACAGCACATCCGCCGTGAAAAGGCGACTTCAAACATCTGCTCAAATCAGGGGATTTGTGCCCTGATGGTCTCCATTTACCTGGCGCTCCATGGCAAGAAGGGATTGCGCAAGCTGGCTGAAATCAACTATGCCCGCACTAACTGGTTGCGCGAGCAGATTTCCGCCCTTGATGGATTCGCGCTCCCCTTTAGTGCGCCGGTATTCAATGAGTTTGTGGTGACCTGCCCCGAATCGATTGCCGATCTGAAAAAACGCCTGGAACAACAGCAGATTCTCGCCGGGATAGCCCTCGGACGCGATTACCCCGGCCTTGAAAACGGATTATTGATCTGCGTCACCGAACAGAACAGCAGACAACAGATGGAGCAATTACTGAGCGCCCTGGCAGGAGGCAAACAATGATATCAACCGATTCCCGTGGTCTGATTCTTGACGAGCTGTTGTTGTTCGAGCAGTCGCAGCCGGGACGCATCGGCTACAGCCTTCCTGATGCGGATGTGCCGTCCGTGCTGCCATCTGCCGATCTGCTGCGTGATGAAATCACCGACTTCCCTGAGTTGTCAGAGGTTGATGTTATTCGTCATTACACACGGTTATCGACCTGGAACTACGGGGTGGACAGCGGATTCTACCCCTTAGGCAGCTGCACTATGAAGTACAATCCCAAGGTCAACGAGGTCGCCGCACGGCTGCCTGGCTTTGCCGAGATTCATCCACAGACGCCGGAGGTCCTGAATCAGGGGGCGCTGGAGCTGATGTATCGACTCGAAAAAGCGCTGGCTGAAGTCTCCGGCTTTCCCGCCATCTGCCTGCAACCGGCGGCCGGAGCCCAGGGGGAACTGACCGGGATGCTGATGATCCGCGCCTGGCACGAAGCGCGCGGCAGCAAACGCACTAAGGTCATCATTCCTGATACCGCCCATGGTACCAATCCGGCCACCGCCGCTCTGTGTGGGTACGAGGTGGTGCCGGTCAAATCGAATGGCATTCTCAGTTGCGACGCAGTTGCCGCCGTCATGTCTGATGAGGTAGCCGCCCTGATGATTACCAACCCCAATACCCTCGGCCTGTTCGAGGCGGATATCCGCGCCATCTGCGATCTGGTTCATGAACAGGGGGGGCTGGTGTACAGCGATGGCGCCAACCTTAACGCCCTGATGGGGATCAGTCGCCCTGGCGACCTGGGGATCGATGTCATGCACTTCAACCTGCACAAAACCTTCTCCACCCCTCACGGTGGAGGCGGGCCTGGTGCCGGACCAATCGGTGTTGCCGAAAAGCTGATTCCCTACTTACCCCTGCCAGTCATCATCGCTGAGGGCGGCAAGTATCGCTTCGACTATGAGCGTACCGAGTCGATTGGGCGGGTGAAATCATTCTATGGTCATTTCAGCATTCTGGTGCGCGCTTACAGCTATATCCTGGCCATGGGCGGCGGGGGGATGAAACAGGCAACGGAACTGGCGGTACTCAACGCCAATTATATCCGCGCCCGGCTGGAGGGGGTGTACGCCCTGCCTTTTAAAGAACGCTCACTGCATGAGGTGGTCTTTTCCGAGGAAAATCTGGGGGGTGGATGCCGAACCCTCGATGTTGCTAAACGCCTGATCGATTACGGCTTTCATCCGCCGACCATCTACTTTCCCCTGGTGGTAGCCGGGGCTCTGATGATCGAACCGACAGAAACGGAAAGCAAACAGACCCTTGATGAATTCTGTGAAGCCCTGCTCGCCATCGCCACCGAAGCGGACCAGGAACCGGACAAACTCAAACAGGCCCCGACCCGAGCCCGCCGGCGGCGTCTCGACGAAGCCACCGCCGCCCGCAAACCGCGGCTCCGCTGGCAGCCTTAAAACTGGGAAAAACCGATGTCCACGGAAAACCCGGAAAGACACGGAAGAAAAGCTATTCCAGAAGAAAAGTCATTCACAAAAAGGGTTAGACTTTAAATTCTATACTTTAAAGGTTTTGTCTGTGTATTCCGTGCTTTCCGTGGACCCAAAAGCCGTTTTCAAGTTAAACAAGTCCCCCTAGGGGCGATAAACCCGATCAGTTCGGCTTTGATGCGCCTTGAACCGCCATCTC